>DJFN01000066.1:4664-19583 GCA_002432085.1 Flavobacteriales bacterium UBA5871
AATTTGCAAATTCGCAATATTGCGAATGACGTCGAGATTATTTTGTAAAGATAATTACCACACAGCTCATTCCGCCGCAGACGCATTCGGGGCAGAAGAAAAACCGCTATTAGCTATATTCTCCACCCACGTAAAACTACCCGGTTTCACAATCGGGCGGTTTTGCTCTGAATTTCCCTTCCCTTTCGCCGGACCTTTGTTTTGTTCCAATGAGGAAAACAGCTGCAGCGATTTTCACAAGAACCAGGTCCAACCCGAAAAGCCTTAACAGAGTAGGGAACTAACACGGCTTGCGAAGCTTTTACACCAGGAAAGCAAGCCATTTAAACTATAAGACTATGTCAACGTATACCGGAAATTTTGTGGTGGTCAACAACACGGGAACTCAGATCACATCCTGCATTGTATGCCACGTTTGTTCAGGTCAGCCAACTTCAACTCTTGCTCCGTGCACATTGGAGAACGGTGATAAATCCGGGTTGGTGGCCATTTCAACGCAGTCATCCAGCAAAGACCGCTGGAGTGTTTCCTTCCTGAACAGCAACAACGAGCTGATGACGGGTTATGAAACCTGCGGCTTCGAATCGGAAGACAACGGGTTAACGGTCCAGATCATCCTGAACGCAGATTACTTCAACATCATCATGCCGAAGTCGAGCTCCTGCGACGACAACGACTACGATCAGGCGTAATTCAGTCGAAAACTTCATGCAATTCCGGGGTCGTTCAGTGACTCCGGTTTGCTTTATTGCAATGTGTATGAAAACAGATCCAGCTCTCTGGAAAAAAGCGGCCAACTTCAGTAAAGCCGTAGCAAAACATGCCGCCGATGGTTTCGAGCGCCTGCCCGAAGAAGATTATCAGAAAAGATTAGCCGTCTGTGAAGGAACTGCCGACCGTCCGGCCTGCGAAGCCTTCAATCCCGAAACCGGCATCTGCCGTGACTGGCGCTGCGGCTGCTCCTTACGGAAAAAAGCCTGGTGGCGCTCCGAAGATTGTCCCCGCAACCACTGGCCCGAAACCAGTTGAAACAGAAACCTTCAGCCAATTTCAATTTTTCATTTTGGAATTTTCCATTCCTTGATAATTGATAACTAGCCAATTGATAATTCTTATTTCAGTGATTCCAACTGCCTGAAAATCGGTACAATAGCTTCTCCTTTCTGCGAAAGATGGTATTCGATATGCAGCGGCTTTTCCCGGACGATCGTTTTCACCAGCAGCTCATCGGCTTCCAGCTCCCGCAACGCGGATGTGATACTTTGCTTATTGGCGCCTGTCAGCTCACGCATCAGCGTACTGAAACGCACCGGTCCGTCACAGGCCAGGCGGAAAATTCCGGGCTTCCATTTGCCCGAAAGCAGCTTCAGGGTTTCTTCGGCCGGACAAACGGCACCTTCGCGATTGGTATTTTCGGTAGTCATCTTTTTCTGACTTATTGCACAGCAATTGAAAGTAATGCAACTTTGGACAAAGATACGCGCGATCTGCCTCAAAGCATACGTGCGACCGACAATAATGTATGAAAGTCTTCAGTAGTTTCATCGGCGTTTTGCTCCTGGCAACAGCGGGCTGCGCTCAATCCAAAACAGCTCCCATGAACCAGAATCCCTTGTTATGTGATCCCGAAAAAGGCATCTGCGAAATTCCTCAGCAATCCGAAGATTCGGTTGCAGCCACGAATGCTGCTTCCAATAAGCCGATCCGAATTATTTACTTCACAGATCCTATTTGTTCATCCTGCTGGGGAATCGAGCCGCAATTACGCAAGCTGAAACTGGAATACGGCGACTCCATTGAGATCGATTACCGCATGGGCGGCTTGTTGCCCGATTGGAGCTACAACAGCGGCGGAATCAGCAAACCGAGTGACGTTGCGCACCATTGGGACGAAGTGAGTCTTTACTACCAGATGCCGATCGATGGCGATGTGTGGCTGGAAGATCCGTTGTCGTCGTCCTATCCGCCGTCGATTGCGTTCAAGGCCGCTCAGTTGCAGGACAACGACAAANNNCACGCGACCGGAACAGTTGATTGCAGCTGCGGCGGAAGTCGGGCTCGATACCAATCGCTTCAAGACCGATATGGCGGGAGCAGCGGTGACATTATTCCACCAGGATCTGGAATTGGCAAAGCAAATGGGCGTAAGAGGCTTCCCGACCCTGTTCTTCGTAAACGAAAAGCAGGAACAACAAATGGTTTATGGATTCAAGCCGTATGAAACCTTCGAGCAAACCGTTCGCCGATTGGTGCCGGGCATTCCGAAGAAAACGGCAGCAGCGGATCTCAACGTTCTGTTGAAGCATTTCAACTCGCTAACAGCAAAGGAATACGCCGTTCTGACAGGAATTTCGCTGGAAGAAGCCACCCGTCAGCTCGACGCCAGCCCCTTATTAAAGAAAACAACAACCAAAAACGGCGCAATCTGGCATAAACGCCCTTAAGCTAATCCAGGCAAATTGACTTTTCAATTTTACATTTTCAANNCAGCCGATAGCTATCGGCTGTAAAACTCTGAATGTAAAATGTAAAAGTAGTTCGGGCATCATAACTTTTACATTTTACATTTTACATTTTCAATTTCCATTTAAAAAAGAGCCCACCTGATGGAGCTCTTTTTTAAATTTTACATTTTCAATTTTCAATTAGCTTTTGAAACTCAAGCCGTGCTCCTTCAAAGCGTCTCGCAAAATTGGCAACGATTTCGGCCCCATACCGTGTAACTGCAGAATCTCTTGCTCGCTATAGCCCGACAATTTCTGAACCGTATCGATTCCAACATGCAGCAACGCTCTCCGCGCCGGATTTGCAAGTAGCGAAAGGAAGCCGTTCTCCGGTTTTTTCTCCTGCTCGCAGATCGGACACGTCGGACAATCCGAGCTTTTGTAGTACTGATGGCCTTTCGGGCAGGTGCGCAGGTTTTTTTCGCTCATGGTCGTTATTTCTCGGCAATTCCGTAGGCGATATACTTCCAGCTCTTCGGACAAACGTTATTCAGTATCAGATTGTCCATCGCAGCCAATGCGCTTCGTTGTTGTTCGCTTCTTCCGAAAGTAGCAAGAACGCCGGTAGCTTTCAGCTCATAAGATGAAAAAGGCCCGAGCAGGGTTTTCATTTCGTTCATCGTAACATACCGCCAGCCTTCGCCCCATTTCAGGAACCGTTTGCGCAACTGCTGGTGAACGTAAGTAGCAGACAGGTTTTCCGCGAACAACAATTTACCGCCTTTTTTCAAAGCTTTATGGATTTGCCGGAAAGCAAGCTGTTGCTGATCGAACTGGTCGTTGATGCCCACGATTCCCATAACCGATTTGAAAACGATAACATCGAAATGGTTTTCATAAGGAATATCGGTCGCAATCATGTCTTCGTAAGTGATCAGCGATCCTACGCCGTGCTGCTCATGAAACGGACGGGCAGTTTCCGCAGTGTCTTTGACATCCGAGCAAACCGTTTGAACGCCCTTCAGCGCGAGCCATAAGGAAAGTCCGCCTTTTTTGGAACCTATTTCCAAAGCAGTTTCAACCTTGCTCCAATCGACATTCTTTTCCCAGAAATCAAGGGCTTTCGACCAGGACTTGACATCCCACTGGATAATTTCCTGCTTTAATTCTTTTTCCATCGATCGTAGTTTTCAGTGGAGCTGTCCGGATGATAAAGTCCCGAAAATAAGAGAAAAAGAGCAGATTACCGGTTTATATGTGTGAGAAAACGAACAGGCTACATCCACCGCGCGTCATTCTCCCGAACATCCTTTGCGCGGAACTCGGCCAGCTTACGGATGAGCTCGATCGGAAGCGGTTGATCGTAAGGAAGCTGTACCGTTCCCTTGCCGGTTTTGTAATTCGCCAGCTCTTTGGGGAAATGTTCCAGCGTGGAAGCTGTCGGCATGAAATTCACGTGATTTTTAAACGCGGAAAAAGCATACAGAATGCGGTTTTCCTCGAAAACAGGCGAGCCCCACTTTACGGCTTCTTTTGCATCCGGAGCCACTTCTTTCAGCAGCTTTCGAAGCTCATACAGCATTTTTTGCGCGTGTTCCGGAGCTGTTGCAATGTATTCGTCAATGGTTGTCGGCTTTGGAGTGGACATGTCTTAATGATTGAATGCAGCTAAAGGTAGAAAAATCGGTTATAACCAAAAACAGCGTGCCTCAAAGACACGCTGTCGGGATGAATAGTGGATGCTCTCTGAACGGCCAGAGACTACTGTAAACTAACTACTACTACTGTTTAACTAATCGCATTGTTTTGAGATGATTGTTCGATTCCGATTGCGCTGTGACGAAGTAAATGCCGTCAGCATAAGCGGAGATATCGATTTGCTGTTTTCCGGTCGTCTCGATCTGTTCGATGATCTGACCACTCGGACTGGTAATTGTAATGGTGGCATTTCCCAAGCAGTCAACCGTGATGACGTTGGTTGCCGGGTTCGGATACACGTTGAAATAGTGTTCCGCTGTTTCGTGGACGTCAAGCGTCTCCATGCTCATGCGGTAAGCAATAAAGTCAAACGTAACCGTATCGATACCGTATCCGGCAATGTAGCTGCCATCCGGCGACATACAGTTGGCCGAGTAGATCACATTGTTGCCAAGATCCAGGCCTAGCGTCGTCTGGGCATATTCATTCAAATCCTCTATTCCCCCCTGCGGTGTCCAGACGAACGCCAGTTCCGGATCCCACGGCCCCTGTTGGATTCTTCCAACAGCAAGCGTACCGTCGTTATTCAATGCGGCTACGTAGCCCATTCCGCCCGGAGCCAATGTTCCCAGGTCAATAAAACCTGTGGTCTCGCTCCAGATCCACGGATTGCCGTTGTTCGCGAAATCGCCTGCTCCGCCAATCCAGTTACCGTCTGCTGAAATGGCCGTACATTCGCCCGCCTGATTGTATTCGTCTGTCGGGTCGCCCTGCGGATCGATCAGAATGTATTCATTCGGGAAATAACCGCCATTCGGGTCTTTTCGCCATACAGCCGATTTCCACGGACCGTTGTAATCCTGCCAGCCTACGACTACGGAACCATCCCCGGAAACGTCATTGGCACGTGTGCTTCGGCCGAAATACATCGTTCCGAGGTCCATAATGCCTTCTTCCTGATTCCAGGCAATAGCATGCGAATAGGCATAACCACCTGTCGTATCGGCCCAGGAGTTTCCTACAACGGTTGATCCGTCCCCGGAGATCGAGTAGCCGCCGCTCCATGTTCCATCGATGCTCCAGCCAAGGCTGCCCAGTACCGACCACGTATCGCCCGCTCTGTCGTAACGCGCCATTACCGGACCGTCCGGACCTTCCGTCGTTCCAGAAAGGAACAAGCCATCGTTCGAGAACATCGCGTGGCTGCCGATGCCGTTGCCCGGAGCGAGTCCGTAAATAGAGTCGACGTTGCCGGTTTCCGGGTACCAGATGAAGTAAGGACCGCCCCAGTCGGTATAGCCAACCACATCGCCGTCATTGGAAACATCATAGGTTTCCATATAGGAATCTGGCTTGACGATGAACTGTGAAAACCCGTTCAGTGAGAACACGCATGTCAGCATAAGTAATGATCTTTTTTTCATGTGTTTTTGAGTGTTTTAGAATGATGGACAAGGAGAGCCGGAGCCAAAGTAGAGCCATTTTTTTCCTGCCAACTAATCTATCCGGTTACAATTACTGTACAGCCCGAAAACACTCCATTACATTTACATTACAAGGAGGTTTATCTTGTTGATTTACACCTGAATAAAGTGAAATATTTTTCGCTGTTTTAGGCAGTAAAAAAGCGCATTGGTAATGCGATTACAAGTCTCGACAAACTTTTTTTTCCTGAAAATGCAAGCGTACAGATACACAAAACGGCCTCCTGTCAGCTAGCTGGCAGACAATTTCGCATTCGTTAATTCGTGGAAAATCTTTACCAAGTGCATCGTGTCTTCCTATTCCAGACTCATCAGAAAATGAATCAAATGCACATCCTCACCATCGATCCCCAGCTTTTTACGCAGCCGCGAACGAGCCACCGTAATGCTGTTCACCGATTGATTGGTAATCGAAGAAATGTCCTTGGTCGACATATTCAATCGCAGGAACGCACACAATTTCATCTCGTTGGAAGTCAGCGAAGGAAACTGCTCCTGCAAAGCCTTGTAGAAATGCGTGTGCACTTTCGTAAAATGCGCTTCGAACTCTTCCCACGCGGCGTTGTGCTGACCCGAACGCAGGTCGTTGATGATCTCTTGAATGAGGTGCTGATTTTCCCGGCTGAACGAATACTTGGCCTTATTCAGACTATCGGTGATGCGTGAGATGAGCTCGTTGTTCTGCAACAGAACCAATGCTTTTGCCGTCAGCTCGCGTTCCTTGAACTCGAGGCTTTCCTCCAGCTGCTGCCTCGCGAGATCGAGGTTTTCCTGCTTGAGCTTTGCTGTTTTGATCCGGCTGCGCATAACGATAATGACCAGCGAAGCCACCAATAACAGGGCAATCAACCCAAAGATCCGCGCCGAAGCTTTCGAAGCATCGGCTTCTTTCTGACGCAGCTCCAACTCGTAGGCTTTCTTTTCGTTTTCGCGTTTATGCGCATCTTCCAGCGTTACGATCGCACTTTTGCTTTCTGTATTGAAAATGCGATCGTTCAGTTCCTTGAACTGGCGGTAATACTTTAACGCTGTGCGGTAATCGCCCAATGTATCGTGGACAAGTGAAAGCGATTCGAGCGAAACCAGGGCCGATTCGCTGTTGCCGGTTTTACGGCTCATGGTCAGCGACCGATCGAAATAAACGGCCGCCTGCCGGAAATTGGCCAGGAACACTTCGTTCTTGCCGAGGTTGTTCAACACCTGTGCCTGTCCGGCCATGTCGNNGAGGCCCGTTTGCTGACGGATCTTCAGTGATTTATGGAAATAATGGCTCGACAGGTCCAGCTCTTTTTTCTCGAGGTGACAGATACCGATGTTGTTCAGAATAGCGCCTTCGTAGTTTTGATCGCGGATGATCTTGTTCAGCTCGAGCGCGTTCCGGAAATAAACCAGCGCCGTATTGTAATCGCTTTGCCTGATGAAGACTGCCGCCATGTTGTTGTAAATCTTCAGCTTGCGAAGCACGACCTCGGGCGATTTGGAATTCATCAGCTCCAGTACGGTAAGCGCTTCTTCAAGGTGTTCGAGGCTCTTTTTGTAATTCCTGCGCTGCAGGTAAAGCACCCCGATTTTCATCCGGACGTCGGATTTCAGCAACAGCAGCTTTACGGTACTTTGTTTGCGAGACTGTTGTCGGAGCTCATCCTCGACAATCGATTTTGACTCGAGGTAACAGTTCATCGAAGCCGTATGATCGCCTTTGGATTTGTAGATATCTCCGAGACGGTTCAACACTTCGACCCGTAATTCGATCGATTGAATGCCTTTCAGCTTTTCCTTCGCTTTCAATGCTACGGTCAGCGCCGAATCGAGGTTATTCACCATCAGATTTTCCGACTGCACCAGGTACCATCGAACAACCTGTTCGTCCTTGTCTTTCGCGTAGGAAGGAGCAGGGCAGGAGATTGCCAGAAAAAGGAAGATTAAAACGCTTGCGTAGCCGCTTCTGCTCATCAGTTAGTCAATCCGGTTAATTGCAACCCGATAAATATACACTTTTACAGAAATTCAACGTTTTATACAATTTCTAAACAATCCGAAAGATCTGCTTGAAGACAGTACCGGGACAAATCCGGAATTACTATTGATTATCAATGGTTTCTATAGGACATAGGGGAGACAACGATAAATTATAAATGCTTAAATATGAATTATCAAGGTTTATTCATCGTGAAATCCTAATATCTTGAAGTCTTAATCTCCTGATATCCTGACGTCCTGATGTCTTGCTCTCCTGACGTCCCTGAAATCCCTCTATCCATACTTTTCCTTCACCCAATCAATCGATGCTCCCATCAGCTTTTTCAGCTGTTCCTGATCGATGTCGGAAAGCTTTTTAACGTAGATACAGGCCTTTCCCATCTTGAATTTCCCGAGGCCTTCCAGCAAATGGGCGTGTTCCTGCAAACCTGTATAAACGTAAAGCGAAATGGCAGCTTTCCTGGGAGAAAATCCTACCAGCGGCATGTCGCCCTCCTGACGGCTGCGATCCGATTTGTAGTGGTAGCTTCCGAACCCGATAATGGACGGTCCCCACATTTTCGGCTCGAACCCGGTGAAATCCTGCATCAGCTGGATGAGCTCGTAACTGTCCTGTTTTTTCTGCTCCGTATCGGCGAACGCATCGATAAAATGGATTACATCGCCGTTGTGCACTTTCGTTTTAATTCCTGCCATAGCTTGAGAATTAAGAATGACTTAACGATGCTGATCGATCAGCACGACGTTTCCATCCGGATCCTTCAGCATGATGCTGCCCGGTCCTGAGCCTTTTTCGTCGGCTTCGCTGTCGAGCTGAATGCCTTTGCTTTTCAGTTCTTTCTGGATCGTTCGTACGTCGTCGAACTGCTCGATGTTCTGTGCGTTCTCATCCCATCCCGGGTTGAATGTCAGGATATTTCCCTGGAACATGCCCTGGAATAATCCTACGAGCGCGTTTCCGTTCTTCATGATCAGGTAATTCTGTGCTTCGCTTCCAGCAAAATGGCTGAAGCCGAGGCTTTCGTAAAACGTTTTGGAAGTCTTGAGGTCTTTAACGCTCAGGCTGATGGAAAATGCGCCTAATTTCATATGTCCTTCTTTTTCTTTGTGGGTTTGCATGGCCGGTTTCTCCTCCGTTTTCGCCGCCTGTTCGGTCGACGGCATCGGATTCAGCCTCATGCAAATGTAAAAACCAAGCGCAAAGGACGCCAGCAATCCGGCGATAATCAGAAGTGTTTTTTTCATAACGGCAGCGTTTGCTACTAAAATAGGGATTTACCGGAATCGCAGCACGTTATAGGCCACATTGAAATCAGCGTAAGCTTTTGCTCACTCCGGAATTTCTTCCACCAACACTTCTTTCCCCGCCTTGTCGTAATACGTGCACGTCATAGCAGGAATCGACACCACCCATTTTTCGATGCCATATTTCGCGCATGATTCGATAAAGCTAGGGTAATCGGATTGTCCCTTTTGGTGCGCTTTCAGATCGGCGACGAACGCTTCTTTATCGCACGTATCCGCAATGACTAAAAGCTCGTACTTCGCCGGTGNNGTCCGTCCGCGACGAATGTTTCATAAGAAACAACGCCGAGTGCTTTGATATCCCGGATAAATGCCGGAAAGTCCGCACCGGATTTCACTTTGCTGTGAGCTGCTTTGATTTCTTCTGGTGTAAACATCGGTTCCTGATTTTGAAAGGTTAAACGACACGCCCCCAGACCAAAAATAAGGGCGACCGTCAAAACTGTTTTGTTCATTGTTCTGCTAAAAGATACCCGGCAAAGATCCTGCTTCACGAGCTGCTGCGATTGTAAAAAATCGTTGATCTACAGGAAGAACTTTGTATTATGCCCCACGAATTAGCGAATTTGCACGAATAAAGTGCTTCCAATAAGTCTGTTAGCTAGCGGTAGACCTTCGCGTCAATTCGCTAATTCGCGGGAAGCCAACCATGGGCATCGCAACAGAATGAAACGAATTGCCGTTATAACTACGAACTGCTTTCATCATTCACGCAGATCCGCAAGGCGGATCCATTCGTAGCAAATTTGCATACAGCTCATCCTTCGTGTATTCGTGGGAAACCTACCATGGGCATCGCTGATGAATAAGCAGTTTCCCGTTTATAAACCGCGCTTGAACTGTTCCGGCGTATCGCCCGTATAGTGCTTGAAATCCTTGATGAAATGCGCCTGGTCGAAAAACTGGTATTCATAGCAGATTTCCGTCAGCGACTTGCTGTTATCCAGGTTGTTCAGCACGGTATGGAAGCGAACGATCGACGCAAATTTTTTCGGTGTCGTTCCCACCACTTTGCGAAATCGTTTCTCAAACGGGCTCTGACTGATAAACAGCTGTTCGATCAGCTCCTTGATGCGGATCGTTCCGTTGCTCTGGTAGATCCTTCGGACCGCTTCCAAGATCAGTTTGTCGGCTTCGATGTTCTTCAGCTGTGACAACAGGAACTGTTCCACAACGCGGATGCGTTGCTTGTCGTCGTTTGCAAACGACAGCTTTTCTTCCACGGCTTCGATCTGATCGCGCTCGAATAAAACGTCGAGCCCTGTACTTAAATTGAACAGCTCATTAGCCGGGTGCGATGAAAAATGCGTAAACCCGGTTTCGGTGAAATACACGAGCACCGTTCCGGTTCCGGCAGAGTTCCGGAAAACCTTGTAAGCATCGGAAATACCTGTAACGCCGGCCGAAGAAAGCGATTGTTCGCCGCCATTCGTCACAACGGCCAGCCGGCCTTTGTACTGGAAGCCGATCACAAGTCCGGGCGAAGGAAAAACCTTGTACACGCTTTCGGCTTCATTTTCCGAAATAACAAAATACTGGATATAAGATCTCAGCCGTTCCGTCGGAAAATATTTGTCGAATTTCATGCCGCTTTCTTCGATTGAAAGGTACGGATTCTGAAACGACTACAGCTGAGCAAGCTTTGTTTTGGGACTTACAGTGAAAAAGAAGCGTGCTTTTTCAATTCCTTTTCAGTTTACATTTGTTGAGTCATGAGAACGATCCTCTTTCTGTCACTTATTCTCCTCGCCGCCGCCTGCAAATCGCACGACAACAAAGGCATGAGCCAGAACCGTTTCCGGAAAACGCATCACGGATTACCGCTGCAGTCTTACCTGGACGTAAAAGCTTATTCCACTGACAAAACCGGAAAAGAAGGAATATCCTGGTTCGAGATTTCTCCGCAAAAAGAACGCGAGTTCCGAAAAACGAAGACAGCTTTCATGCGCTCCAAATTTCTGTATTTCGATTCGATCGGGATTACCCAGGAAGAAGATCATCTGCGTTTGGCGATTGACCCCGACGAACAATGGTTTCTCAGTTCGACCACTTACTACAGAATGAATAAAGTCGAAGGATTTTTACAAAAAGAAAAAAACGGCAGGCTTGTCGGTCCCGAATTGAAAATCAAGACAAAAGAAACCCGCGACAGCATTCTTCACTCCTGGAATTACCGGTGAACCTGAAGCTTTTCCACTTTCATCATCACAGGAATCTCTCTTTCAATTTTCCATTCCTTGATAATTCATAATTGCTAATTCCTAATTCCCTCCACATTCTTCACAATAAACCGCCTTCACTTCCTCATCGTCGAAAATCTGGAAATTAAGCGCCGGACTATTGAAAAACGTGCAGAACTCTTTCCCTGAATACTTTCGGATCCGCTCGAAATAACGCAGGTATTCGTTCCGCGACATGCGAATGTCCATCAGGTAGATCAGCTTCAGGAAAAAGATCAGATCCTGAGGATTTTTCGTGTCGTCGATCTTGCGCTTCGTTAAATCATAAGCGATCTTCGGCATGTTGAAGTACGCGTAATAAGTTGCCAGCTCGAAGGTTTTGTCGACATCCAGCTTGGCTCTCGAAACAACGCTTCTTACGCGTCTGGCATAGATCGGGCGGTGTTTCGACCAGTCGGTATCAGAGGCGAAATTCAGCAGCATACGCGACTTCTGAACCGGATCCACATATTTCTTCCTGCGCAGGCGTTTGTAGTATTTCCGGTGGTTCAATTTCAGGCCGCCCGCGCTGTATTTGTAATATTCCAGGATCGCCAGCGAGGTGCGAAGCNNAGAGCTGCAGCAAATCCGATTCGAGCCGGTCATAGCGCCCCGAATTCAGCGTATCCAACTGGAAACGCATGATCGCTTCGTTGTGAATCGGCAGGAAGAATTTCCTGTTGAAAGGGTAGGAGATGGAATCCAGATCGGAAAGCGTCATTTCACCGTCGAGCAGTAACCGGTACTGGATTCGCTGCAACCCGACACACGCGCGTCTGTCTCGCTTGGCTATGGCGGCATTCAGCAATTGCTGCACGATCTCTTTCGAGAAATAGAAGCTCGTGGTATCCTTTGAAATGATGTGCACTTCGACATAACGCTGCTCTTTCAGAAACGGTTCCANNGGCGTTTCATCTGTCAGCCGTTCCTTTAGCTCTTTGTCGGTTAATTCGCCGAGTTTTTCATACGACGTACCGACGATGGATTCCCGGAAATCGCCGAAATTCTCATTGGCGGTCGTGCGGATGGTGTTCGTATCGATTCCCAGCTCCGCGAGGTATTTCTTCAGGTAGCTCGCCCGTTCGCTGTAAAGCCGCACGTTGTTGTCGGTTTTTCCTTCTATGCTGGCAAATCCCGCAAGCTCGACCCGTTCGATGCGATTTTTATTCAGCCCGATAAACTGCGCAAGTCCTGCCAGCGTTGAAGTATCGCCAGGTTCGACAGCCGATTTGTCAAAGTAAAGTCTTTCCATCAGCGTATCGCGTTTAAAGCCTTTGACCGTCGAAGTTCCGGGCGCGAAACCGAAGTCGAGCGGGATATTTACATGAAATTCAGACGGAATTACATGGAACTGTATGTTCGAGCAGGTGCGTTTGTTCTTGACGACTGTTACGTTCACTTCGAATTCTTCGGCGACATAATCCGGAATTTTTCCCAGGTAGATGCTTGTATTGAACACGCCGATCAGCCCGAAATCCTTCTTGTAAACAGGCGGAAGCGGAATTCCACGCACACCGCGACGACCATTGAAATACGAGCTGCTGTCGCACGGGTACTGCGATTTCAGAACGATATCCGCAGCCAGTCCGTCGTTCCACGGATTAAACAGCCGCATTCGTGAAGCTCCCCAGCGAGGCCAACGCAGCCCCGTTTGAAAAACGAAAAAGATCTCGCGGTTTTCCGTCACCATAACGGTTCCGACCGGTGGCCGTTTTTTACACCAGTTACAGCGCGCATCCGATTCCGGTTTATAATTTACGGTATCGTTGAGCTCCTTGTATTTGTCATCATAGACCGGTCCTCCAAAAAGCTGACAGGCGTATATCTTGCCGTCTTCGGTAACCGAAATGGCCGTATAAGTGGATTCGAAATCGCCGTTGATCATATTCGCATAATGCGGCGGCGAGTTCTTCCAGGTCGTTACCAGCGCTTCGGCCAGCAGCTCGTAGGTATTGATCGGCGGATGTTTTTTATCGGTCGCCGGCGCACCGAAATTCATGTTGTTCAGCTGCACGTTTTCCCCCACGATGTGGAACAGTCCGCCGTAAAAATCCACGCGGTTCTTCGGCGTTTTCATCTGCTTGTTGAAGCGCTCTATGTGCGTAAGCTTTTTTTTGGAACGCATGTAGCCGACATGGAAACGGGCTGCTTCCGACAATTCGCTTCGAAGGGAAAGCGAGTCTGCATGTGCCTTTTTCCGAAGCTTGTTCACCTCGCGCACGATGTGTTCGTTCAGCAAATCCTCATTGATCGCAAATACATTCCCCAGATCGGTTTGCGCAGTTCCGATTACCGGAATCAGCAGCAACACGAAAAACGCAGCGACAGATGCAAAGGCTTGTTTCACAGAAGGTAGTAACGACAGTAGCTTCATAGTTTCGTTGTCGGGCTGATAACCCGTTCAACGTATGGATGTACGGTTTCGTATAAAAGTAACCCGAAAAACCAATTCTGTGTCGATAGTACACCTCGCTAACTTCAAACTTCCAACTTCAAACTCTTCAATTTGCACCCTTTGATAAGTGATAATTCCGTCAGTTCTTCACAACAGTATAAACCACAATTCTCTCAGCCGCATGAACAGTCACATAATACATACCGGGAATCAATGCCGAAAGATCCACCGGCTCTCCGGAAACGACATCCATTGTAGCCAGTTGTTTGCCCGACACATCCGTAATCTTCATATGGGCGGTTTGTCCCGGAAAAACGATCGTCAGCTGATCATGAAAAGGATTCGGATAAACGGTTATATCATTCACGTCGAGCTGTTCGATCGTCAGATAATCGATTAAAATGCAATCGGACGTATCGGAACATCCGGCTGTCGTACCGATAACGGCATACGATCCGTTTTCCAACGGAGTAAATTCCTGTTCGTCGGCCCCGGTAATCGCGTCGCCTGTACCGCAATCTACCCATTGATAGGCTCCCGCAACGGTCGATGTGAGCAAACCTTCGCCGTTATCCATCACGACCATTTCCGGGATCGCTGTCACCGTTAACGTCAGCGTCAGCGTGGAATCACATCCAAGGCTTGTTTGCAGGTTTTGGTGATAGGTTCCGGAAGTTGTATAGATCACACCATCCGTCCAGGTATAAGGTCCGCAGGAAGTAATGGTAGAAACAGCCGAATACGGTTGACCAATCGTCAGGAACAGCGTTGCCGTTGAATCGCAGCCGTGAACGGTTTCCAATAAGGCAAAATAGGTTCCGCTGGTCGAATAGGACGTTCCGTTCCAGGTATAAGGCTCACAGGAGACGATTGTTTCCGATCCGGCAGCCGAGGAATGAATGGTCAGATTGAGCGTCACAACCGAATCACAGCCGAGCTGGTTTTCGAGCACAGCCGAATAAACGCCGCTGGTTGTGTAATTGGTGCCATTCCAGGTAACGCTGTCGCACGCCGTTACCGTTTCGCTTCCCGTGCTGGCAGGCAGAATCGTCAGGTTGAGTGTTGCCAGGGAATCACAGCCTTGCTGATTGACAAGTTCCGCAGTATAGATGCCGCTCGTTGTATAAACCGTGCCGTTCCAGGAATACGATTCGCACGTGGTAATCGTTTCCGAGCCCGAATTCGATTGGTTGACTGTCAGCTCGATCGTCACCGTGGAATCGCAGCCATATACGCTGGTGAACGTATGCGAATACGTTCCGCTTGTCGTATAAGGCGTTCCGCCAAATGTATAGCTGTTACAGGCCGTTACGGGAATTGTCTGATCGATAACGGGATGAATGATCAGGGAAAGCGTAATAAGCGAATCGCAACCGGCTGCATTTTCCAGCAGC
>DJFN01000192.1 GCA_002432085.1 Flavobacteriales bacterium UBA5871
TCTGTATACTGAGCATACTCAACAAGCAGGAAGCTTATCCTTCCGAAATCCTCGAGCAGCTGAAAAACGCCCGGCTGATCGTTGTCGAAGGAACGCTTTATCCCTTGCTGACACGGCTTAAGAATATGAACCTCCTCACCTATCGCTGGGAAGAGTCCAACGCAGGACCGCCCCGAAAATACTACGCCATTACAGAGGCAGGAAAAACCTCCCTCGCGGCGCTGATCACTACCTGGAACGAGCTGCAGCATGCAGTGGAAACCATCACAAAAAACTAATGCATTATGAAAAAGACGCTCTCAATACATTTAGGACGACAGCTCTTCACCATTGAAGAAGACGCTTACGAACGCCTGCAACAATACCTCCACCGACTCGAACAATCCCTCAACGCCGAAGAAGGCATTGCGGAAATCATGGAAGACATCGAAATGCGCTTCGCCGAGCTGATCGTCAGCTACCTGGGTGAAACACGCAAAGTAGTGAACATGAACGATGTGGAAACAGGAATCGCTTCTCTGGGCGAGCCGGAAGTTATCTCCGAAGAAACAGAGCCAAAACAGGAACAGCGCAAGGAAACGACGGCCGAGACTTCCACTTCGGGTTCACGCAGGCTTTACCGCGATCCGGAAAACAGCATGCTGGGTGGTGTCTGCGCCGGTCTGGCCGCCTACCTGAACATCGATCCGGTGATTATGCGTATTATTTTCGTCATCCTGTTCTTCACAGGAACTGGCGTTCCGGCCTACATCCTGTTCTGGATCATCGTTCCGAGCGCAGTGACGCCTTCCGACAGACTGCGCATGCAGGGAAAAGCCGTAACGGTGGACACGCTTAAAGAAGAATTCGTAAAAGCAACAGATCGTATTAAAGACGACACGCAGCGCGCTCGTGACCGGTTCAAAGCCGGAAACGATCCTTACGTAAAACGCGCGAAATTCGTTTTGCACCAACTTGGACGGATTGCAGGTTTCGGTATGATCGCTCTATCACTGTTGTGGCTGGTATTTTACACCTTATTCATCAGCGGCGCAGTGGATGTAATCCCCGCATCCGGCGACACCGATTACCTGTCCGTTCGGGAATTTTTCACCATCCTGATTCCGGTCGACAGTACCCGCAGTCTCATGTGGGCCGGCATTCTGCTCACCGGATTCCTGATTCCGGCAACATTTATCCTGCTCGGTATTCGCTTGCTGACGGATAAATACCGACGTCCGCTGAAAATTGCCCTGGTCACTTCCTCGTTGCTCGTAGCGGTTGGCTTTATCTGCGGGTTTGTTGCCGGAATGCAGACGGGACGCGACATGGCTGTCTATGCTGAAGTTGAACAACAGCATCTGACATTGAGCGCCGACGATCTCGTGGTGGAAGAAATTCCGCATTATGTTTCGCACAAGCGCATTCTTTCCACCGGTGGAATGGAGTTTCTGACTGTCGAGCACGGCCGGATCTATACCGAAGGGATTCTGGTCACTTACCGCGCTTCAGACGATTCACTGTTCCACATTTACCAGGTTTATCAAGCCCATGGTGTCGATAGAAATTCAGCTCTCAAACGCTGCAACCGGATCAAAAACACGATCGAGCTCAAGGGAAACAAGCTGATGATCGACCCCTACTACAACTTTCCTAAGCAGGACGGTTTACGCAACCAGGAAATTCAAGTGATCATTGAAGTTCCGAAAGACAAGTTGCTACATATAAAAGATTTGCGTGTAGATAACCCTGATCATGAATACAACGGAATGCTCTATGCCAACGAGCCTTTCGATACCTGGGAGTGACGTAAATTTAAAGATCACGAAAGCGGTTTTGTTTTGAGAAACAGGCCGCTTTCGTGTTATTAACAACCGCCCTGTTATTGGTTAAGATTCCCTATATTTGTTCACCCCAAATAAAAATTAATATGGCAACCCAGACATCAGTGGAAACAAATCAGGCAGTAGACTTTGAAACATTCAAAACAGAAGTATTGAATGACTATAAGCTGGCATGTTTGTCGAGGGAAGCATCGTTGCTGGGACGTCGTGAAGTACTGACCGGCAAAGCCAAGTTCGGTATTTTCGGCGACGGAAAAGAACTGGCACAGCTTGCTCTGGCGAAACAATTCCAGGACGGTGATTTCCGTTCGGGCTATTACCGCGATCAAACGCTGATGATGGCCATTGGTCAATTGACGGTTCAGCAGTATTTTGCCGGACTCTACGGTCACACGAATGTCGAGCTGGAACCACAATCCGGCGGTCGCCAGATGGGCGGTCACTTCGCTACGCGCAACCTCGACGCAAACGGCGAATGGAAAGACCTCATGAAACAAAAGAACAGCTCCGGCGATATTTCACCTACAGGTGGGCAAATGCCGCGTTTGCTGGGACTCGCACAAGCTTCCAAGATTTACCGCAATCACCCGACGCTGAAAGACCTGGAAGCTTTCAAAAAATTCAGCAACGGCGGAAACGAAGTCGCTTTCGGAACGATTGGTGACGCTTCCACTTCGGAAGGTCCTTTCTGGGAAGTGATCAACGCAGCCGGTGTTTTACAGGTGCCTATGGTGATGTCGGTATGGGACGACGGCTACGGAATTTCCGTTCCGCGCGAATTCCAGACAACCAAAGGCAGCATTTCCGAAGCGCTTGCCGGCATGCAGCGTACGGAAGAAAAACCGGGCTACGAGATCTTCGTAACCAAAGGCTGGGATTACGCTCATCTTTGCGAAACGTATGAAAAAGCGGTCAGCATTGCCCGTAAAGAGCACGTTCCGGTACTCGTTCACGTAAAAGAAGTGAACCAGCCGCAGGGCCACTCGACTTCGGGATCGCACGAGCGCTACAAATCCGGCGACCGTTTGCAGTGGGAAACCGATTTCGACTGCATCGCGAAATTCAAAGAATGGATCCTTTCTTTCAACGCCGACGGTAACTCGATCGCAACGGAAGAAGAACTGGCTGAGATCGCTGCTGCTGCCAAAAAAGCAGTAAACGACGACAAGCGCGCTGCCTGGAAAGCATTCTCTGAAGACATCACCGAAGACCTTTCACAAGCTGTCAGCCTGTTGAAAGCTGTAGCAGCGGAAAGCTCCAACGGTGCATTCATTCAGAAAGAAGCCGAAACGCTTGAGAAAACAATGGAGCCGATCCGCAAGGACATCTTCAACGCCGTTCGTAAAACGATTCGAATGGTGCGCGGCGAAAACGGTCCGGCACGCAGTGCATTGATCGCCTGGCTGGAAAATGCCAAACAAGCGAATTTCAAGCGCTACAGCGACAATCTCCACTCTGCTTCCGCTAAAAATGCGCTGAAAGTCGAGCCGATCGCTCCTGCTTACGACGATAATGCTCCAAACGAAGACGGTCGCATCATTCTGCGTGAAAACTTCCGCAAACTCTTTGAAAATCATCCCGAAGCACTCATTTTCGGTGAAGATGCCGGTAAGATCGGTGGTGTGAACCAATCGCTGGAAGGCCTGCAGGAACAATTCGGCGAGCTCCGCGTTTCCGATGTCGGCATTCGCGAGTGCTCCATCATCGGGCAGGGAATCGGAATGGCGATGCGCGGTTTGCGTCCTATCGCCGAGATCCAGTACCTCGATTACCTGCTTTACGGAATTCAGATCCTTTCCGACGACCTGGCAACGGTTCAATACCGCACAGCCGGCGGACAAAAAGCACCACTGATCGTGAGCACACGCGGTCACCGTCTCGAAGGAATCTGGCACAGCGGCAGCCCGATGGGAATGATCGTGAACTCGCTTCGCGGAATGTACGTTTGCGTACCGCGCAATATGACCAAAGCTGCCGGATTCTACAACACGTTGATGGCCAGCGACGAGCCTGCACTGGTGGTTGAGCCGCTGAACGGCTACCGTACGAAGGAAAAAATGCCGAACAACATCGGTTCGTTCCGCACACCGCTCGGTATTCCGGAAGTGGTTGCCCAAGGAAGCGATCTGACCATCGTTTCTTACGGATCGACGTTCAACCTTTGTGAAGCTGCCCTGCAACAGCTGGGCGAGCTCGGAATTTCTGTCGAGCTGATCGATGCACAAACGCTGATTCCATTCGATATCGAACACGCTATTGCGAAATCGCTCGAGAAAACAAACCGTCTGCTGATCGTAGACGAAGACGTTTCCAGCGGTGCTACGGCTTACATGCTGGATAAGATCCTCGTGGAGCAGAAAGGCTATTACCATTTGGATTCCGCACCGGTTACGCTGAGCGCCCGCGATCATCGTCCGGCATACGGAACAGATGGCGATTACTTCTCGAAGCCAGCCATCGACGATATCATCGAAGCGGCTTACGGAATCATGCACGAAGCCGATCCACAGAACTTCCCGTCGCTCTTCTGATCTTCTGATGAAACAGTTTCTCCGGTTCAGCTGCATCGTTTTCTTCATCGCCGGAATCACGGCGAAGGATTTCGCGGCACTGGGCTGGAATATCTGGTACACAGTCAATAAAACGTATGTGGCAGAAGAGCTCTGTCAGAACAAAGCACGTCCGGAGCTGAAATGTAACGGTAAGTGTTACCTCGCGAAACAGCTGCGTAAAGCGGAAGAACCCGTTCCGGGCTCTAATGCTCCCGAACGCAACCTGAAGCTCAAATCCCTTGACTGGATCGCTGAGCGGGTTGTGACAGCCGTTGACTTTTCGTCCTCATTCGAAACAGCTTCCCGCCCTTCGTGGCCGGAACAGCCTTCTTCGCTGCGTTCCTATGCGCAGGATGTCTTTCAACCACCCGCTGTTTTAGCTTCCTGATCCGTTTTCTTTCCACCTGAAAGAAATCATTGCTTATTTATCATTTAACGCGTATGAAGCTTACTGCAATCACTGCATGTTTGCTGCTGTCTGCGCGGTTATGGGCCTGTGATGTCTGCGGTGCCGTTAATTCCTCATTGGGACTCGGCACAATCGCATCCGGAAACCGTCATTCCATCGGTCTGACATACCAATACCGCCTGTATAACAGCAATCATCCTCCCCTGTTCGACGAAGCACCTATGAGCAGCAGGGAACAATTTCAACGGCTCGATCTTTCGGGCAATATTCGTCTGGCCGACCGCTGGCAGCTGAAAACCGTGGTTCCGTTTGTCTGGAACATACAGGTTAAAGACGGCGATCGTGAAACGCGCACAGGCTTTGCCGATCCAACCGTCAGCGTGCATTATTTCATCATCGACCGAAAGGATTCGCTGGAAAACCGCCAGTTTCGCTGGAGCGTCGGCTTAGGTGGAAAACTCCCGCTGGCCCGTTTCCCCGAGCCACACGACGAGGTACTGCTTCTTTATCCCGGAACAGGTACCTGGGACGGCGTGGTGCAATCGGCTTTCTTTTGCCGGTTTGGGAACTGGGGAATCATCCAGGAAATCAACGGTGTTTTCCGCTCGACGAACAAATACGATTACACACCCGGAAATCTCTTCAACGCCACGCTTTTCGGTTTTCGACGCTGGAGCAACTGGTCGGTTTTCGGTGGTTTTCAGTACGCCTGGAACGGCATCGATTACCTTGACCGATCAGCTATCAACAGCTCACCAGCCCAAGGTAACATTCTCAGTGCATCATTGGGCGCAACCGTTCAATGGGGCAATGTTCTTTTGCAAGCCAATGCACACATGCCCGTTGCCCAATCATTAGGAAACGGCTATACCCGTCAGCAAACGGGATTCACGGCCGGTATTCATTACATTTTTAATTAAGACACATGAAAATACTTATCACGTCATTCGTTCTTTTAATCGCGTTCACCTCCTGTAAAAAGGACAAAGAACACGAATCCACGNNTACCATTACTGCTCCGGCGGAAGGCGGCACGATCACCGGTGGCGATTCTTTCCAGATCTCCGGAAGCATTACCGGCAACAAGGAAATGCACGGTTACAGCCTTGAGGTTTACAAAGTAGCCAACGACGAGCTGGTTTTTGAAACGCAGGGCCACGATCACACGGACGCTTATGCCATCAGCGAAACCGTGACACACACGCTTACAGCGGAAACGGCGCTTCGACTGGAAATTGAAGCCGTTGCCGATCACGACGGCAATTCGATCACGAAAACCGTGCTCTTCACTTACGTTCCGTAAACGCTTAAAGAATGGTAGCAGCTGGCAGGGAACGTGTGAGGTTGTTTTTACCTTCCGAAATAATCAGAGTCTCCTCTTTCTCCTGCCAGTTTCTTTACCTGAAACTGTAACAAAAACTTTCAGCTCACTTCTATTTTATAAGTTAAGTATTGGGTTTCTAAGACAAAAACGGGGGTATCAGACGAGTGATGCTCCCGTTTTTGTTTTGACAAGATATTTTGGGACCTGTATAAGTCGCTGAAAAAGAATAAACAAATGTTAAACGAAGTCAATTTCGGGTTCTTCCGTTTTGGGTCTTTCGGACGAAAAAACGCCTCGTTCAATTCCTTGTAAACGAATAATTTGTGAGGCCGTTTTAACAAAAATAAACGGATCGATTTTTTCCTAAAGAATTATAAATCAGGCTTTAAAATTTGGTTTGAGGCAGTATAATCGGATACATTGGCTGTAAAGAAAAACCAAAAAATAAACGTTATGAAAATCTCAGTTTTAGCATTCATTGCATTGTTCGGACTCGCGTTTACTTCATGTAAAAAAGACTATACCTGCGAATGTAGAAAGATCCGAACCGACGGTCAGGGTAACACCACTTCAGAAGCAGATGGAACGTACACCTTTAAAGATTCGGAGGCTCGTGCAGCAACCCGTTGTAACGACCAGGAAGGAACAGGTACCGATCTTCAGGGAGATTACTCACGTGAGTGTGACCTTGATGACTAACATATAAGTCGCTCAACTGACAAGCGCCGCGGAATTCTGCGGCGTTTTTTGTTTACAATACCTATTTTTAGCCACACATTCCACAGCCTTGACAAAGAAAGAAAAAGCCCGTTTTGTGATGGAAGAGCTCGAGAAGCTGTATCCTGAAACGCCAATTCCGCTCGATCATCACGATGCTTACACACTGCTCATTGCCGTTTTGCTTTCGGCTCAATGTACGGACGCACGTGTGAACACCATTACGCCTATTCTGTTCCGTCGTGCGTCGCGTCCGGAGGATATGATCAAGCTTTCAGTAGAAGAAATCCGAGATATTATCAAGCCTTGCGGACTTTCTCCACGGAAATCACAGGCTATTTACGATCTCTCGCACCTCATCATCGACAAGCACAACGGCGAAGTACCGCAAACTTTCGAAGAGCTGGAAGCTTTGCCGGGCGTGGGCCATAAAACGGCTTCGGTCGTGATGTCGCAGGCATTTGGAGAGCCGGCTTTTCCTGTCGATACGCACATTCATCGTCTGATGACGCGCTGGGGGCTGACTTCCGGCAAAAACGTGGAAGAAACCGAGCGCGACGCCAAGAAGCTTTTCCCGCGGGAAGCCTGGAACAAGCTGCATTTGCAGATCATTTTTTATGGGCGAAGCCATTCACCGGCACGCGGACCTAAAAAAGAAGTGGATTACATTACAGCGGCGATCGGGACGAAGCAGGCGCTGGCCGAACTCAAATAAGCGAACACGTTAGGAATCCAAAACTGCTCTATATTCCATTTGTTTGGCTACTTTTAGTCCATACCAAAACACAAAACATGAAAACTATCGGCTTTATACTCACTATTACCGTAGGCGTTGCTTTGCTCACAACCAGCTGCAATAACGGCAAAAGCGAACTGCAAAAATCACTGGACGAAATAGCCGCCGGGCTGGACGAAACCAAATTCAAAAAGGTCGATATCGACTCCCTGAACTACACCATGGAAGTGCCGGATAAAATGACGCCGGCTGTGGCACTCAATGCCGATGCATCGCTTCAATACAGCAATCCGTTCAAAAATCAGTACGTGATTGTGATCAACGAGCCTATTGATGAGATTACCGAAGCGTTGAAAATGCTGGGCATGTTCGACGAGAAAAAAACGTTCATGGAAAATTTCGTCGACTACAAAATTCGCTTCTTTGAAGAAAACGCAACATCTGTAACCAAAGGCGACCTGAAAAAAGGCAGCGTTTACGGACTGGAATCTTATCAGATACAGGCAGATGCCATGGTAGAAGGTGTTCCGCAGGAGATCACTTATTGCTTCGGTTTTATCGAAGGTCCGAAAGATGCCTACATGATCATGTCGTGGACACTCGCTTCCGACAAAGAGAAATTCATTCCGATCGCAGAAAAGATGTTCCGTTCGTTCCGTGTGAAGCCGGGGGCATAGCGTAAACCTGTTTAGAGATCATAAAAAAGCCCGAAGTTGAATTTCGGGCTTTTTCAATGTGCATAATTTGCCTTTGCTTCCTTCAGCAGTATGGCTATTTCCTTTTCTTTGGTCCTTTTTAAGCAACAGCGACTGAAAGTCTGCTGTAATTTGTGGTGAAATTATTCCTCCACAAAATCCAGATCGCGGTTATGCGTCTCTGAAATCGAAGCTGTGCAGTAAATTCCGATCGCGAAACAGATCAGTCCGACCAGCGCGCCGGAATGGATAACACCAACTCCCGGAACGAAAAAGGCATACAGGAGATTCATCAGAACGACTGTTCCGCGTACCATATTCGGAATCGTCGTAGCGGCTGTTGAACGGATATTCGTACCGAACTGCTCTGCTCCTACCGTTACGAACATCGCCCAGTAGCCTGTTCCGAAACCGAACCAGACGCACAGCGCGTAGTACATTTCGGCTGAGCGAATGCCGCCGTAGAGCAGCCAGACAACGCTGATTGAAGTAAACGCCATCATCCAGAGAATGGCTTTTTTGCGCGAATGCAGCCAGTGGCTTAGGAAACCGCTGAAAAAATCACCTGCCGAAATTCCGATATACGACCACATGATCGCGTTTCCGGGATCGATCGCCTTTTTGCCTAATCCGAGAGCTTCGCCGAATTTATCGCCGAGGATCGCAAGAATACCGATGCAAAACCACGTTGGAAGCCCGATCCCGATACATTTCATGTAGCGAACGAAACGGTCGTACCGAGTAAAAAACGAGAAGAAATTACCGCGTTTTATATTTGTATGTGCGACTTCTTTGAACATGCCCGATTAGGCCAGACCTACACGCATCAGGAGCAACATTATTCCCATTCCGCCACCGATCCAGTAAGCTACCGTCCAGTCGCCGGAAAGCTTTACGGTAAAGTTCGCTACCACAGCCCCCAGCAATCCGAAACCGGCTACCAACGAGGTTCCAATCGCGCGCAGCTCTTTGGGCAGCACTTCGGAAACGAGCGTGATCCCGGCGCCTAGTTCACCTGCCAGCCCGATCCCGGCGATGAAGCGCAAAGCAGCGTACCAGATTCCCACCGATTCCGACGGAAAATGCGGCAGAAAACCGCAGGCGATATTGGCCAGTGAGTACAAGAGAATCGAGCCAAAAAGCACCGATAACCGGCCTTTTTTATCGCCCAGAACACCCCATAAAATCCCTCCGAGCAGCAAACCGCCCATTTGCCAGTTCACGATGTCCACACCTGTCGTTGCGGGATCGAGATTCAGTGATTCCAGGCTGGGATTGCGAACGATTCCAAACAATAACAAATCGTAAATATCCACAAAGTAGCCCAAAGCAGCCACGATAACGGGCAGTGAGAAAAGCGGTTTGTACGAGATCTTTTCCAAAGTAGTCTTTTTTGCTCCGTGAAAATAGGCTTATTCCACGATTTACGATCAAATCGGCCGTCGAATGTTCCTGAGGCTTCTTATCTTAGCTACATGAGTATTTTGAATCAACTGGCGAGTGCTCTCGGTCGGCGCGATGAAGCTCCGAACAGCGAGCTGGCAGCTGCTATTGCCGAAAAGAACGACAAGCAAGCGGTGACCGATCTGATTGACGGTCTGCGACATAAATCCAAAGACATTCAAAGCGATTGTATCAAAGTGTTGTACGAAGCCGGGGAAAGAAATCCCGGTTTGATCGCTCCGCACGCTCCTGTTTTCGTCGATCTGCTTGAAAGCAAGAACAACCGTTTGCAATGGGGCGCGATGACGACTTTGAATGCCATTGCGACAAGCGATCCGGATGCGGTTTATACAGCCTTACCAAAGCTGATTGCCGCCGCTGATAAAGGCTCCGTGATTACGAACGATCAATGCGTAGCTATTCTGATCAAGCTGGCAACCATTCCGAAGTATGCCGATTCCGCTTTTTCGCTCCTGCTCGAACGACTGCGTACCTGCCCTACCAACCAGCTGCCGATGTATGCTGAAAATGCCTTGCCGATCGTTGGTTCCGGTCAGAAAATGGCTTTCGCTCAGACACTGAATGATCGTTTGCCGGAAATCGAGAAGGAAAGCAAGCGTAAACGGGTGGAAAAGGTCTTGAAGAAGGTTCAATAAATCGAAAACCAGCGCTTTGGAANNTGTCTATATATCCCGAATTTGCAAATTCGGGAATTTCCGTGGCGGTTTCGTGACCGGATTTTTAGTCGGTAAACAACTGCCAAAATTTCCAACTTCCGCTCGTCGAAACATTTTAAGCGGTAACATTGTATTATGATTTCCGACGAGCAATACATGCAGCGCGCAATCGATCTCGCCTTGCTAGGCGGTGTGGCGGTAGCTCCCAATCCGATGGTAGGCGCCGTGATCGTTCACCGCGATCGCATTATCGGCGAAGGCTATCACCAGGTATATGGCGGTCCGCATGCAGAGGTCAATGCGGTGAACAGCGTGGCCGACCGTTCTTTGCTGGCAGAATCGACAATCTACGTAACGCTCGAGCCCTGCGCACATTTCGGAAAAACGCCACCGTGTGCCGATTTGCTCATTCAGGAGAATTTCAAACGCGTCGTGATCGGAACAATCGATCCGTTTGCCGAAGTAGCCGGAAAAGGCATCGAGCGCTTGCAGGAAGCCGGAATCGAAGTAACGACCGATGTATTGCGCGATCGCTGCCTGGAAGTCAATAAGCGATTTTTCACCTTTCACCAGAAAAAACGGCCGTATGTGTTCCTGAAATGGGCGCAAACACGAGACGGTTTTATAGACCTGGCGCGCGACGAGCACGAAACAGGTGTAATTCACTGGATTTCTTCACCTGAAACACAGCCATTGGTCCACCATTGGCGCTCGCTCGAGCAGGCTATTCTGGTTGGCTGGAAAACAGTTTTGAACGACGATCCAAGTCTAACCGTACGCGAAGTCAAAGGCCGGAATCCGTTGCGAATTGTGGTCGACAGTCAGCTCAAAGCACCGATCGAAGCGACTTTGCTCAACGACAACCGCCCGACGGTCATTCTCAACACGCTCAAAAACGAGGAAACAGGCGCTGTGCGTTACGTCAAAATTCCTTCTGTTTCTACGAAAGACATTTTGCAGGCTTTAGCTGAACTGAACATCCTTTCCGTGATCGTGGAAGGCGGCAGCAAAACCCTGCAGCATTTTATCGTCGACCAGCACTGGGACGAAGCCCACGTGATCGTTGGCGACACGCGTTTCGGCAGCGGAACGAAAGCACCTGTGATCAGCGGATTGCCGCGTAAAACCATTGCGTTTTCCTCCGACCGCATTTACGAATACCGCCGCGTATGACTGAGCTGATTGGCTGCATTCTTTCTTCGTCCGTTCTGTTCCTCCTGTTTCGCCTGTTCCCGAAATACAACGTCGATACGGCGCAGGCCATCGTTGTGAACTACTTCACGGCTTTCGTCTGCGGCTGGATCATCAACGGACAATTGCCGCAGCTCAGCGGATTGAACGCTTCCGGTTTATTGCCCTTCGCGCTGCTGTCGGGATTTTTATTCGTGAGTCTGTTCATTGCGATGGGAATTAGTGCAGCGAAAAACGGTATGGGAACCACATCCGTAGCGGTGAAGATGAGTCTCGCGCTGTCGATGATCTTCTTCATTATCGCCTACGACGAATCGCTGACAGTTTTAAAAACCGCCGGAATTCTGCTCGCTTTTGCCGGTATTTTCCTCGTTACCTACGAAAAAGACACCAAAAAGCAATCGTCTTACAAGCTCTTGCTTCTTTTGATGGTCGGAAGAGCAGTATTGGATATTGTCTTGAATTACGTAGAACAAAACCTGAACGGTTATCCGTCGTCGCTCTACACGGCTTTCGGTTTCCTGGCCGCCGGCTCGTTCGGACTGATCTGGATGACAACCGAGTACTTACGAGGAAAACGCCAATTTTCCTGGCGAAATATCGTCGGAGGAATCCTGCTCGGCATTCCCAACTACTTTTCGATTTACCTGCTCGTTCGCTCCTACTCGACCACCGGCTGGAGCGACAGTACTACACTGGCAGTTGCAGGAATCGGAATCGTACTGATTTCTTCGATCTGCGGAATGATCGTTTTCAAAGAATCGGCAAAAACACAGCGATTGCTGGGAATAGCCGCCGCCGTTTCGGCCATCGCTTTACTGGCGCTGGATGCTGTTCGGTAAGCTTGCACATTCGGCGATATTCTTAAATTCGTGTAGCGAACAACGCACCTTCAACATCAGATTATGAAAATATACCCTATAGAAACCGGAACGTTTAAGCTCGACGGCGGCGCCATGTTCGGCGTAGTTCCGAAATCGCTCTGGCAAAAAACCAACCCGGCAGATGAAAACAACCTTTGCACATGGTCCATGCGCTGTTTGCTGATCGAAGACGGCAACCGACTGATGCTGATCGACACAGGAATCGGCGACAAACAGTCTGAAAAGTTCTTTTCGCATTATTACCTCGCCGATACGAAAACACTTGAGCAAAGTCTCAACAAGCTTGGTTTCGGGCTTGATCAGATCACCGACGTTTTCCTGACGCACCTGCATTTCGACCACTGCGGCGGCGCTGTAAAATGGAACAGCGATCGCACGAAAGCGGAAGTCGTTTTCCCGAATGCTACTTACTGGAGCACGGAAAATCACTGGGAATGGGCCACGAAGCCAAATCCGCGTGAAAAAGCGTCGTTTTTGAGTGAAAACATCCTGCCGATGCAGGAAAGCGGTCAGCTGCAGTTCGTTCGCAGAGAAGGCAATTTCACTAAAAATGCGTTCAACAACGTCGATATTCTATTCGTCGACGGACACACCGAAAGCATGATGGTTCCACACATTCACTACAAAGGAAAAACGCTGGTATTCATGGCCGATCTGCTGCCAAGTACCGGACACATTCCATTGCCGTATGTGATGGGCTACGATACGCGTCCTTTGCAGACACTCGTGGAAAAAGAAGCGTTTCTGAATACGGCTGCCGATCAGGAATTCGTGCTTTTCCTGGAACACGATTCGGTGAACGAATGCTGTACGCTCCAACATACCGAAAAAGGCGTGCGACTAGGCGAAACGGCCTCATTTGCTTCTTTGTTTGGACAATAACGTCTTGTTTTCGACCCGACGAAAGCTTAAACGGCAGGAAATTGGTAACCTTTCGCGCCAAATTGAGTATTAAGGCTTAAATTAACCTGCGCAAAGCAACGTGCTATGAACAATTACTTACTGCAATTACTGAAAGAAGTCAAGACGATCATTATTCCGGGATTGGGAGCTTTAACGCTGACCAATGAGCAAACCGGCGAAATGATGTTCATGTCCTACCTGAAATTCGACGACGGTACGCTGGCCAGGCATATCGCCGAAAAAGAAGGCCTGGATATCAACGACGCCAAAAACATTAGTGCAAAGTTTGTTCGCGAAGTCACTGCGCGGCTCGATAAAGGCGATTCCTACGATATGTACCAGTTCGGCAAGTTCATGAAAGTCGACGGAGATGTTGCATTTGAGCAATGGCAAGGCGGCGCTGCAGCTTCAACGGAGACAGTACCAGCACCACAGGCGGAAGTCATTCCGGTTGTCGTTCCGGAGCCTATCGTGGAAACAGTTATTGAAAAGCATATTGTTCCGGAAGAAAAACCGATCGAGCCGGAGCCCAAGCCGGAAGAGATCACACCGGAAATCGAAAACGTTCCTGAAGAATCAACTACCGTTAAGGAAGAAATTCCGATGACCGAGCAGGAAGCTGTTGCGGCTTCTATCGCTTCGGCATTGGTAGAAGATGCGGAAATCATCGAAGAACATCCGGTTGTTGAGCTCGACGATAAAGGTTTCCACACGGAAAATGTCCCTGTAGAACCGGTTCCTGAACCTGAAATAGTTCATGAAACGCCGGAACCGATCAACGAAGTGCCGGAAGTGACCAAGCCTGAACCGGATGTAGCGCCTTCGCCGAAAGATATTCTCGCAGCACAGGACGCTCAGAAGGAAAAAGAAAAAGCGGCCAAAGCGGCTGTCAAAAAAGACACGAAAAAACCGGTTAAGCCAGTTACCGACAAGCCAAAACGCAAGACCAGCGTGTTCGCCTACATTCTTTGGGGAATTATCGTACTGGTACTCGGCGGTGGAACGTATGTAGCGATTAACTTCGAATCGCTGAAGAAAGACTTCCCTATCCTGGCCGACCTGGCTGGAGACAGCAGCGCAGGTGAAGAGACCGCGAAGGCAGAAACGCCGGCCGATACGACCGAGACAACGGAAGAAGTGGAACCGGACACAACGAATGCAGAGCTTGAAACGACAACTGAGGAAGAAGTCGTGACACAGCCGGAACCGGCACCAGTTGTCGAGCAGCCAGCTCCTACTCCGCCACCGGCCGTTTCCAAACCGAAGCCTTCACGTCCGCGCGCAAGCTCAGGCTCGAATGTTTCCATCGGAAAGCCGGATCCGGCAAAACCGTTCCACGTAATCGGCGGATCGTTCAGCTCGGAAGCCAACGCCAATCGTTTTGCACGTGAGCTAATCTCAAAAGGACAGCCTTCCGTGATCGTAGGCGAATTCAACGGCATGTACCGCGTCAGCATCGCAAGCTTCCCAACCAAAGAAGAAGCGCTGCAGGCTCATGGAAATCTGAAATCCATTGTGCCGCAGGCGTGGGTGTTCAAATGGCCTTAATTAGTTAGAAGTTGGAAGTTCATTAGTTTGAAGTTTTGGTTACTAATTGAGAGTGGCTGCTTAATGCGCACTTCTAACTTCCAACTAAAAAACTTCCAACTAGTAATACGCGTCACAACCATCCTTCCTTCTCTTAATTTTCCCTGCATCGTAAATACGGCCTGCTTTCGCGTGGGCCTTGCATTTCGGGTGGTAGAAGAAAGGTATTTTGATATGGGCGTAGATATCGCCGCCGTAGAGATTGCTGTTGCCGAATAAATGAAAAAGCTTGTCGGTACCGATGGTGAAGAACCACAAACGAACGGCCAGCCCGACCTGCGGCGTACGGTATTCATATAGGCTCAGCGGCAATGAAACATCAAAGAATTTCGTTTCGTAGCGCAAACCGACCATCAATGAGTTGGCCCGTCGAATGCCGAATTTGCGCTCGCCGGTCGGGATTCCTTGCACGATCGACGCATTCGCATACAGACGCGAAGCCCAGATGTTGTAATCGCCCTGGAGGGAAATGAAAGTCGGCAAGCGAATCTTGTTGGTCTTTTTCACGCGGCCCTCGTCGATGGAAGCTTCCTGGCTGGCAAAAACGTCCAACGCATTGTCTTCGTCGATATCGGTATCTGCGTAGCCGTACCAATCGAAGGATTGAAAATCGTAGCCGGCAAACTGCCGATCGTCTTCTTCGAATTTCACCGACCCCATATCCATGATGGAAAAACCGATCTTGTACTTATAAGGTAAATAACGGCAGCCCATTCGCGGATCGTTCGGATAGTAAGAGCTGCATTCGCCCAGCATGCGCTGCCAGGTAACGCCGATATCGAGTCCCAGACCACCTCTGCCTGATAAACGCGGCTCGGGCGTGTACATACCGTCGGCTTGCATATCGTAGATCGTTAATAAGCTGTCAGAACGCACGTTGAACTCCATGTTGTAGATGTTCGCCGCACCGCCGGCATACGACAGGAATTTTTTGATCGAAATCCCGGCCATGAGCATATCGCGGCGTTTTTTGTAAAAAGTATAGGCATAGCTGAGCTGAATCTCGCCAAAAGCCAGCGACGAAGCCCGGATGTTCTCCAGCTGGTAATCGATGTTGTGCTGCTGCGTATAAGGCGGAATTCCATTCTCGATAAAGCGCGCGGCAAATTCAGGAATGCCTCTCACGGCACTGAAGCTGCGCGCACTGAAGAATAAACCTGCAGCGTGATCGCCCTGCGACCAAACACCTGACAATACACGCGCAAAGGTGTAATTATAGCCGTGGAATTTCTTTCGGTTGTAATTGTATGCTAGATCTTCTTCATCGACGCTTTCGCCTTCGGTCCGCATGATCCGGATGAGGTTGTTGTCGCGCACGGAAACGAAATTGTTGTTGGCATACGTTCCAACGCCTACAATATGGATATCCAGCCAAGTCTTGGCGTCCAGCATGGAAGAGGGATTCATAAAGACGCTGTTGGTAGGCGTGTAATTACTGAAGGCCGCGCCAAATTGCTCCTGTGCCATGAGGCCCAGCGGAACGAGCAAGAGGATCGCAAGACTTCCCTTCATCTGTTACAAGCTTCCCATTTTGAGCGCCAGATCAACCAAACGGTTGGAATAACCGGCTTCGTTATCGTACCAGCCAACGACTTTCACCATGTTTCCGATCACCGAAGTGAGCTCACTATCAAAGATACAGGAATTCGGATCACCGAGAATATCGACCGAGACGATCGGATCGCTGGTATAACGCACAATGGAATGCAGGTTACTTTCGCCCGCTTTTTTGAATGCCGCATTGATGGCTTCTACCGTCGGCGGATTTTTCACCACCATCGTAAGGTCGGTCAACGAGCCGTCCGGAACGGGAACACGCATGCCGCAGCCGCCGATATGCCCTTCAAGCTCCGGGAAAATGCGCGATAATGCTTTCGCNNGTTGTCGTCGGAACGATGGATTGAGCCGCCGCACGTGCTCTGCGCAAATCTTTATGCGGGCTATCGTGCAAACGCTGATCGGTCGTATAACTGTGGATGGTCGTAATGTAAGCGCTTTCGATCTCGCACAGCTCGCGCATCACAGCGATCAACGGCGCCGCGGAGTTGGTCGTACAGGAAGCGTTGCTCACGATCACATCGTTGGCTGTGAGCCAGGAGTCGTTTACGCCCATCACCACATTCAGAATGTCTTCTCCCTCCGAAGGTGCGCTCAGGATCACTTTCCTGGCTCCGCCTTTCAGGTGCATTTCGGCTTTCTCGCGTGTGAGGAACAAACCGGTCGATTCCACCACAATGTCAACATCCAGGTCAGCCCACGGAATGTCTTCGGGTGATTTGAACTGGATGAAGCGAATGGTTTTGTCTCCGATATGCAGGATATCGCCGTCGATGGTGAAGTCGCTTGACAATCTTCCGTGGATGCTATCGTATTTCAGCAAATGCGACAAGGTGCCGATGGGAGCAAGATCGTTAACTGCAACGATCTCAATGTCATCGCGTTGCAGACACAGGCGGGTAAAGTAACGACCGATACGGCCAAATCCGTTGACTCCTACCCTGATTTTCCCTTTCATAATGGTCGTATTAATGAGGGCTGAAATTAACGAAAAAGAACTCGGGGAGTCAGAAACCGGTATAGTTTTTTGCCAATAAAATACAAAACCACCCCCCGAGGGAGGTGGTTTCACAGAGATGTATGATTCTCAACGAATCAGGTGGATAAATCCTTGTTTTTCGAGCTCATCACCCGCAATCGTCGTAAACTGAATAGTATAGAAGTAAATACCTTCTCCAACATCGTTGCCCTGGAGGTCTTTTCCATCCCAGCCGCCGTTCGGATCGTCAAATTCGTAGATCAGGTTACCCCAACGGTTAACGATCACACAATTGAATTCGGTGAAGATATCATCCACAGCGAGTAGCTTCCAGACGTTGTTGTCGCCTTCGCCGTTTGGTGTGAATACGTTCGGCAGATCGAAGTCACAGACTTTAGCCGTCACGAACATATCTTCGGTATGCGTGCCGCAGTGGTTTTCAACTGTTACGGTATAAACGCCCGGGCTGGAGATAATAATGCTGTTCGTCGTTTCACCGGTATTCCAGTAGAGCTCATCGGTGAATGCAGGCCAAAGGTTGTTGGCAAATACTTCCTCCGACTGACCTACACACAGCTCGAGGCTGTCGTTGATGTGAACATACGGATAAGGGATGAAATCGATCGTAACCGTATCCGCATCGTTGCAGACAGGCTCTGTAAACACGAGGTTGTAGGTTCCGTAAGCCGAAACTTCCAGTCCGGTGTTCAACGAGTCGATGTCGCGGAAGTTTACGCTTCCGGCCGAGTTGTAATATGTCCAGATACCATATTGCGGACCTGTATTGTCGCTCATTTCAAGGCTGTCACCACAGATCTGCGTGATGTTATCGATCACAACCGGTGCCTGCGTTGTAATGGTAAACGACGTATCGTTCTGGCAGCCGTAGATATTCGTCAGCTCGACCGTATAAGATCCCGGGGATAAATGAGCGGAATAGATCGTGTCTTCAGCCGGATTTTGCAGACCCCATGAAATTTCAGCCATCATCAGCGAATCCTCGACAAAAAGGAACTCTTCCGCACCCGGACAGACAAAGAAGTCGGCATCGAAATTGAATTGCGGCGGACCGCTGTAAATGATCTGGATCGTATCGCTGTCAAAACAGTTACTTTCCGTATAGACGAGCGTATATGTACCGAATGCTCCGAAAGTGACTTGTGTGTTCCTTGTATTATTGGCAAAAACAGGTGGTGGCGTCGGGTTGTTGAGAGCCGTCCAGGTTCCCGTATTCGTTCCTCCGGTGTTGTTAGTGAATTGGAAGACAGGTGTACAGATCGCAGTATCCGGCTGCAGGATCAGTTCCTGCTGTGTCGTGATGGTGAATGTCGTGTCTTTTATACAAAGTCCGAATGTGTCTTCCAGGTGGATCGTATACGTTCCGGCACCGAGCTCATTGGTGAACAAGGTATCGTGTTCGAGATCCGACAAGCTCCAGCTCACGGTATCGTAATAAGCTCCATTCGGTATTACGAGAGTAACGGATGTGTCCGGCGGACAGAACGTCAATGGCCCCTGCAGGTTCACGTTGAACGGCTCTACCACATCGATCCATTGGTGAATACGTCTGTAGCAGCCATCCAGGCTGACGGTAACGCCATAGTCCTGTGAGCTTCCGACACCGTCTTCTGGCTCGTTCGAAAGATTATCCCATAAATAAGTATCATACGGGCCGTTCATGACCGATAGCAGCACCGTATCGCATTGTTCATCCAGCTCCATTATGGGATTAAAGTTGGCTAGTCCGGTCGTGTCCAGCTGTAGAACGAATGTCAGAGTCGTTACACCTGCAATCGGCGTTGCGTCGTCTGTTGCCGTAACGGTAATGGTATAGAACCCGGCTTCTGCAGGCGTACTGATCGCCTGTAAAATCAGCTGGGCCGTATTTCCGGAGATATTGGCAATTTCGACTAAGCTCGAAAGTCCGCCGTTGTCATATGTAATAGATGTGGTCTGGTTCGACTCAGGCGACAGGAAGTTGATCGAAATATGGGCCGTATCGCCTTCCGCACAAATTTTAAAGGTATCACAGGAAGAAACGCCATCCGGAATCGGAGGAATGTTTCCGACGTTGCAGGCGTCGAATGCGAATGATTTGTTATCCAGCCAGCTGATTCCGTCCGGATCGCCCAACGCACCGTCGAAGTCATTTCCCGGATGGTCGAAACGAGCGATAAGGAAGTGTGCAACGCCGTCGCCTTTATTGGCACCCGCTGTTGCCGGAACACCACCGAAACCGCCACTTCCTTGAGAAGCATCACCGGTTGTCCATTGCATATCCTCGTAGCAGAAAGCGACGTTACCACCTTCAATCACGGGATCCACACCATCGGTAATAATGAGCTGAAACGTGTTGCGCAGATCGCCATGCTGGTTGTAATACCCCACATTTTCCCAGTTAATGTAAACGGCGCCCGGCGTGATCTTATAAACAACACGTCCCGTACTTCCGGGGCTTCCCGGGCTCGGACGCGTATCGACGTCACCCCAGAAAGGCGCTACGATCGCTCCGTTAGCGGAAGAAGGAAATGCCGTGGCGCTGAACGTAGCCATAGCATTGGTGAACGTTACATTTCCGTTGTTATTAATATAAATATCATCGAAAGTCTGACCGTACATACAGAAGTCAAACGGGATCGGGATAATAGCCGATGAGCCGTCATCATTCGGGTTCAGCGCCAGAATATAAGTAGAATCGGGCTCCACATAACAATCGCAACTATTGGCTTTCGGCATGACCACCGGATCGCTCACGACCGGTGTTCCACCAACAAGATTGGGATTAGGCAACAAAGTCAAAGGCGAGCCCTGAAGCTGACCGTTAGCTTTGAGCTGCTGATATTCAGGGGAATCAACCACAACCTGCAGCCAGGCCGGCGAGGAAAAGAACAGCGTAAATGCCAGAATCAATAGTTGTTTCATATCGGTAGTATTATCGTATTTGAAGAATTAACTAATTCCCTGTTTCTTCACTATTAAGTGAGACTGATTTCTGCATTATGGAGTTGCACGAACCGTGTAAAACTACTGAAAAAAAACCGCTGTTAAAAGGCAGAATAAAATTAGCTTTGCAGTGCAAAAAGCGTTAATCTATGGAAATTCAGCAGTTAGAGGCGATCGCCAGCCAGGTCAGAAGAGATATCGTTCGTATGGTCGCAGGTGCCAACTCCGGTCACCCGGGTGGCTCACTGGGATGCACCGACTTTTTAACCGTACTCTACTTCGAAGTGATGAAACACAATCCGGATCACTTCACGATGGATGGTAAAAACGAGGACCTGTTCTTTCTGTCAAACGGACACATTTCACCGGTTTGGTACAGTGTGCTGGCGCGTTCAGGCTATTTTCCGGTAGAAGAGTTGGCAACATTCCGCAAGATTAATTCCCGTTTGCAGGGCCACCCGAGCACGGCGAAAAATCTGCCGGGTATCCGCATGGCTTCCGGCTCGCTCGGACAAGGACTTTCCAACGCTATTGGCGCTGCGCAGGTGAAAAAGCTGAACAACGATCCATGCATCGTTTTCACCCTTCACGGCGACGGCGAATTGCAGGAAGGACAGATCTGGGAAGCTGCCATGTACGCCGCTGCCAACAAGGTCGACAACCTCATTGCAACCATTGATTACAACGGCCGCCAGATCGACGGCGACGTTGACGATGTGCTCTCACTCGGCAACCTCGAAGGAAAATGGCAGGCTTTTGGATGGGAAGTCCTCACGATGAATGGTCACAATATGCAGGAAATCGTGAATACAGTAGCAACTGCAAAAAAAATGTCAGGAAATGGAAAACCTGTCGTTATAATCATGAAAACGGAAATGGGTCAGGGTGTTGACTTCATGGTTGGCTCACACAAATGGCATGGTGTAGCGCCGAATGAAGAGCAATTACAGGCAGCCCTTATCCAGCTCAAAGAAACATTGAACGATTATTAATGAAGCATTTGCGCGTCATAACGCTGTTACTCCTTCTGATTGCCCCATCGGCATACGGACAACAGCTCNNGCTTCGAACAGTATGAATGCCAACTGGGGCGAGCAAACGCGTATCGAAGCAGCCAAAGAGCTCCTGGCAAAAGCGGTCGACAGCCTGCAAGGCTCGGCTAACCTGGAAATCGCTTTGCGTGTATACGGACATCAGTCGCCGATCACAGCAACCTACCAGGATTGCAACGATACGAAGCTCGAAGTTCCGTTTGGTCCGGATAATTACACGCGTATCAAGAATCGTGTAAGATCCATCGTGGCGAAAGGAACCACGCCAATTGCCCGATCACTCGAAGCCGCAGCCGGAGATTTTCCCGATACCAATGCGCGGAACATCATCATTCTGATCACCGACGGACTGGAAGCCTGCGACAACGATCCGTGCGTTATTGCGAAAAAGCTCCACGACAAAGGCGTCAAGATCACACCTTTCGTGATCGGACTCGGGCTGGATCTCTCCTACCTCGAACAGTTCAAATGCATCGGAAGCTATACCGAAGCCGAAACGAAAGACGCATTTCGCTCGGTTTTGAAAACAGTGATCTCCAAAGCGCTGGTGAATACGACGGTCCAGATCAACCTGAACAATATCAACGGCGTTCCTGTCGAAACCGACGTAACAATGTTCCTCTACGAAGCGGGAACAAACAAGCTGATGTACACCTTCGAGCATACCATCAACCGCTGGGGAAATCCCGATACGGTGGTGGTCGATCCGAACTTCAGGTACGACCTGGTGGTGAATACCATTCCGAAAGTCGAGGTGAAAAACATCACGCTGAAGAAAAACACGCATAACGTCATCCAGGCCAATACGCCGCAGGGATTCATTCGTTTCCGCTTCAGTAATGCGACGAAAACATACAGCGTCGAAGCGCGCGTGATGCAAAACGGCAAAACGGCTACGCTCAATGTGCAGCCGATCGGCGGAACGGACAAATACATCGTCGGAAAATACGACGTGGAAATACTGACGTTGCCACGCATTTATCAGACCATCGACGTAACGCAAAGCAGCACTGTAACTGTCGACGTACAGGCTCCCGGACAGCTCAACTACTCGACCGGCAAGCATCTCGTGGCGCAGATCTTCGTGATCCGCGAAAATGGAAAAGCCGAATGGGTCTGCAACCTCGATCAGTCTACCCTATCCGGCTCATGGCAGCTTCAGCCGGGTAATTACCGACTCGTTTACCGACAAAAACACTTGAAATCGACCAGCTATACGGTTGAAAAAGACTTCAGAATACAATCCAATAAAACAACTTCGATTAATTTATAAAGCAGCGATGAAACAATTTGAGATCCTTGGAAAAAAAGACACCCGTTCGGGATTTGGTGAAGGCTTACTGGAACTTGGAAGCACACATCCGGATGTCGTAGGCCTTTGCGCCGATCTGACCGGCTCGCTCAAAATGGATGCCTTCCAGAAAACATTCCCGGAACGCTTTTTCCAGGTCGGCATCGCTGAAGCCAACATGATCGGTATGGCTGCCGGTATGACCATCGGCGGGAAAATTCCTTACACGGGAACATTTGCCAACTTCTCTACCGGTCGTGTGTACGATCAGATCCGTCAATCCGTAGCTTATTCGAAGAAAAACGTCAAGATTTGTGCTTCTCACGCAGGATTGACACTTGGTGAAGACGGTGCGACGCACCAGATCCTCGAAGATATCGGGATGATGCGCATGCTGCCGAACATGACCGTGATCGTTCCGGCGGATTTCAACCAGACGAAACAGGCTACGATTGCGATTGCAGACCATGACGGACCGGTTTACCTGCGTTTCGGTCGTCCGGTGGTTCCGATCTTCGTGAAGCCGGATGCAAAATTCGTGATCGGAAAAGCCGACGTGCTCACTGAAGGAACGGATGTAACGATCATCGCCTGCGGACACATGGTATGGCGCTCGATCGAAGCGGCACAGCAGCTCGAAGCCGAAGGAATCAGTGCGGAAGTAATAAATATGCACACGATTAAACCTTTGGATGAAAAAGCAATCTTAGACTCCGTTGGTAAGACCAAATGTGTGGTTACTGCGGAAGAACACATGTTAAACGGTGGTTTGGGCGATGCTGTGGCACAAGTGCTTTCACGTCATATGCCTTCACCTCAGGAATATGTTGGAGTGAACGACACATTCGGAGAATCGGGAACACCTGATGAACTAATGGTTAAATATGGTTTGGATACTCCGAACATTGTTGAAGCAGTTAAAAAAGTACTAAAACGCAAATAAAAATATGACTCAAATTCCCGATGAAAATACTATCATTTCTTATTTTCATCGGGATGAT
>DJFN01000131.1:0-3120 GCA_002432085.1 Flavobacteriales bacterium UBA5871
AACATCTTCTATGGAATTCTCTCACTTTGCTGAGGCTCCGAAGAACGTAGCAGACGAAGTAGTTAAAGCTAATGGAAAAGTTTCCGCTTAATTAATAGGTCATGAGTCAGAAAATCAGAATCAAATTGAAGTCGTACGACCATAACCTGGTTGATAAGTCGGCTGAGAAAATCGTTAAAACCGTAAAAGCTACGGGCGCAGTGGTAAGTGGTCCAATTCCGCTTCCTACACACAAGCGTATTTACACAGTACTTCGTTCACCGCACGTAAACAAGAAAGCGCGTGAGCAGTTCGAGCTGTGCTCTTACAAGCGTCTGCTGGACATTTACAGCTCTTCTTCCAAAACGGTTGATGCGCTGATGCGTCTGGAGCTTCCAAGCGGAGTTGATGTAGAAATCAAAGTGTGATGATAATCCCCCGCAGCAGACGCTTACACGTCGTTGCGGGGGCTATGTTGTCCTTTTATTGTTTAAATAATAAATAAGTAAAGTATGCCAGGAATTATTGGTAGAAAAATCGGAATGACTAGCGTCTACAGTGTCGAGGGTAAGGCAACACCATGCACAGTAATAGAAGCTGGTCCTTGTGTAGTAACACAGGTTAAAACACAAGAGAAAGACGGGTACGAGGCTGTACAGCTCGGATTCGGCGAGCGTAAGGAAAAAAACACTCCGAACGCGCTGAAAGGTCACTTCAAAAAAGCCAACACGACACCAAAAAGCAAACTGGTGGAGTTCAAAGGCTTTGAGAACCCACTCGCTCTTGGAGATATTGTTAACGTAGAGTTGTTCGAGGAAGGCGAGTACGTTGGCGTAGTAGGAACATCCAAAGGAAAAGGTTTCCAGGGTGTTGTTAAGCGTCACGGATTCGGTGGAGTTGGTCAGGCTACACACGGTCAGCATAACCGTCTGCGTGCACCGGGTTCAATCGGAGCATGTTCTTACCCTGCACGTGTATTCAAAGGAATGCGCATGGCAGGACAGACAGGTAACAAGCGTGTGAAAATGGAAAACCTTCAGGTTCTCCGTGTACTGGCTGATAAAAACCTGATCGTCGTAAAGGGTTCCATTCCGGGACCTAAAGGTTCAACCGTAACAATTGAAAAGTAATGGAAGTTAAAGTAATAGACAGCAAAGGAAAGGCTACTTCCAAAAAAGTAACCTTGTCGGATGAGATCTTCGGAATTGAGCCGAACGACCATGCGATCTACCTGGATGTGAAGCAGCACCTGGCGAACCGTCGTCAAGGCACGCACAAATCCAAGGAAAGAGGAGAAGTATCAGGATCTACCAGAAAACTGAAAAAGCAAAAAGGAACAGGTGGTGCTCGTGCGGGATCTGTGAAGTCAGGTACACGTGTAGGTGGTGGCCGTATCTTCGGACCACGTCCACGCAACTACCACTTCAAACTGAACGTGAAACTGAAGCGTTTGGCACGTAAGTCGGCTTTCGCCTACAAAGCGAAAATGGACTCTATCGTGATCCTGGAAGATGTGGCACTGGCAACACCAAAGACAGCAGAATTCAAATCGGTGCTTTCAAGCCTGAACCTGGCAAACGAGAAGGTGTTGATGATCGTGGGATCGGCAAACGATAACGTTTACCTGTCTTCACGCAACCTGCAACGTGTGAAAGTAGTACCTGCTGAGTCCGTAAATACGTACGACGTATTGAACGCGAAGAAGCTGGTTCTTACAGAAAGTTCAATTGAAGTAATCGAAAAGATTCTAAACTAATTTGCAATGAACAACATTATTAAAAAGCCGATCATTACCGAGAAAGCGACTGCTGCTGCCGAAGGCCGTAACAGCTTCACTTTCGAAGTAGAGAGAAAGGCTAATAAGCTTGAAATCAAGAAAGCCGTCGAAAAGATGTTCAACGTACACGTAGTGAACGTTCGCACACTCACTTATGGCGGTGGTAAATCCTCTGTGAAATACACAAACAGAGGTATCGTTGAGCAGCCGAGCAAAGTATGGAAAAAAGCCATCGTAACGGTTGCCGAAGGAGAAACGATCGAATTGTTTAATAACTTTTAAGTAACAAACTGATGGGTCTTAGAAAATTTCAGCCTACAACTCCAGGGCAAAGACACAAGATCAACAGCACTTATTCCGAAGTAACTACGAACGTTCCTGAAAAGAGCCTCGTAGCCGGAAAGAGTAAGTCTGGAGGTCGAAACAATGATGGTCGTATGACCATGCGTTACATTGGTGGTGGTCACAAGCAAAAGTACCGTATCATCGACTTCAAGCGCGACAAGCACGATGTGCCTGCTGTAGTGAAGACGATCGAATACGATCCGAACCGTACTGCCCGTATCGCACTGCTTTACTATGTGGATGGTGAAAAACGTTACATCGTTGCACCGGAAGGATTGAAAGTAGGTGATACTGTAGTTTCCGGTAAAACGGCCGCTCCGAATGTTGGTAACGCACTTTTCTTATCTGATGTGCCACTTGGTACGGTAATCCACAACATCGAATTGCACCCTGGAAAAGGTGGCGCGATCGCTCGTGGTGCCGGTACTTATGCACAGCTCAACGCTCGTGATGGTCGTTACGCGATCATCAAAATGCCTTCCGGCGAAACGCGTATGGTCCTGGTAACCTGTATGGCAACTATCGGTGCTGTCTCCAACGGAGAACACTCACTGGTTGTATCTGGTAAAGCCGGCCGTTCCCGCTGGTTGGGACGTCGTCCACGTGTACGTGGTGTAGTAATGAACCCAGTTGATCACCCGATGGGTGGTGGTGAAGGTAGAAATGCCGGTGGTCTTCCACGTTCACGTAAGGGTCTTCCTGCTAAAGGTTACAAGACACGTTCCAAGAAGAAGTATTCTAATAAGTTCATCATCGAAAGAAGAAAGAAATAAGGTATGAGTCGTTCGTTGAAAAAACCGCCGTTCGTTCACTACAAGCTTGCTAAGCGAGTGGATGACGCACAGACAAACGGAAGCAAGGCTGTGATCAAAACATGGTCACGCGCTTCTACAATCACTCCGGACTTTGTCGGATTGACGTTTGCCGTACACAATGGGAATAAGTTTATTCCTGTTTATGTTACCGAGAACATGGTAGGTCACAAGTTGGGTGAGTTTTCTCCTACACGTAACTTCCGT
>DJFN01000131.1:3143-6991 GCA_002432085.1 Flavobacteriales bacterium UBA5871
AGCAGAACAGCTGAAAGCGGAGAAGGCACAAACGGCAATCGCACGTTTGAACAACTCTTCGATTTCTCCTCGCAAAATGAGATTGGTTGCAGATCTCGTTCGCGGTGTTGAAGTGAATAAAGCTCTGAACATATTGCAACACAATGCAAAGGATGCATCTACAAGCCTTGCTAAACTCGTTCGTTCCGCTATCGCAAACTGGGAAGCGAAAAACGAAGGCAAGAGCATTGAAGACCAGAACCTGGTAGTAAAAACGATCGAAGTAGGAAGCGCTGGTATGCTCAAGCGTATTCAGACAGCTCCACAAGGTCGTGCTTACCGCGTTAGAAAAAGATCAAATCACGTAACTGTCGTAGTAGACGCTAAATAATCAGTAGAAATGGGACAAAAAACGAATCCAATTGGAAACAGACTCGGGTTCATCCACGGATGGGAGTCTAACNNGACGATCAGATCCGCAAGTATCTGAATGCACGTTTGTCAAGAGCGAGCATTGCAAAGATCATCATCGAGCGCACCCTCAAGCTCGTTACCGTAACGATCAACACGGCTCGTCCGGGTGTGATCATCGGTAAAGGTGGTCAGGAAGTCGACAAGCTGAAAGAAGAGCTGAAAAAACTGACGAAGAAAGAGATCCAGATCAACATCTTCGAGGTGAAGCGTCCTGAACTGGATGCACGTCTCGTAGCAGATGGTATCGCTCGTCAGCTCGAAGCACGTATTTCATTCCGTCGCGCGATCAAGATGGCTATCGGCTCAACCATGCGTATGGGAGCTGAAGGTATCAAGATCAAAATCTCAGGTCGTCTGAACGGTGCTGAAATGGCACGTTCGGAAATGTACAAAGATGGACGTACTCCGTTACATACGTTCAGAGCTGATATCGATTACGCAGTAGGTGAGGCACTCACTACATACGGTCTGATCGGTATCAAAGTATGGATCTGTAAAGGTGAAGTTTACGGCCGTCGTGATCTTTCTCCAAACGTAGGTATGGCTGCTCAGGCTGCCAAAGGTGGTCCTTCTGGTGACAGAGGCGATCGCGGAAACCGTCGTCCGGGTGGAAAAGACAATCGCGGTGGAGGTAACCGTAACAAGAAAAAGTAAGTTCACACATTAAAATTTTGAAAGATGTTATCTCCAAAGAGAACCAAATTCAGAAGAGTACAAAAAGGCCGTAACCGCGGTGAAGCACAACGTGGCTCCACAATCGCTTTCGGATCTTTCGGACTCAAAACCCTGGAGCCGGGATGGATTACATCACGCCAGATTGAGGCTTCCCGTATCGCTGTAACCCGTTACATGAAACGTGAAGGCCAGGTGTGGATCCGCATTTTCCCAGACAAGCCAATCACCTCCAAGCCAGCTGAAGTACGTATGGGTAAAGGTAAAGGTGCTCCTAGCCACTGGGTAGCAGTTGTACGCCCTGGTCGTATCATGTTTGAAGCGGATGGTGTTCCGTACGAAGTAGCGAAAGAAGCGCTTCGTCTGGCTGCACAAAAGCTGCCGGTGAAATGTAAGTTCATCGTGCGTAACGATTATGTTGTACCAGGAAAATAATTGAAGCGATGAAACAACAGGAAATTAGTAAGCTTTCAGTAGAAGATCTGAAGAAGCGCATCGAAACGGCAACGGACACGCTCACGAAAATGAAAATCGGCCATGCGGTAACACCAATGGAAAATCCGATCCAGATTCGCGACACTCGCCGTTCCATCGCACGACTGAAGACTGAATTGCAAAAACGTGAGAACCAAGCCTAATCGCTTGGATCATTAAAAGAAGCTTGAAATGGAAGAAAAGCGTAATTTAAGAAAAGAGCGTATCGGGGTGGTAACCAGCGACAAAATGGAGAAATCCATCGTTGTAGCGGTTGAACGTAAAGTTAAGCACCCGAAATATGGTAAGTTCGTGAAAAAAACTACTAAATTTGTCGCCCACGATGAAAATAACGATTGCCACATCGGTGATACCGTTAAGATCATGGAGACCCGTCCTTTGTCTAAAAACAAGAACTGGCGTTTAGTAGAAGTAATTGAAAGAGCTAAATAATAATTAGTTGCAATGATACAACAAGAATCAAGACTTGCAGTAGCTGACAACTCTGGAGCGAAAGAAGTACTGTGCATCCGCGTATTGGGTGGTACGAAACGTCGCTATGCCTCTGTTGGGGACAAGATTGTCGTTGCTGTTAAGAGTGCAATGCCCTCTGGAGCCGTGAAAAAAGGTTCGGTTGCCAAGGCGGTTATTGTAAGAACACGCAAGGAGGTTCGCCGCCCGGACGGTTCTTACATTCGTTTCGATGATAACGCTTGCGTTATCTTGAATCAGGCGGGGGAAATGAGAGGAACCCGTATTTTTGGACCTGTAGCTCGTGAGCTGCGTGAGAACAATTACATGAAGATTGTTTCCCTCGCTCCCGAAGTACTTTAATACCAGTAGTCATGCAGAAGAAATTACATATCAAAATCGGCGACACTGTTAAAGTATTGAGCGGTGAGTCAAGAGGGAAGGAAGGAACTGTCCTGACGATTGATAGAAAGAAAGAACGTGCTACCGTAAGCGGAGTGAACATCGTTAAGCGCCATACGAAGCCTAGTGCTTCTGAGCCAAACGGTGGAATCGTTGACAAGGAGGGAGGTATCCATATCTCCAACCTGATGGTAGTGGTAAAAGGACAAGCTTCCCGCGTTGGTCGCAAGACTGACAGCAAAGGAAAAACAGTACGTTACTCTAAAAAATCAGGAGAGGAGATCAAGTCATGAGTTATTCACCAAGACTGAAAGATCAGTACAAAGCAGAAATCATTCCTGCTCTTACTGAGAAATTTGGGTACAAGACAGTAATGCGTGTGCCTAAGCTGCAGAAAATCGTTATCAGCCAGGGATTGGGTGATGCGGTTGCTGACAAGAAGATCATTGATAACGCTATCGCTGACCTTTCGCGTATCGCGGGTCAGAAAGCGATTTCAACGATCTCTAAAAAGGACGTTTCTAACTTCAAGCTGCGTAAAGGAATGCCGATCGGTACGAAAGTTACGCTGCGCGGAGATAAAATGTACGACTTCCTGGATCGTTTTATCTCTATCGCTCTGCCACGTACACGTGACTTCCGCGGTATCAATGCTAAAGGATTCGATGGTCGCGGTAACTTTAACCTCGGTGTTAAAGAACACATCATTTTCCCTGAGATCGACATCGACAAGGTGAGCAAGATCATGGGTATGGATATCACATTTGTTACATCAGCAGAAAGTGACGAGGAAGGAAGAGCATTATTGGATGCATTTGGATTCCCGTTCATTAAAAAATAAGTAAGAGATGGCTAAGGAGTCAATGAAAGCGCGTGAGCGCAAAAGAGAAAAACTGGTAGAGAAATACGCAGCGAAACGCGCTGAGTTGAAAGCTGCCGGCGAATGGGACAAACTGCAGCAATTGCCTGCGAACTCTTCTAAAGTTCGTGTACACAACCGTTGCGGTCTGACAGGTCGTCCTCGCGGATACATGCGTCAGTTCGGTATTTCACGTGTTACTTTCCGTGAAATGGCNNGATCCAATTGCAGATTATCTGACAAGAATCCGTAACGCGAACGCAGCTCGTCTGAAAATGGTGGAAATCCCATCATCAGGCGTTAAGCGTGCGATCACTGCCATCCTGTTCGATCAGGGGTACATCACGAATTACAAATTCGAAGAGGATGACAAACAAGGCGTAATCAAAATCGCTTTGAAATACAACCAGTCCACGAAAGTGCCTGCGATCACTAAAATCGAGCGTGCATCACGTCCGGGTCTTCGCAAGTACAGCAGCGCTACAGAAATGCCGCGCGTACTGAACGGATTGGGCAT
>DJFN01000055.1 GCA_002432085.1 Flavobacteriales bacterium UBA5871
TTCCTAATCTGTCAAAGAACTTGTTTGTTACTCTTGGCAATCTCTCGCTTTCAAGTTTCAGCGCCGTCGTTCCGGCTATTGTTTCCCGTTGTTTCGGGGTGGCAAAGGTAAGCATTCTTTTTGTTTCGACAAGCGATTGTGAAAAAAATTTTTGTTTTTCTTTCGGAATCACCTCCCTTTGCCAATCTGTCAATTTTGTGTCGCTTATCGTTCAAAGCGGGTGCAAAGATAGGTACTCTTTTTAATTTAACAATACTTTCACCGCAATTTATTTGAAAGAAAATGCGGTAGGAAGCACTAAGTGGCTGAAGACGAAACAGAATGCCGCGAAAGTTTTTTTCGGACTTTTTAAGCTTTGGTGCGCAAATCCTTTAAAAGGTCCAGCTTTGAGCGGTCCAGTACGGGCGTTTGCTGGATTCCGAAACGAATGGAATGGGTGACTAATTGGTCGCCATTGGCCCCGATCATCAGGTCGTGTTCGCCTTCACGAAGCAATTCAACGGCCATTGCTCCCATTCTTGTGGCGAGAATCCGGTCGAATGCCGACGGCACTCCTCCGCGCTGAATGTGTCCTAATATAGAATGACGCAATTCATAAGTCGCCAAAAAAGGCCGCACCTTTTCCATGATCTGCAACGCGCCACCTCCGTCATCGCCTTCCGCTACTATAATAATAGAGCTGCGTTTTCCGCGGTTCTGATCTTTGATCTGCTGAACGAGCTCGGGAATGTCCGTGACTTCTTCCGGAATAAGCGCCGCTTCGGCCCCGCTCGCCATAGCCGCATTGAGAGCGATGAACCCCGCATCTCTTCCCATCACTTCCACAAAGAAGATGCGATGATGACTGCTGGCCGTGTCGCGGATCTTGTCCACGGCATCTACAACCGTATTGAGCGCCGTGTCGTATCCGATGGTATGATCCGTTCCGGCAATGTCATTATCTATAGTGGCTGGAATGCCGATCACGGGAATGCCTGTTTCCTTACTTAATAAGGTAGCGCCTGTAAAGGAACCGTCGCCGCCGATCACGACCAATCCGTCGATGCCGTGTTTTTCCAATTGCGCAGCTGCTTTCGATCTACCTTCTGCCGTACGGAACTCTTCACTGCGGGCTGTTCCGAGAACGGTTCCGCCTCTATATATAATGTTGTCGACGCTGCGGTAAGTCATTTTATGGAACATCCCGGTGATCATTCCCTGGTAGCCATCGGTTATACCATAAGGTGTAATGCCATAATGGAGGCACATTTTTACCACCGCCCGGATACACGCATTCATTCCCGGTGCATCGCCGCCGGAGGTCAGTACTGCAATATTTTTCATTGAAAGTGCAAATCGCAGACGCAATTTATGGATTTAACGAAGAAGTTGCATCTTTACCCTGAAATGTTTTTCGGAGCCAAGCGCAGGAAATATCAGCAACTGTCCGATAAGGAGCTCATCGATCTGTATATAACGGACCGATGCGTATATACCCTGCCCCTGCTTTACGAGCGCTACGGCCATCTGGTAATGGGTAGCTGCATGAATTACCTGAAGCAGGTCGAAAACGCCNNAACGCCGAAGACATCACGATGCGGATTTTCGGAGAGCTGGGCGCGAAGCTGCTTCGCCACGAGATCCAGCATTTCAAATCGTGGCTTTACCAGGTAACGCGGAACGAATGCCTGCAGTTCCTGCGGAAACATAAGCCACACGAAACGACCGTCATCAACGAGCTGGTGCAACCGGCCGAAGAAGACGATGAAGAAACCATTCGCCTGGAAGGCAGGCTTCAGCTGCTGGAACAGGCGATCGGACAGCTGAAAGACGAACAGAGAACCTGCGTGGAGCTGTTCTACCTCGAGCAAAAGTCGTACAACGAAATAAGCGAACACTTGTCCATACCTTTAACTACCGTGAAGAGCGCCATTCAGAATGGCAAACGGAATCTGAAGATCTGGATGGAACGACAGGAACGTCATGAAGCATAAATCAACATATCAATCCGGCCTTTCGCGGGAGCAGATCGAAGCCTACAAAACGGGCTCCGAACGCGTTCGAAGGGAAATCGAGGGCACTGCCGAAAGTGCGTTCGAGCGGGATGCGCTGGAAGGCTGGCAGAATATTCCTGTCGGGATGGAAGCCATGCGTCAGCTCGACCGCCGGTTTTCCCCCACACCGAAGTGGCCGGTTTACCTCGGAAGCGCCGTTGTGGCAGCCGCCGTTGTTGTGACGGTCGTGCTTCTTCGTCCGGGAGAACAACAGGCCGCCCGTCCGGAACAGCCGGTGAAGCTGATCGTGGAGCAAACTGACGTGAGCATTCCAGCCGCGATCGACACACTCGAGGCTTTACCTCAGCAACAACAGATCCCGATCGCTTCTATTAAAACGACCCAGCAGGCTTTACAGGAACAATCGGCCAGCGTACCGGTAACGAATGTGGAAGCAATTCCGGAAATCCTGCTCGAGCCGCTTTCCATCGACAAAAGCGAAACGACGCCGAAGATCGTGAAGCAAAAAAGCGCCAAAGAAGTGTATTTCCACGATCTGAAGCTCATCGATTACAGTCTTTACCGCACAAAACCGGTGATCGAGACCGAGCGCATCGAGCTGACGGGAACGCCGGCCGACCAGGAACATCAGTTTACGGAAGAAGCCAGTCCGACCATCACGACAGTTTCCATTCCTTATATGGATTACATCGAAAAAACGATGAAATACGTCAACAGGGGCAAATGGAAAGAATCGCTGCTGCGCTTACAGCTGGTATTGAAAACGTATCCGGACGACGCCAACGGCCATTTTTACGCCGGACTTTGCTCCTACAACCNNGGCAGTACGAAGATTCCAAAAAGCACTTTTCCGCCTGCCTGCAATTGCCGTTCAGCAATTTCAACGAGGAAGCAAGCTGGTACCTGGCAAAATCTTACCTGGCGAATAACGAAACAGCACAGGCGAAAGAGCTGCTGGTTTTGATCCGCGATCAGAAAGGCTATTATTCCAAACAAGCTGACCAACTGATCCAAACGATACGACGTTAACTTAGGTGCTACAACCCATCCCTTTCACCTGATCTTAAAAGACAGGTTTATGACAACATTGACAACACTTTTCAAAACTTACTGCAAGCAAGCTATTACCGACCGAACGACTCCGTTAACACCCGAGCGCAAGCGGGAGATCGTCGAATCGCTGAAAGATTCTCCTTTCAGAAGCGTAGTGCAGGCTTATTCCGTTCTCGATTTCCACGCTTATGAGCACCTCACGGCCGAAGGATTCGACACTTATTTCGGTTATGAGAACAGCTATATCACGGCAGAGAACATACTGGAAATCGTCCATCCTGAAGATCAGGAGGCTTTTGGCAAATTGTATTACCTCTGTCTCGAAGGCCTGATGCGTATGCCGATCAGTACCAAAGGCATCGGCCAGTTCTGTATTTCCTACCGTATGCGCGATGCCCGGGGCAATTACCACAGGATAATGGAGACCAACAACATCCTGGAATGCGATCCGGCAAACAATATTCCATTGGTAAATCTGGCTCAGATCACGTTGCACGCCGACCCAACCAAAAGCAGCCGTGTGAGCTACTTCTTCAAGATCAAGGACGAGGCACACAGCTCGGAGATCATGCGCAGCTTCCTGAGCCAGCATGATTCGAAAGTGAATGTTTTCTCAGAAAATGAGATCCGCATCTGCCAGCTTCTCAAACAGGGAATGACCAGCAAGGAAGTCGCCGAAAACGTATTCTTGTCCAAACATACCATCGACAAATACCGCAAGAACCTGCTGGCAAAAACCGAATGTGTCAACACGCCTCAGCTGATCTCGTATCTGGAAAATCTGAACTTACTGTAAAAAGTACCATTTATGGTATTGTGTCCGGTAAGCCGATAGAATAGTTTTGAAGAACTCATCTTAAAAATTTTTCTATGACACGAAAGACTCTATTTGTATTGCTGATGTAGCTCTTTGGCCTGCATCACGGGCGTGCACAATCCTTCAGCGGATGCGGTCCGTAATCTATGACTATGCTACAACCGTTCGAAAAGGCATTGAACTGTGCCAATTCCGGGCCGACTGGCTCTGCGGATGTACACCAGGTATTTAGAAATTGAAATAGCCAGACTAATCTTGATTAAAAACTAATAATTATATCCTATGAAAAACATTATGAATTTACGGATGAGTGCAACATCCTTTCTAATTGCACTTTCCACTTTGTTTTATGTGAACAGCATGGCACAAACGCAGTATGTGGATTTTGTCATCGGACAAGCCACAACCGGTTGCAACCAGATTCCAGCCAGAGGAGCGTGGGTAGTGAGTGGTGCGGGAATCACGGGAGGAACAATTTACGTTCAGCAATGGACCGGGACTATCTGGTCCACATTATCGGGATCTTCACGAAGCTTAAATGGAGCCGGGCAAATGGTGGGCGCCGATTGGATTATTAGCTCAACAGGTACTTATCGGGTAAACGGCTCCATTGGTAAACCAGGTGGAGGGTTTTATCCCACAGAACCCAATACAACCCGAAATTTCACCGTAAATAAGTCCGCAGTAAATGCATTTAATGTCGGAGGAAATTCGGCCAAGTATCCTACGGTCATAAATTATTACCCAAATGCGACCAATATACAATTAAACAACACCTCCACTTCGTACACACAATACAAACTCGATATTATTCGAACGGATGCAAGCGGTACTGCAATCGCAGGCCTAGGAGGATATTCATATACGAGCGGATTAATTACAGGTACGTTTTCCACCAAGAATCTCATCACAGAAACCGCGAATGCCATTCTTACACCAGCATACTACAAGGTTACATTGAGTGTGAATAATACGGGACCTTGTCCGGCTGTAGCCTCACAAACCGCATTTATTCGTATGAATCCGCCTTTTGATTTTAAAATGACCGTTTCAGGAGGCACGGGAGTTGCCAATCGCTCAACCAACCTTGCCAGCCCCGTACTAACGGGATATGCATCGTGTGGAATAACAGGTATTGTTAACCTTGCAGGAACGCCTGCCACTATTACAGACTACAGAATAGCCCTGCAAGAAGTAGATTGTAATAATCCTATTTTAGCTACTCCTATTTCTAATTCCGATGAAACCTGGCAACCTGCTCCCGGTGGGAATTTACCAGCTAACCGGAATTTCAACACAATCACTTCAGGATATTTTGCAGGTCAAAATACGGCTCTCAATGGTAGGTGTTTTGCAGTAATCGTCGAGGTAAAAACTTCCGGCGGCGACATTTTTTCGCAGATGTCCTATTTTACATTTTGTTGTGGGACTTGGTTGGAGCCCTCTCCTGTTGGAAATAATCAGAATGGTAATTTGTCGGTAAACTGGAACATGTATCCGAACCCGGCGCATGACAACGTGAACCTGATGATGAGTTCGGAAGAAGATCTCTCCGGCGAATGGGTCGTTCAGGTCTACGACATAACCGGACGCAGCATTCACCAACAGGCAATGGAAGAAGGTCGCTGCACGATCGCAACATCCCTGTTTACCGAAGGTCATTACCTGTGTGTGATCACACGCAATGGTGTAACCATCGGACAGGAAAAACTGGTCATTAAACATTAAACCTCGTCACCTGATCGGGCTTTGACAGCTTTCCGCAGGCAAATCGCCTGTGGGAAGCTTGCTCTATTTCAGTCTGTACCGATGTAAAAGATCGCATTTCATTATCTTTGCGGCCTTGATTACCATTTAAATGAAAAACCACCTTTTTTCAGCAATTATCGCCGGATTCATCTGCTCTTTCGGCTTTGCACAAACGCAAGCCTCGGCCAGCAAGCTGAAACAACAGCAAAAAGACTTCGCCGTTTTCAAGAAGAGCTTATTCACGATCGAAGCACGCTTGGATCGTTGTGTTTCCATGGATTCCATTCAGAAAGTGGTTGCGGCAGCCGAGAAGGCTTTCAATGAAACCGATCTGACGGCTATCGAAGAATTCAAATGGTATGCAACCTGTATCAACCTTGTTCAATCGGGTCACACACAGGTTCAGCCAAGCCGCGACGTGCTGAAGGAATATGTCCTGAAACAGAAATCGCTGCCGTTCGATATGATCATGGTGAACAAGAAGCTGTATGTTGCCGGTTATGAAAAGCCCGGTAAAAAATCGAGCTCATCTTCCCGCAAAAAGACTACTGATCTGTTACCCGAAGGTGCCGAAATCGTTGGCATCGATGGAAAAACCATTACTCAATGGATGAAGGAAATCGGTCAGTTTATCGGATCCGACGAAGACGATAAAGCTTTCGAGTATTTTGTCGCCGGACAATTGTTTGATTTTTACCGCTTCCTCGCAACGGAAACGCATAAGGAGAAACTAACGGTGCATTACATTGTGAAGCGCGATACGCTGGAACAATCCGTTACGCTGGGATTTCCACCGATCAAACGGCTCTCCGAGCGCTTCGACAAGCAGGAAGCACAGCTAAAAAAGGACAAGAAATCGCAGGGAACGTTCAAATTCATCGGCAGCGACGTGGCTTACTTCCGCTTTCCGTCTTTTTATGATAACCACGGCCACACGTATTCTCAGTTCCTGGAGAAAAGCTTCACCAAGATCAAAAAGAAGAAAAAAGTGAAAACCGTGATCATCGATGTTCGCGGCAACGGCGGCGGGCACGTTCAAACGGAATTGATCAGCTATTTCATCCAGCCGACCGAAGGTCCGGAGCTGGTGGGAAATTACCAGATCGTGAAGCGACTCAAGCGCAAACAGCTGAAGAATATCGTTAAAAGCAAGGCCGAATACAGGAATTACCGTCGCAATATTCGCCGTTTCAAGCGCATCGAACGAAAATTTCCTGAGTTTAAAGGGCAATTGTACACTTATAACGTCGACACCAGTCTGATCTATAAAGGAAACGTGATCGTGCTCACCGATGAAGGAACATTTTCGGCGGCTTCGTTGCTGGCAGCCCAGCTCAAGACGCATCGCGAGGCAAAGATCATGGGCTCGCGTCCGGGTGGAACGTATTACGAATGCAACGCTGGAACGCTGACCTTGCGTATTCCGAACTCGAAGATCCTTGTGATCCTGAATCCAAATACCTGTGCTTCCACGCTCACCGGTTCGAAGGTCGATCCTGCAGTAAAAAATGTCGATGTGGAAATCGTGCCGGACTACGATCCGAAAGCTTCAGCCTACAAAAAGAACTGGGAAGAAGTGATCAAGATCGCGCTCAGAAAGGCCGATTAAACCTGCGAAAAAAACAATATTGCTATATTGCTTTTTGGTTCATCTGAAACGCGGTTTGGCAGAATAACTCTTAGTTAGTTTTTCGCCATTCGGCGCAACAACGGATTCGGTCGGTAACGGTCTTCCCCGTATTCAGCGAACAACGCTTCAAGTTTTTCCAGCACGTAAGGCAATCCTAGCTCATCGGCCCACTGAAGCAATCCTTTCGGGTAATTCACGCCATTCGTCATGGCCAGGTCGATGTCTTCACGCGAAGCCACATTCAGGAATAACGCATCAAACGCTTCGTTGATCAGCATCACGAGAATACGCTCGAAGATCTGTTTTCCGAGCGCCATATCTTCCGTCGGTTTCGGCAGGTCGCTTCCTTCGGCGTAATCGTAATAACCGCGATTGGTCTTGCGTCCCAGAAATCCGGCTTCCATGTGACGTTTCTGCGTAAACGACGGCTTGAATCTCGGATCGTAGTAAAACGCCTGGAACACGGTTTCGGTCACCGTATAATTGATGTCGTTCCCGATGTAATCCATCAGCGTAAACGGCCCCATGCGGAAACCGCCGATCGTCGTCATAGCCCAGTCGATGGTCGCGAAATCGGCCACACCTTCTTCGTAAATGCGCAGCGCTTCGCCATAGAACGGACGAGCCACGCGGTTCACGATAAATCCAGGCGTGTCTTTGCAGATCACGGTGACTTTTTTCCAGCTGTCGATGAGCTGTTTTGCTTGCTGTAAGGTTGCTTCGGAAGTTTGTACCGCAGGAATGATCTCTACGAGTGGCATCAACGGAGCCGGATTGAAGAAATGAATTCCAACTATACGTGACGGCTGTTCCAGAACAGAACCGATCGACGCAATCGACAACGACGACGTGTTGCTGGCCAGAATGCAGTCTTTTTCGACAACAGCTTCCATCTGACGGAAAACGGTGTGTTTCACTTCCAGTTTTTCCACGATGGCTTCGATGATCATACCGCAGCCGGCAAACTGATCGATCGCACCTGCAAATGTCAATCGCGATAGGATCGTATCGGCTTCTTCCCGGGTTTTGTTGCCTTTTTCCACCAAACGCGCAAGTACTTTTTCAATTCCCGCTTTCGCTTTGGCCAGTTGTTCGGGATTGACATCCACGAGCACGGTTGCGTGTCCGGATTGTGCCGCTACCTGTGCAATTCCAGCACCCATCGTTCCGGCGCCCAATACGCCCACTTTCATCTCTTCCACAATGATCAATTATAAATTATCAATTATCAAGGAGTCCTTCATAATTGATAATTGCTCATTTATAATTCTAATTACTTTCCTTTAAAAACCGGTCTTCTCTTCTCCAGAAACGCGTTCACTCCTTCGGTGAAGTCTTCCGTTTGTCCGGCGAGCGTTTGCAGCTCTTCTTCGAGTGCCAGTTGTTGCGCAAGATTGTTCGTGAAGCTTTGATTCACTGCTCTTTTCGTCAGTCCGAAGCCTTTGGTCGGCATATCTGCCAGTGTTGCAGCAAGCTCGTTTACTGTGTCTTCGAAGTTGTCGTCGGTAACGGCTTTGTAGATCATATTCATTTGCTCGGCAGCTTCCGCCGTCACTTTGTCGCCTGTCATCATCAGTGCAAGAGCTTTCTGAACACCAACGATACGCGGCAAAAAAAACGTTCCCCCCGAATCCGGGATCAAACCGATCTTTGAAAATGCCTGGATGAACGACGCGGAATGTTTGGCAACCGTGAGATCGCATGCCAGGGCAATGTTCGCTCCGGCACCGGCAGCTACGCCATTTACAGCAGCAATTACCGGCTTTTCAATGTTGCGGATGCGCTCGATGATCGGGTTGTAATGATCGCGAACGATCGTCTGCAGCTCGGGGCCATTCGGATCGGTTGCTTCGGCAAGGTCTTGTCCCGCACAGAATGCTTTTCCTTCTCCGGTGATCACAATAGCGCGTACGGCATCGTCGGAAGAACATGCATCCAGCGCCTGTTGGAGCGCCATGGCCATTTCGCGGTTAAAAGAATTGAATACTTCCGGACGATTCAGTTTGAGTGTACAAACGCCGTTTTCGATATGCTGGAGGATAGTCATCGCTACTTTTTTCTGCGAATATAGTGGCTAGGAATGATACAGCGTGTTCATTTCCCGTATCCTTTTTCCCATTTCAGCCCGCAGGCCGGCAGGTTCGAGCACTTCCAGCTCGCCGCCATAGCTCAGCAGGTTGCGGATCAGCTCTTCGGAAACAAAAACCGACATACTGAAGGTCGTGCGGTTCTTACCTTCCTTCACAACTTCCTGCGACTGGTGAAAAGGCTGCGAAGCAATGTATTTGGCCGCAATATTCTCGGCTTTGAACACGACCGTTTCCGGAAGCGCGTCACTGGCGGTAATACCGATCGCGTGGCGGAAAAACTGCTCGGGATTGAAATTTACAGGACAACGTAGCTTTTCTTCCGAAGTCTCGAGATTGGAAATACGGTCCAGTCCGTAAGTGATGATCGTTTCCTTGACCACATCGTAGCTCAGCAAATACCAGCGGTTGCGGTATTCTTTCAGCAACAGCGGCAATACTTTTCGTGGCTTGCGCTTTTGGGTCTGAAAGCTTTCGTAATCGAAGAACACGGCCGTTCCCTGGCGAATCGACGTTAGCAGCGAGCTTAGGTGTTCACTTCCACCCGAAGAAACAGCGGTTTCGAACTGTACGAAGTTTCCGATCGCTTCATCCCGCGGATCGGATGCAATGTTTACGCGGTCCACGATCTTTTCGATGGCAAAACCGAATTGCTTGAACATGGCCACATCCTTGAACTGGCTCAGCGTATTGGTCGCAAAACGGATCGCTTCGATATCACTGGCCGTTAACGGAATTTCATCCAGCGAAAACTCCGGATCGGTATAATAATAACCGCCGTATTTCTTGCTGTAGCGAATTGGCGCATCGTGCTCCATTTTCATGGCCGCCATGTCTTTCTCGATCGTCGAATCGCAGATATTATCGCCATACGTGCTGCCGAAAATCGCATCCTCACACGCTTCCCGCAGCGTCGTTTTGCTCGGGTACGGCTTGTACGGA
>DJFN01000183.1:0-7141 GCA_002432085.1 Flavobacteriales bacterium UBA5871
GGCGGGAAACTGCTCACGATCTATTTCCCGACGGATTCCGTGCTCACCGGTGCAAAAACCTATTATGGCGACCGCGATGACACGCACCAGGAAAACATACATTGGGACGGTACTTCCAATGACAACACTAATGGCAGGGCTGCCGGAATTCCGGGTTCCTACTGGATCAGCTGCTGGCAGGGCGATTGTGGTACGCGCTGTCGTATTTTCTGCCGCATCAAGCGTTTTCCCTTGGGCTGGAAAGGCCTCACAGACAAGGTACAACGCGAGGAAAATCGGGACTTCCGGGATTGCCAACGCAACCTCCGCAAGAAAAGATCCGAAGGCGGTCGTTCACCCGGATGTGTAGAAATGGATAATTACCTCCTTGAAAACGGCGTTATACCGGATTCTGCACTTTTTATGCAGCTTTACGGCAAGTATATGGAAGCACGCGGGCTGACGACCATGGAAGAAGCGATTGAAAGTCTGAAAAAAGACGCGGAAGAAGCAGCAAAACTCCAAAGCCTGTCTTTCAATATGGTACAATCGGGCAAAATGGGCTATATCAATTGCGATTTCTTTCCCGGTAAAGGCATGACAAACCTTATCAACGCAGAAGTAAAGCTTCCGTATGCGCGCAATATCGACTGCAAGCTGGTGTTCACAAACTACAAAGCCATTATGCCTGCGGGTTACAACGGAAAGACCTACAGCTTCAACAACGTTCCTCCGGGGGAAGAAGCCTGGCTGGTTGCTCTGATGATCGCAGACGATCAACCCTACCTTTTCCTGGAAAAAGTGAACATTTCGAAGGACCTTCCGAAGATCGGGTTCAAAAAAATGAGTGCGGAAGACATCGCCGAGGCCCTGAAGAAGCTCGATTAATCAGAACAGATTTCCGAGCTTCAACGGTTTGTTGATCAGGTTCATCTGGAACGTCAAACGGATACGCGTCGTGTAGTTTGTCGACTCATAGGCTTCATCCATGTCTTTCGAAATGTAGAGCGGGAAATACAAGCCGAACACTTTTCCGAGACGCATACCAATACCGGCATCGTAGGCCGATTGGATCGTTCCGTTCAGAAAAGGATCCGGGAAGAAACCGGCATCGGCGAAGACACCAAAAATACCGCCGAGCACCGGCAGCTGCATGTAGAAGTTCCCTGATGCGACCCAGTCTTTGTTTGTTCCGTAATCACTTGTGCTGCGGAAACCGCCCATGTTTTCCTGACGCTGCTGCGACCAGAAACCTTTCGCTTCATAACGACCGAAATAGTACTCTTCCAGGAAAACATCCTGCGTACCGTTCGCGCCGCTGAGATTGAGGTAATATTCCGTCAGATTGTCATACATCTTCTGGTCCAGAAGCCAGTTAGCACCGGCGTAGCCGCGAACCTCCACCCAGGCTTTCGTTTTATTGCGCAGGTAACGGAAACGGTAGGTAGCCTCCACACTCGAACGACCGAACTGCTCCGGCTGATCGACATTCAGCCTGGTCATGAAATCTGTACGCAGACGTGTACTGAATTCATGGTCCGGACGGTCAAACATGAAATCGTAGCGGATGAAACCACCCACCCGATTTGTTTCACGAACATGGTATTTGTCGAACCGGTAAATCGATTGCATCAGTATGGTCTGACTGATCGGAGTTGCCGCTTTCCGGTTGCCGATCTTCGCATACCAATACGGTTGGATTCCCACGTAGAAAGCATCGATCTTGGTAACAGTATTGCCGTTACGTATGGATTCGGCTGCCTGGAAGGATTTAACGGATACACCGAAACGACTCAGTTTCAAATGGCGTGCAGGAAGCAAATTCAGGCTGAATTCACTGATCCCGGAAATGCGTCGCGAGCCGAAGCCGTACATCGGCACCACGAGGTATTGGAATTTGTTGAACGGAAGACCGTAATTGTGCACCGCAACGCCCAGCATGAGCTTGTCGTATTGGTTGGCGGCAATCATCGGTGTCCAGAAAATGTTGGCTTTTGCCGGTTCGTTATCGCCGATGAGGAATTCGAGCTTCGGTTTTTCCGCTTTGCCGAACAAGCCGGATTGGTGCCAGTTGTTGTTCTCGCGACTGAGCTCGGGAATGCGTCCTGAAGGATTCACGCGCACCTCATCGGCGGGTGTTTTCAGCTGCACCGTTGTTTTTGTCTCGGAAGGCTCGGCCCAGACTGTTTCGACGAGTTTTCCGTCCTGGTAAGCGCCGATTTCAATCGGACCATTGACTTGTCCGACGTTTTTCACCGTCACGCTGGTTCCGTTCTCATCCGACTGCACTTTTTTCAGCTTGTAATCGATGTGTTTAGTCGTCGGGATGATTTCATCGAAGAGCCAGCCGAGATCTTTCCCGGACGTTTTCTCCAGTACAACGCGAAAATCTTCCGGCTGCGGATGTTTGAATTTCCATTCATCGAAATACGCCTGCATGCATTTATCGAAGAGCTCATCGCCGAGGTATTGCTTCAGGTAGGTGAACACGAGTCCCGTTTTGGAATACATGACCGCACCGTAATTCGCCCCGGTAAATTCGGCCGAATGCGTTTCGATCGGCTGGTCCTCGCCCATTCCGGCAACTACGCGGTAAGTAAAGTCCGACATATCGTAATGGCTCAGGTGATCGAAATGGAATCTTCCACCCAGGACCTCATCCGACATATTGTCGTTATTCGGGTATTTCGTGTAGATATAACGCAGCTCGTTGAGCGTATTGATACCTTCGTCCATCCAGCCGTGAACGCGCTCGTTGGTTCCCAGGATGCCATAAAACCAGTTGTGACCGACTTCGTGCACGATGACGATTTCCAGCTCCATTTTGCTGCTTACATTTCCGATGACCGTAATATTCGGATATTCCATTCCGCCGCCGGCCGAGATCGTTCCGTCGATCGCCGTTACGTTGTTGTAAGGATAATCGCCGTTCCATTTGGAATAGTAATACGTTCCGTCATTGAGGTATTCGATGGCGTTCTGCCAGTAAAGCGTATTGTGCGGCACAAACATCGCCCACGTCGTAACTTTCCGACCTGAATGCGGAAGCGCCACTTCGCCTTTCAGCACTTTGAAGCGCTTGTCGGCAAACCACGCAAAATCGTGCACATTCTGCTGCGTGTAGCGAATGGTCTTGAATTCGGCATCCGAATCGGGGAATTTGGTGCGGCCGAAATAGCCCTGTTTTTGGTCCATGTAATCGCCGATGTGTTCTTTCGTATCGGCCGCAAGCTTGTCGAGGAAAGCGATTTCGGATTCGGTCTGCAGATCGCCGGTGGCACCTACAACGTAGTTTTTCGGAACGGTGNNAAGCCGTATTCGGAGTAAAATTCGCCTTGGTTGAGGTAGGGCATCTGGTTCCAGCCGTTTTTGTCGAATACCGCCGGTTTCGGGTACCACTGCGTGATCTGGTAAGACTGCCCGATGTGTCCGAGGCGGGAAATTTCTCCTGTAGGAATCATGACCTTAAACGGCGTAGCCACCGTTACACGACCGCCTGGTGCTAAAGGAGCCGGCAGAAAAAGCCTGGCAATGTCGGGATTCTTCGCATCGTATTCCCAGGAAGCTTTCGTGCCGTTAACGGTAAAATCAAGCGAATCGATGCTGCCTTTCAGCGAATCGGGACCAAACGTGAGCAGCTGCTTGTTCTCGGCATATTGCTGCTTGCCCAAAGCGGTTTTCCCATTGCGGTAGGCGTTCGGCCAAAGATGGATGTAGATAAAATCGAGCGTGTGGGGAGAATTGTTGATGTACTCGAAGGATTCGTGTCCGCTGAGCGAATGGGTTTTGTCATCCAGGCGCACCGAAATGGTATAGTTGACTTCCTGCTGCCAGTAGGTCTGAGCTTTGACCATTCCTGCAACGAGCAGGACACTCCATAAAGTAAATGCGTATTTCATCTGAACTGTTTTGCAGGACGCCCATTTACCCCCATAAATGAAGCGTCCATGCAAAAATACAGTTCCGCAAGAATTATGAATGATTATTCTTTGACAACTGTCACGGTGGCAGAAGCTTCTGCCGTGTGAACGCGCACGAGGTAGATTCCCGCAGCATACTGCGCCAGCGATACCGTCAATTCAACCGCATTCGGATACAGCGTTTGCAGTAATTGTCCCTGGCTGTTCAGAATTTCGATGCGTTCCATCGTTTCACGCGTCCGGATGCGGAATTTCTCCTGGAACGGATTCGGATACAGATTCACTTCGGCAAGCATTTCCGGGTCGGTTCCCAAAGTGGTGCAATCGTGTCCGTGAGCAATCAGCTGCTGGCTGACTTCACTATTCCGGTCGGTGATAAATTCCTTCAATCCGCGCACCAGCGTTTGTCCCATCATCGGATCGTCTATCCACGTATCCTGGATGATCGACTGATCGAAATCGCTGATAGAAGGATAGAATTTGTTCGGATCTTCCATCAACGCCGGACGAATCAATGCCGCGGTCGTTGTGATGAAGCTTTCGAGATTTGCCAGCGTGAAGAAATCTTCGTTGAGCTCACACATGGCGTTGAAGTAACGACCTCTCAGATCGGCATCCAGCTGCAGCTTTTTCACCAGCGGCTTCACCTCCGACTGATCGTAATCGATGATGACATCCGTTTCGGAAGTCGAGAACGCCAGGTTGTAATCCCACGGAATCCAGTCTATTTTGTTGGTCTGCGGATTGACGTACAAGAAGAAATTACGACCGTGGTAATAGTACGAATCCCAATTCAGCATCAGCACGTCGGCTGCCAGCACTTTGACGTATTTATCGATATCGAGCACCGGTGTGATCTCCGTTTCAAAATTGCTGTTAGAGGCGGCAATCGCATCCACGAAAGCGAGGAAACGGCTCCAGTCGCCCACGTCTTCGTTCGTTTTCAGCTCGAATTCGTCCGTGTATTGCGAGATACTGCTTCCCTGCCAGTTGAGGTTCGTATTGTTGATGCATTTGAAGAGGTTGCCGTCGTTGTTTTGTCCGCCGTACCAGTTCTTGAGCGAGCGCTTATCGACTTCTTCCACCATGATGTACAAACCCCACAATGTGTTATTGATATACACTTTGGCGTAAGCGGTCCTTGGTGCGGTGATTCCGGCGCTGCGCATGAATTTGTAGGCCAGTACGTCGCGCATCATGGACGGATCCTGGAATCCGTTCGACAGATTAATGCGTCGAATGCCATCGTATTCCTGGTCGAGCGTAAACGCATCCGTGCTGATCTTCAACGGCTTTTTCAACGATCCCATGGCTCCCCAATTGGAGAAATAGCCTTTCTGGCGAACACCGACCGTTGTTATAGACGTTCCGTCGATGGTTACATCCGCTTGCCGGTAGGGAACATCCGTTCCGTTCGACATAGCATTATCATAATCGGCAGAAAGCGTCGTCCAGAAATTCGATTCCTGGAACGTGATCCGGATTTCGTGTATATACGATTCATCGAACAGCTCCGTACCGTTTTCCTGTGCCATTGCCCCCATTGCTGCAACGAGGGTGGCGGTCAATAAAAAGACTTTCATCAGTGGAGCTCGGTAGTTATGGTTTTATCCTGTACGATCACAACGAGGTAAACAACGCTCAGCTGGTTCTCCCGGATCGCGGTTTTCCAGGCTGGCATGGTCATCAGCGAACGGGCGATCGTTTCGTCCATATCTGCACTGATACCGCCGAAAAAAGGAGTGGCTTCCGTGACTTTGCCTTTGTGGTCGATCAGCAAGCGGTAAGCAACACGCTTGAAAGAAATGGTCGTTTCAGGAAGCAGATTTTGCTGCATCAGATAATCACCTATGGCTTGCGGAGTAGCTCCGAAAGTCGTTTGTCTCGCACCGTTTACCAGCTCTTTGTCGTTGGCCGGCTTGGGCGGATCCTGTGAAGCTGCGCGCCCCGCTGTGAGGAGAGCCAGCGGGATAAGAAGGAGGTGTTTTATCATAGTCTTAGTTTATTCGTTCTGGTTCATAGATTAAGTTAATGTGAAATAGTTGTATCCATATTATTTACAAAATATTGATTTATCGTGACTTCTGTTCTGAAACTGCTATGCTGACGAGTCACCGGTAGCAATCGTTGATTGAATGGCGGGATTCCGGCAAGCCCGATTTTTCTGCTACTTTTGCTTCGTGCGTTTTCTCATCATACAAACGGCTTTCCTGGGCGATGTGATCCTTGCCACACCGGTTGCAAGTGAGCTCCGTCGTCTTTATCCCGACGCGCAGATCGATGTGCTCGTCCGGAAGGGGAACGAAGGCGTACTGGCACATCACGTGAGCATTTCCCACGTTTATACGTTCAATAAAAAGGAAGGAAAGCTGGCCGAGATGCGTCGACTGATCCGTCAGTTCCGAAAAGAAAAATACGATGAGATCATCAACCTGCACCGCTTCGGCAGCTCCGGACTGATCACGTTCCTGAGTCCGGCAAAGCGCAAGGCCGGCTTCGATAAAAACCCGTTTTCATTCTGCTACCATCACAAGGTGAAGCACGAGATCGGTAACGGCGTTCACGAAGTGGAGCGCAACCTGCAGCTGATCACCGAACACGGCGCACTGAAACGCGTTCGCCCGACGGTTTTTCCCGGCGAAGCGGATTACAAAGCCGTCGAATCGTTGGTTCAAACGCCGTTTTTCTGTCTTGCACCGGCATCTATCTGGTTCACGAAGCAATTGCCGAAAGCCAGCTGGATCAAGCTTGCACAGCAGCTGAAAGTCAACGGAACGGTTTACCTCGTCGGCGGACCGACCGATCATGCTTTATGCGAAGAAATCCGGCTCGAAGCAGGTTTACCCGAAAACAGCAACCTGGCGGGAAAATTATCGCTTTTACAATCGTGTGCTTTGTTTTCACGAGCTCAGCGTTGCTATGTCAACGATTCCGGCCCGATGCACATGGCGTCTGCGGTCAACGCACCAACAACGGCGTTTTTCTGTTCCACGATCCCGGCATTTGGCTTCGGGCCGCTAGCAGACGACAGTGAAATCCGCGAGCTCAACGAACCGCTTTACTGCCGACCGTGTGGATTGCATGGGTATAAGGCTTGTCCGGAAGGGCATTTTAAGTGTGGAAACGGGATTCAATTATGAATTATCAATGATCAATTATCAAGGGGTTAGTCGTTGAGAACAAACCTTGATAATCTATAATTGAACGCCGTAGCTCTGCGGATGGTTATTGCTCGTCTGGAT
>DJFN01000183.1:7179-12523 GCA_002432085.1 Flavobacteriales bacterium UBA5871
ATTATGAATTATGAATGAGCAATTATCAAGGGGTTAGTCGTTGAGAACAAACCTTGAAATCCATAATTGAGCGCCTGGCTTGACTGGGTTACATTCTAAGTGGAAACCGCTATTCAATTATGAATTATGAATGAGCAATTATCAAGGGGCTAATCGTTGAGAGCAAACCTTGATAACCCATAATTGAACGCCTGGCTCGACTGGGTTACATTCTAAGTGAAACCTGAATGATCTATTATCAGGGAGTTTCTTGTTGAGAACAAACCTTGATAATTCATAATTTGATCATTGATAATTAGCGCTTGCGCTTCAGGCGTGCCGCGTCGAGGAAAAACAGTGCTTTAACCGAAAAACTATTCAATTGCGGCTGGTCGAAGAGGCCTTTGAACGTGTAGAGGTAGTTGAGATCGAGCGCATTTTCCGAAGCATAGATGTTGTATTTCCAGACAAACCGGATCTCGCTTCCCGGATAGATGACCCAGCGGAAGCTCATATCGACCGTGAACGCGTTGTAGCTGGTGTTGTGTCGCGGTGAGCCGTCTGTTGCTGATAAACCGGTGTATGCCGAAGCGTCTGTCCAGCCATCTTCACGCAGCTCTCGGAAGCCGTGATAGGCCACTTCCTGCCAGTAGTGATTTAATCGAAGCACCAGTCCCATTCGGTTGGTAAACGTGTAATCGGCAGCGATCGCATTGTTCACGATCCAGCGGTGGCGCGTTCCGAGAATGATCTGATCTGTGAAATTGGTATCCGTTACATTGACGTAGCCATAGTTGTTCAGGTAACGACTGACGCCCGTTGTCACGACCACGAACATGCGGTTGGAAAACCGGATCCGCGGACTGACTTCAGCATCGATATTCGCCATGCCCTGTTTGTTGTAAACGCGGTTGTAAATGCTGAAATCGAGTGCAAATTTCTTCGAATAATCGCTCGAATAGAAACCGCCCAGCTTGAACGAAGCCGGGAAATTCACCGGACGACCAAACGTGCGCGATTCGAAATGATCGACTTCGCCCAGCGGAAAAACGTCACCTTCAACGCTCGCTGTAAGGAAATTGCGGAATGTTGCCAGTGTGAAAACATTGATGTACCAGTAGGCAAACCGGCTTGGATTATAGAGGTATTCCACATTCGTCGAAAGGTTCAGGCTTCGGCGCAAGAAACGGCCTTGTGGCTTGAAACCCGTCCATTTTGTTTCCGCGAAAAAGCCGCGCAGGTTATTCCGCGCCATGAAGCCGAGCTCGTTCTGGTCGTAGGTGTCGCTCATTTCGTAGTACTCGGCCCTGTAAGTAAACATGCCTTGCACCTTTCCTACGCCGATAAACAGATCGTGTCCTGTGCTGCTTTCCGTTTCCTGCTGCGTATGCGCTACCTTGGCCTGAAAATTCAGACGGTATTTCTGTGCTTTATTCAAGAGGAGCGTATTGATCGCCGTTACGTTAGCGATACGGTCGATGTCCGGACGAAAGACGTTGGAATTGATCACCGAAACGTTGCTTGCGTTCTTCAGGTTTTGCGAAAACACCAATACGTTGTAATTCGTTAACGGATGTGCCAGCGCTTCATGCTCGTTGCCCAGCGAATCGCGGTAACGGATATTCGCCCGGTTCTCAATAGCATTGAACACGCCGATTCCCAGTCCTTTTTTTGTCCGGCCCGAAATTTTCGTCGCGTTGATCAATTGCGCCTGTGCCGGAACAGCCGTAATCGTATTTCCACTGCTGAGCAAAGAATCGGCCACTTCGCCCGCCATCATGGCCGGACCGCCGATGCGTCGTGTATAGNNGTATAGAACAGATCGCCAATGCCGAACAAATCCATTCCTTCGAGGAAAAACGGACGATTTTCGTTGTAGCGTACTTCGAACGGTGACAGGTTGAGAATCAGGTTATCGGAAACTGTCTGACCGAAATCCGGCACCAGCGTGGCATCCAGCGTAAACGATTCGCTGAGTCCGTATTTCATGTCCATTCCGAACCGCTGACGGTAGCGCCATTCCTGTTCGCCCGACTGATCATTGTAGAAATTCTCGACGTAAGCGGTCGTGTAAGGTGAAAACGATAACCGCAACGGCGAGCGCAGCTGTTCCATGCCTTCCAGCCTGCCGGATTGCGTGATCTCGCCATACAATTGCGGATCTACCGGCGACCAGTAGGACATTTCACGTCTTCGTCGCACTTGTCGCTTGAAGTTCACTTTCCAGTCGCGGATTTCTTCTTCGGGGAAACGCAATTGGGACAAGGGAATACGCATCTCGAGCGACCAGCCGTCGACGATTCGCACCACGCGGCTTTTCCAGACTGCATTCCAGGTAAAATCTTCATCCGTCTGACTGATGATCGCATCCAGCTCTACACCGGCCGCCGTTACGTAAAATGCAAAGGCATTTTGCCCGCTTCCGTAAGGATCGAGCAGCACGCCGAACCAATCGGCATTTCCGAAATCATCGCGCTGGGAAAGTATTGCCAGGATGCTGTCGGGCGTTACATCCTTGNNCTGCAGCAATGTAAACCGCCTGATCGTCGTAGCCGAGGCGCACTTCCGTCTGAAAAACAGAAGGCTTCCCATAATCGGGATAATTCACAACGAACGAATCGGCTACCGGAAGATCTTTCCAAACCGCTTCTTTCAGCTCGCCATCGAGGGAGATCTGTTCCGTGAGACGCATGGCCCGCATGGTTTCCGGCATGGCGGATTGTGCCCTGAGGACAGGACAAACAAGGGCGGCCAGCACTAACGTCACAAGGAATTTCACGCTGCAAAGGTGCTTATTTTAGCGCAACTATCGTTGTTTATTTCTACAAAAACGGGAAGGTCACCAGCGTATATTTCACCGGGAAAGCATTTCAAGAATCCGCCTTTAAAAGATTAATAATCAGCATTGTTTATCTTACAAAAAAGTGTACATTTCAACCTGAACATTAAACGTATGCTTATGAAACTAAAAACTTACGCTCTTCTTTTCTCTGCTTTTTTCTTTGGCGGAACTGCTTTTTCGCAGGTTGGAGCCGTAGCTCCGGACTTTACCCAGACAGATCTCGATGGTACAACGCATAACCTGTACACGTATCTGAATGCGGGAAAAGTGGTGATCGTCGATATGTCGGCTACCTGGTGCGGACCTTGCTGGAGCTTCCACAACGCACATTACCTGGAATCGCTGCACGACCAATTCGGTCCGGACGGCACGAATGAAGTTGTGGTTCTCTTTTACGAAGACGATGTTTCCACAACACTTGCCGACCTTCACGGAACCGGCTCGAATACGCAGGGCGACTGGGTAACAGGTGTCAGCTATCCGATCATCAACGGTACGGTATCATTGCCTTACCCGGAATACGGCACGGGCTACCCGACCATCAGCGTGATCTGTCCTTCCGATAAGAAGATCATGTACAATCTTTGGGGAATGAACCTTTCCCAGATGCAAACGGCTATCCAGGATGTAATCGACGAATGCGCAGCAGCCATGTCGGTAAGTGAAGTTGCAACATTGAATGCAAGCATTGCTCCGAATCCGACAACCGGTCTGGCAAAAATTCAGTTCCAGTCATTGCAGGCCGAAACGGCTACCGTTACGCTTTACAGTGTTTCCGGTCAGGTGATCCAGACTATTTCGCACGAAGTAATCAGCGGCGATAACACCATCGACCTGGATCTTTCAGGTATGGAAACCGGAACGTATTTCGTGAAAGTAACGACAAGCGGAAGTGCCAGCGGCATGATTCCATTGGTGAAGAACTAATAATAAGCTCTCCCGATTTTGGCCCTCCGGACGCTACAGTTCAGAGGGCTTTTTTATGATATTTCATCCCGTATGACATCGGAAAATGGCTATTTTTGAGTAACCCCAAGTTATCGTCATGAAAAAAGCCGATTCTTTCTTCCTTCCCTGCGGATTTGCCGCTTGCCTCTTTGTAGTGCTCACCGGTTGCGGACTTCGCTATATGCCGGGCGCTACGGCAGAATCGATAGAGGAAGAACGTCGTTTTGCGATGCAGGAACAGCTGTTCAACGATTACAAAACCATCGGCAAGCATTACAAACCGCTGACTTATGGCGAGCTGACCGTCGTGAAACCGGATTCTTACCGCAGGCTTGACTCGCTGTATGCGATCAAATACCGCAATAGTCACCGGACGATGCCGGAGCTGGAGGAACAGATCGAGGTACAAAAAGCGATCATCGACAACGACACCAACCGCATTTTGTATGTAGAAACGCATTGGTTCGAGCTGAGTCAGGACAGTACTTATGAGTTTTTCATCTCGGAGATCAGCTTAACAAAAGACCATCGTATTTACGACGTCCGTAATCTCGAAAGTTTTCGGACCGAAAAGCAGTATGTGCGCTTTGCCGAGCTGTTCATGAAAGAAGAAAGCCTGCTGAACGGCGAGTTTGGTTTACGATCCGACGAAATGACCTTCTATAGCTTTTACAAGACCCGTGCTGCCGCTCTAAGCGGATTGGAGAAAGATCGTTTCATGGCCCATACTTTCGACCTGATGCGCACGGCCGAAGCGATCGGGACGTTATCGACAGAAGCGCTGTTGCGCGTTCGAACACTGGAAACCATTCACCGGAAATACCCGATGCTGGACCTTGCCAACCTAAAAGTCGGCGTTCAGGAAATCGTTGATACGGAAGGCGGAAAGAATGAATTCATGTATTACAGCGTTTCCGTGCTGAATACCAAAGCGGATGCGAACGAAGCGCCGTTTGTTTACCGGTATGATGCTTATTTGCAGCCGTGGAGTGAGCAGTAACAGTGAGTGGTGAACAGTTAGCAGCTCCTCTTTCACACTCACACCGGAACATGAAATGTCCGACGAAGAAAGGACCACTTCATGTCACACTCACACTGAACTATAAAGCGATCGTAGTGAACAGCCACACTCACGCTGTTCTTACTATCCTTTTTCGATATTGATTGTCTCGATCTTGTAATCGCCGCCGATTTTTTTCCACTTGATGGTGACGCGGTAGGTTTCGCCTTTCGAGACGTAATTACCAATTGCGAAGGTGCCTTCTTCGGTTTCCTTTCCTTTGAAGGTGAACTTGAACGAAGAAGCCGGTTTGCGGGTGAAGAAGTCTTTCAGGACCTGAGAAGCCTGCGACTGGGAATAAACGCCCTCCTTATCGACCACGTTGATGATCATCTTCTCTTTCCCGTAGGACACTATTTTCGCAGCATCGCCGCTGACGAATGCCGCTTCCACCGCACTGTAAGGAATGTCAGACGCTGCAAACATATTGAGCAAAAATGCTGACAGGAACGTATATAAAAATCCCATAATCCACTATTTAGTGTTTGCACAAAAGCAAAAACAGTGCCTAATAT
>DJFN01000179.1:0-19249 GCA_002432085.1 Flavobacteriales bacterium UBA5871
GGAAGTCATTACATTTGCACGTCGGTGGGTTTGCAAGTAAGCATCCTTCAAGGCGTTCAAAGGAAAAAGGTTGTAGTATGAAGACGGGCATTGCCAACAAGAAATTAGAGGATATCATCGCAAAAGTCGAGAAGAGCGGCATTTTGTACAAAGGGATCATTGAAGATCTGAAGGAGCTGCGTGAGCAGGCGCTGAAAGAGCAGGATCCGCTGGTGGTTAAAGTGTTACGTCTCTCTTACGAGTACCTGCAGGATCGTCAGGCATTCGACGTTCAGGCTCAGTACGAAGAAGACGAAGAAGGCAACGAATACCCGATCGAAATCGAAGAGAAGGACAACCTGTTGTACCTGCTCAACCTGCTGAAAAGTGCAGATCACAAGATCAACCGCGAGGAGATCAAGGATTACCGCACTTCCCTGAAACAGGAATTGTATTGATCATTACCAAACACTATAGAAAGAAGGCTGTTCGAAAGAGCGGCCTTTTTTGTTGCCTCCTCCCTTGAGAAGATGAAGCAAAGCTTCTGAAGACGCAGCAGCGACAAGCGTTAGTGCGAAAGCTGCAAGGAGGATTGAGGAGGGTGGCTAACGAAAGGCAATATCCTCCCCCTTAGTCCCCCTCCAAAGGGGGAACAATAAAAATCTCTGCATCGTTGAAGAACTGAAGCTCGGTTCGAAGAAGATTGGCTTCGATTTAGACATTTCGGATTAGAAACGATCCTTTTGTGTAGGCTCCGACCGAAGAGTCGGGGGCGCTTTCAACTGTGCTAGTACGTCACCAGTCTTTTGTGCCTTTTTTAACCCATAGCGACTGGAAGTCTGCTATGGATTGCGGTGAAAATTTACCAGTGCATCACGATGTAACATCGGATTCCTTCGAATAACTGGTAAAAGTGAGTACAGAAAGTACGAACAGGAGGCCAATTCTCATATCGGCTAACATTTAGGTGAGATCCGAATATACTACAATAACCGGATAGATCCTAAAGCGGATACTGCTCGATGAACCCAAATCCGAACCGGCTCATATTCTGAATATCCGTCAGAATGATAATGCAATCGGCTTGTTTAAGATCTTCCTGAAGAATTTCCATTTTGACCGCTTCCATGCTCGGCCCGTTTGTGTAGCGCGTGTGGAAATAATAATAGAACGGCGTTTCCGGCTGGAAGAGCTGGTGGTGAATGCCCGACCACTCGATGACGTGGTAAAAGCTGTCGCCAATCACCACCGGGCGCATGCGGCGTTTTTGTTCGATCGGCTCGGGGAAGTAAACGTTTCGAAGGCGTTTGTCGACCGGACGATACATCAGGTTGCTCAGGTTAGCCAGGTCGACATCTTCCTTGTAGACCTCGTGTTTCGGTGTCACTTCCATCGTAATTCCCTGGAAATCGACCGAAAGATCGCTTCGCAGGCGTTTGATAAGTGAATCCATCGTGATCGCCGCGGCATAAAGCGTCCAGTGAACCCCTTCTTTGGCAAGGATCGGAATTTCGTTCGCTTTCTTATTGCGAAGGTGCCACGCATGAGCATCCAGCACTTCAATGCCGGCTTTTTGAAGCGCTCGTTTGTAGAAGGTATAATTCGTAGTGTCCGAATGAACGCGGTTGATTTCCGGCAGGTGTTCGCTGTAGTAGCGCATTTTATTCGGCGCGATAACAACGTAAACAGGCAGCTTCGTTTGTTCCTGGATCGCTTTCAGACGCTGAACGGTTGCGTTGATCTTCGTTTCTCCGAGAAATTCATCCCGTTCGTTGTAGTCCGGATACATGAAGCGGTAGAAGTAGCCATCGAATGCATACACATCCGTGGCATTCAGCTTACCGAAAAAAGCGTATTCGAACTGGTTGCGCGCTCTGACGCAAGCCGGGTAAATGAGTAGTGAATCGGTAGCGGCGTTCTCGAGCCGTTTTTGCAGATCACCGTTCCACCACGAATACGAAAGCTTTGTCGTATCGGGCTCAACGTAGCCTTCGAGTCCGCGAACGGTCATCAGTTTGCCGTGCTGAATGAGCATCGGGGCCGCAATTCCGAGCAGGCAGATAATTCCGAATAGGACGTTCAGCTTTTTCATCAGAAGTTGAAATAAATGAACGGGTTATAGCTCCCAGCCACCACGTAGGAATAGCTGATGAGGTAAACGGCAAACATCCACGCGAAACGACCGGTTTGCCAGGCGGCGCCTTGCAAAGTCAGCCAGCGCTCACGGATTCCCCGCAAAGGTTTCAGGTATTCGAGCACAATCAATCCTGCGCAAATGCCCAGCAATGCTTTGAAGTAGAATAAATTATCGACCAGCGGCAATGGCTGGAAATCGAAGCTCCACAACTGCGTGTAGGTCGAAACGGCATCGGCAAAGCTGACTTCGTGAAACAAAACCCAGCCGTTCAGCACTACGATAAACGTCCAGATGCCGGCCGTCCAGCCCATTTTGTCGAGCACTTTCCGGAGCCACAATCGTTCGATGATGAGCCACAAACCGTGGTAAACACCCCACAGAACGAAATTCCAGGAAGCGCCGTGCCAGAGTCCGCTGAGAAAAAAGACGAGGAACAGGTTGAAATACAGTCGTCCGGCTTTCACGCGGTTTCCACCCAGCGGAATGTAGAGATAGTGTTTCATAAAATGGCCCAGGCTCATGTGCCAGCGTTGCCAGAATTCGGTAATACTGCGCGCCGTATAAGGCCGGTCGAAGTTTTCGGGGAAATGGAATCCGAAGATCCGCGCCAGTCCGATCGCCATATCCGAATAACCCGAAAAGTCGAAGTAGATGTGGAAGGTGTAAGTGACCATTTCCACCATCGCCATGGTTGTACTGTCGAAACCGGCGGCCTGTTGCTCGTTGCAGACTTTAATAAGCGCGATCAGTCCGTTCGAAAGAATGACTTTTTTCCCCAATCCGATGCAAAAACGGTACAAGCCTTTCGTGAGGTTTTCCCAGTCCAGCTTGCGGTCTTCGAGCTCGTGCGCGATGTGCTGGTAGGTCACGATCGGACCGGCGATCTGGTGCGGAAACAGGAATAAATACAGGAAAAACTGGTCGATTCGCTTCTGTGGAGCAAAAGTTCCGCGGTAAACATCCACACCGTAGGTAATGGCGTGAAAAGCGTAGAACGAAATCCCGAGCGGCAGGGCGATGTTGGTCAGCGGATCGTCGCCGGGATGTGTCCAGCCGAGCAATCCGGCCGTTGTAGCTACGAGAAAGTTGACGTATTTAAAAGCAACCAGCAGCGAAAGATTGACGACGATGTAGCCGATCAGCCAGTGTTTCGGCTTTTGCGAAAGATGCATCCGGTGCACCAGCAAGTAATTCAGCAGCGTAACCGCCACCAGCAGGAAAACGAACAGCGGTTCGCCCCAGGCATAGAAAAACAGGCTGGCAATCAGCAGTAAAGGATTCCGGAAGCTCTTCGGAGCAAGCCAGTATAGAATGATAACGAGCGGCAGAAAGTAAGTGAGGAAAAAACCGCTGGAGAATAACATCTGCTGACTCCGGTGAAAGGATTAATCGAAAAACCGGTACTTGAAGATGCAGTAAATCGCTCGGAAACCGTCTTTCCAGCCGATCTTTTTGCCTTCTTCGTACGTGCGGCCGTAATACGAAATACCGACTTCGTAAATGCGGATCGGCTTCTGACGGGCAAGCTTGGCGGTAATCTCCGGCTCGATCCCGAAACGGCGTTCCTTGATGTCGATCTTCTTGGCAATGTCCGAACGGATGAGCTTGTAACACGTTTCCATATCCGTTAAGTTCAGATTGGTCATCATGTTCGACAGGCTTGTGAGCATTTTATTTCCGATCGAATGCCAGAAAAACAGAATGCGGTGCGGGTGGTGGCCCTGGAAACGGGAACCGTAAACCACATCGGCGTTATCCATGAAAACCGGCTTCAGCAGCAGGTTGTATTCTTCCGGATCGTATTCGAGATCGGCGTCCTGAACGATCAGGTAATCGCCCGAACATTCCTTGATCGCACGGTTGATCGCAGCGCCTTTTCCTTTGTTCACTTCCTGTGAAAAGAGACGGATGTTCATTTCCGGGTGCTGGCCCATGAATTCCTCCACTTTTTCCACCGTACGGTCTTTGGAGCAATCGTTCACGATCACGATTTCCTTCGTGATGCCTTCCGGAAGCTGGACCTGGTTCACCTTGTTGAGGATGAGCTGAATGGTTTCTTCTTCGTTGTAGGCAGGGATAAGTATGGATAATTTATTGATCATTTCCGTTCGATTGCGCGCCAAAGATGCACATTTTATTGATTTCAGGCTCTATAACGTCGTTATCGCCGGTCTATTTTATAGATGCGTATTTCGATCGGTTCGTTCGTGTAAACGCTGTAAGGCTTGTTGGTCGTAATGACCTTGATAAGCTTCATTTCCGGATGTTCTGCGATGAAATCGAACGGCAATCCCTGTTCTTTCGGACCGAACGCCGGGTCGCGGATAATGATCGTACCTTCTTTCAGGTCATCGATATTGGCCGGATTTTCCGCAAAGAACCGTTCTTTGATACGCGATTTCGGGTCTTTGATCCGAACGCCCATTTTCCAGGCTATCAGCGGGTGGAAATAATAGACCGTGCTTTTCGGAAAGTTGTCCTCCACGTAATCAGCCGATTGGATCAGGATCTCTTCCAGCGGATGCGGAGCCAGCGGATAGGGAAGCTCGCGCATTTCCTTCACAATGCCGCCCGTGAGCAGCAACAGGGCGAAGGCTTTCGGGAGAATGTGCAGCTCGCGTGTGAGGAAATCCGATCCGGCCAGTATCAATAGCAAGAGGCCTGGCAAACCAAGCGTGGCAATACGTGTCAGGCCGAGTGAGCCGCGGAGTCCGTAAGCCCAGAAATAGCTGTGAATGACAATAATGCCAAGATAAATGGCGAATCCGAACAAAACGATCGCCGACGCACGCGGAATCATCCGGCGCTTCAGGAAAACCAGTAATCCGAACAGTCCGAACGGAACGATCAGCAAGGTCAGAATACCGGTGTGGATGTCCCAATATTGCAGGTAATGGTCCCACGGACCGGAACCGTAGACCGAATCGCCCTGGTACGGATTTTTCTCGATGTACCAAAGGAACGAGCCAAACGCAAACCAGCCTGCGATCGCATAAACGACGAAACCGGTTCCCAGGAACGGAATGGCTTTCCACTGGCGGTTGTACAACAAGACCGGAAGCGCCAGTGCCACAACCAGCATGCCTTCGCTGCGGGAAAACAAGGTAAACGAAGCAATGATCGCGAACCAGTACCACCAGTTGCGCAAGCCGGTGTAGATCAGCAGCACCATCATCAGTCCGAACAGTGTTTCGGTCATGCCGCCGAGTACGCAATAGGTATAATCCGGCACGCAGAGCAGCAGCAACGGAAACAGCAGGTAATAGCCGATGGCCACTTTCAGGTGATCGAATAAGCGAAACGCCGTAAAACAGGTCAGCGTATAAACGATGATGTTGAAAACGATGTGCCACTTGAAGCTGATTTGCGCAAAAGGCGATGAAAGCAGCGTAAACAGCGGCTTGCCCCAGTGGTCAAGCAAGAATCGCGGATCGGCCCAGGACTGTTGTGCAATGGCGAAATGCTGGATACCATCACCGGCGTCAACCGGAATCGAGTTTTTCCAGTTCATCACCAGCAGGTAGATCACACCGACGAGCAATGTCGCCAGTTTCAGCAATTGCTTCGCCCTTCCCCCTTTTGAATGGGAATTTGATTCCCCTTTGGAGGAGGATACAGGGGGAGGATATAGCGTAGTATTTTTCAGTACAGTTGTTTATTACCGCTACCGGTATCAGATATTCATTTCCGGCACGAAATCCGGCACCACCAGCTCGCCTTCGGTTTTCGAGATGATCTCTTCCACGCTCACACCCGGTGCGCGCTCGATCAGGTGAAATTTGCCGTCCTTGATTTCCAGTACGGCGATCTCGGTCACTACCTTGCGCACGCAGCCAACGCCTGTCAGCGGAAGTGTACATTGCTTCAAAATTTTGGATTCACCGGCTTTATTGGAGTGCATCATGGCCACGATAATGTTGTCGGCAGATGCTACGAGGTCCATCGCGCCTCCCATGCCTTTTACCATTTTACCCGGAATTTTCCAGTTGGCAATATCACCGTTCTGGGAAACTTCCATGGCGCCGAGAACGGTCAGCTGAACGTGTTGTCCGCGGATCATGGCAAAAGAAGTCGCCGAATCGAAAAACGCCGCTCCCTGACGGGTGGTAATGGTTTGCTTACCCGCATTGATGAGGTCCGGATCTTCATCGCCTTCGAACGGGAATGGTCCCATGCCCAAAACGCCGTTTTCCGACTGGAATTCCACTTCAATTCCTTCAGGGATGTAATTCGCTACCAGCGTCGGGATACCGATGCCGAGGTTTACATACCAGCCGTCACGCAGTTCCTGCGCGATGCGTTTTGCGATGCCGTTCTTATCTAAAGCCATTATTCCGGGGTTATTTCGTAAAATTTGATTCGACCGTCGTAAAAATACATATTACTCCGTTGAGGATTCCAAATATAAACACGGATTTCCTTTTCATTCGGTTCGAAATGATCGTAAATATAATGCTGGTGAATCGGGATGCGTTTTCTGTTCAGACCGTGGCCGTAATTGAGCTGGTAGTGCTCATAGCGAATGGCCGCCCCGTCTTCACCGATCGTAGCGAATGAAAGCAATACGTCGCGGTAAGGGAGCTCGAGGTTCAGCGTCAGATCGGTTGTCAGGAACCACGGTTTTCCGCGCATGCTGTCACTGATCGGAACGGAAGCGATCCCTAAGAATTCGGCGTCGGTTTTATGGAAAGCGGCGGCGCGCTCGAATACGAAGGTTTTGCCGATAGGACGCGTGCGTTTCCACGCTTTGAAACGGCTGCCTTTGTGCTCGGCCAGCAAGGTGTAGAAGGAAAGATCGGCCGGTTTTTTCGGAAGGTCGTCTTTTGTCATCACCACGTCGTGGTAGCGGGAAAACTCGGAAAGTGCTTCCATTTCGGTATGTGCGCCCGGCTGTCGACGTTCCATCCATGTCCACATGAGCGGCATGGTGTAATAACCGGCCACCGTTCCGTCGGGACCGATGGTCTCGCGCACTTTCTCGTATAAAGCCGTGTTCATGCGGTCGTCGGGCGAGATCACGGACGAATCAAGGTTCACTTTCCACAGGAAAATGATCGGAAAGAAGGCAAACACGAGAATTCCAGCCGAAAAGCGCTTTGATTGCAGGATCAGCGTGGCGATAAGCAATAAAGTCAGCGGCACGAGGTGCATGGCCACGCGGTCTTCAGGATAATTCACTTTCAGCACTTTGGCCATAAAGAAGATCGCTGCCACACTTCCTGCGAGGAAGAAGTAGTAAACGGATTCGGGCAAACGACTGAAACCGATCAAACGGTATCTGAACAAGCGAACGACGGCCAACACGATCAGCGCCAGGAAGAACACACCCAGCGGGTATTTCATCCATTCCGCATCGTAAAAAATCGTGTAGCGAAGCACCGTTTTGCAGGTCACCGGCCAGAAACCGTCGAGGCTTCCGTAATAGAATGCTCCGGCTTCTTTCAAGCGGTCGGCGAAGTTTACGAAAGGAATCAGCGAAGCGAAGAAACCGATGTGAATGACGGCATGGAACGCGTGCTGTTTTCCCGACAGGTTCTTAAAGTTTGCAAGCTGAAAGAATACCAGAAACGCGGCACAAATACAGCNNATCGTAAACCACGCAAAAATGTAGGTGATCATCAACGCTTTTGAAGACGGCCCGCGCAGCCATTTCCGGCTCCAGACAATCGTCCAGACAAAGAAAGCAAGCGCCAGTCCGTAGCCTCGACACGCTGCAAAGTATTCAAGCGTGAACGGAATACAAACCACGGCAATCAGCACCAGAAAGCGCTGCCAGGGCTTTCCAAGGTCTTTCAGTAAAGCGTGGATTCCCCAGAAATAGAGTGGAAAGGCCAGCAGATTCGGAATACGCAGCAGGAAATAATTGCCGTTGTCGAAGCCATTGAAGAAATGCGCTAAAAAGGAATTGAGCAAGTGGTTGTTGGCGTCGAGAATGATATCCTGTCCAACGATCCGGCCCGGCTCGATGAAGAAAAAGTACGTCATCAGCTCGTCCTTGAGCGGCTCGACCAGCCAGGCGCGCAGCACGAGATACACGAACAGCAGCATGAATACAGCCATGGTCAATGTGCTGAAGCGCTGTTGTGAACGGAGTATCGTCTGTTTGCCGGTAGCCATAAATCAGTCTTTTGAAAGGGAATAAACGGTGACATTACAATTTTCAACCGCCATCGGGTAGAGGAATTTGNNTATCAAACGGTGAAACCGGCCTCGTTCGTATCCAGCACCGGCAATTCGTAATGCATTTCGAACGGAATTTCGGCTTTTTGAATGCCGTTGTACCAGCGCAGGTCGAAAGCCTCGTAACGGTGTCCAGATCCGTCGGTTTTAACCGAAGAGATCACGATCGTCTCGACCGGCGTATTGCCTTCTCGCTTCAGTGTTCCTTTCACGACAATGTGCAGCGGTTTTCCCTGCCAGTTATCCTGCGTATCGAAGCGCGCGATATCGATGTATTCGTTTTTCGAGCCGTTTTTATCGAGGCTGATCATCGCCAGCGGTCTACGTTTCGGCTCGATCGCGCGTTTGTAGGCCCGGTAACCGGCTTCGCGATCTTCGGCCACCAGTTGATAGCCTTTGAGCGACGTTTTCGGATCGAGTAGCGCCGTTTTTACCAGAACCATATCGGCATCCGGCTGAAAAGCACGGTCGAGGTGCATGAAGTTCTTAAACGCAGCCTTGCGCTCGTGCAAAGCCCATGTGAGCTCCATCGTTGGATAGCCGATCAGCGTAGATTCCGGCTTCAGATGGCTTTTCACCTGTGCGTAGAACGCGTCGGTCATGCGCTCGTCGGCTGTGAAAATAGAAGTCGAAAGCGATAAATGCAGCAACAATGTTACCGGAAATGCCACAAGCATGAACACACTTCTTTTCGCCAGCGGATGTTCGGCAACGGTGTAAACGAACAGCAAAATGAACAGCGGAACGAAGTACATGCCCACGCGGTCTTCGGGGTAATTGATCTTTAAAAGCTCCGCCATCACGATGATCATGGCGAGCAATCCGGTGAAGAAGAACGTGAGCATTCCGCCGGTCGTTGCCAGGTAATTCCACAAGCCTTTGCGGATGAGTCGAATCAGCTGAACGACCAGCAAGGCCGTAATCACAAGAGCAAATACCCAGCACAAAGCGTCTTTGTCGGTAAACAACACGTAGCGTGAAAGCGTTTTACCGGTTACATCCCACAAACCGTCCAGACTGCCGTAGTAAAGCGTTCCGGCTTCTTTCATTTTCATGCTGAGCGAAACCAGCGGCTTGCAGGCCAGCAGAAACGCAATTGTTGCCACGGGAATGCCGATCACCTGCCAGCGTCCGAGGTTGCGAATGTTCTTCAGGAAATACACGCTGGCGATCAGCAAAGCCAGGCAGCCGGTTGTTAAGAAGGAAAGATTGGCCGCCAGCGCGAGGAAAGCGAAAACGTACAAACCGACGATATTCGAGAGTTTGTAGTTCGTGATCGTTTGTCTGGCAAAGACCAGCACCCAGACAAAACAGCCGATGGAAATCCCGTAGCCGCGCGTGTAAGCAAAGTATTCCAGCACGTAAGGAATGGAAGTGATGCCGAGCAGTGCCAGGTAGCCCGTGAGCGGCTCAAGCTGTTTCGTCAGTTGTCGGATTCCCCAGAAATAAAGTGCAAAGCTCACTACATTCGGCAGGCGGAAGAAGAAAAACGATTCTCCGAAAATTTTGTAGCTGATCCAGCCGCAGAGCGAGTTCAATAAGTGATTGTTGGCATCCAGAATGGCGCCATCGCCCCAGATATAACCGCTTTCGATGAAATGAAAATAGGTTGCCACTTCGTCATGCAGCGGCGATACGAACAACGCACGCAATACAACATAGATTGCCAGTGCCAGGAACGTGATCCAGGTCAGCAGTTTATATGAGGCTGCGTTTTTCATCATTCGATCAGGCTTACGCGGTAACGGAGATTGCGAATCGTTAGCTTTTCCCCCGATGGACTCCAAAAATACACCGTAAACGCCTTTTCCGTGCCTTTCAATCCGTCTAATTTCAGGTTAAGGTGCCAGTTTTCATCCAATTGCCGGCCCTNNATTCGCAGGTCGGTGGAGGAAAAATAAACGGGTTGTCCGTCGGCGGCGAATCCGCTTACATACAATTTGATATTACTCGCAACCGGCGTCGATAAAAACCGGCCTTTCAGCTCGAAAAACAGGCTCTGACCGGCTTTCAGATCGGGATAGCTGTTTTTGCCGACCAACGGCACGACGTTTTCCCGGTTGATCTGAGCGGAGGAAGCCACATTTCCGCTCGTTTGTACCGCAACGATTTTCGTCGGTTTCCGATGATAAGCTCGTAGGCCGGTAGTTGCGTCTTCAGCAATTAAATTGTAATGAGCCGGAACCGATGGAATGAGGTCTTTACGCGTGATCCACAGATCGGAATGCGTAGGCAATTGTTCGCTGGTTACGGCAAAATGGAAACGATCGCGCTTCAGCTCGTGGTAATAAAACGACAAGCTGAGATTGGGATTGCACAACATTGTGCTGCTGTCGTTCAGGTAGGGCTGCAGCTGTTCGTAAAAAGTCACGGGCATGCGATCGCCGGGCGAGCTGATGGACGTATACAGGTTGAGATGCACTAAGAATTGAACCGGAAAGTACAGCAAAGTCCAGTGAAAGATGCTTCCGATCTTCCAGCGATTCAGCATTACGACGAGGCAAACGAGAAACAGCAGCGCAATGTGCAAGCCGCCGCGCTCGAGCGGGTATTTGAGTCCCAGTAATTGGAAAGCCAGCTCCGTTCCGAGCAGCAATCCCAGCAAAAGCATAATAAAAGCCACATCGTTTCGCAGGAAGGCCTTCCATTTTTCTTCCCGGATGGCCTGGTAAAGATGCAAAACGAAGATTGCCAGAACGCCGGCGATCACGTATTTCCAGGTGGACGCAACACCGAACAGAATGCCACTCGACAAGGAAGAACCGGTCGTTGCCCATAAGCCGTCCATTCCGCCCCAGTAAAGCGCGTCGGCATTTTTCAGCTGGAACGCGTAAGCCATTAGGTAAGCCAATCCGCCGAAGAACAACAGTAGCGAGAGTCCCTGCCACACGGTTTTGAGAAACAATTTCCGGGCAATGCTGACAACAAGCGCATAGCCGAAGATCAGCAGACACAGGGGCAACAGGCTCAGATTTGCCGCCGCAGCTAATAAAGCCGAAAGAATCGTCGGGCCGAAAGCTTTTCGGTTTCCTTCGAGCAAACGCGTCAGCTGCCACAACGAGCAGGCCAGAAAAGCAAACGACAATCCATAGCCACGACAAAAACCGAAGTATTCGAGGATGTACGGAATGCAAGTCAGAGCGAGCAGACCGGTGTAAGGCAACAAACGAAGCGAAAACCGGCTGAGCAACCGGTAAATGCTGTAAAAGAACAAACCGAAGCTAAGCAGGTTGGGCAGTNNCGCCGGAAATACGGTAGACCAGGCTGCACAAATACGTGTTCAGCAAATGATTGTTGCCGTCCGCACCGATGTCGGTGTTGTGAACGCGGCCGCTCTGCACGTAATAACTGTACGTGATCAGCTCGTCCTGTAAAGGCTCGTTGAAGATGCTGCGCAACAGCAGGTAAACAAACAGCAGGGCGAACAAGACAATGGCAAACAAGCGGAATTGCTGCTGCTGTCGAAGTTGTTCCGGCATCTGCGTCATGACCGAGTGTTATCCGCGCGGTCTTACCGTTCGCTGCTCGATGCGTTTTTCAAACTTTTCTCCCTGGAAAATGCGCTGTACGAAAATACCCGGCGTGTGAATGAAGTTCGGATCGAGCTCGCCGGCCGGAACCAGCTCTTCCACTTCGGCGATGGTAATTTTACCGGCCATGGCCATCATTGGGTTGAAGTTGCGGGCCGTAGCTTTGTAAACAAGGTTTCCTTCGGTATCGCCTTTCCAGGCCTTTACAATCGCGAAATCGGCTGTCAAAGCGCTTTCGAGAATATGCGGTTTGCCATTGAACACGCGCACTTCCTTTCCTTCGGCGATCTCGGTTCCGTAACCGGCCGGCGTGAAGAAAGCAGGAACGCCTGCACCACCTGCACGACAGCGCTCAGCGAGCGATCCCTGCGGGATGAGATCCACTTCCAGCTCACCCGAAAGCATCTGGCGCTCGAATTCGTCGTTCTCACCAACGTAAGAAGAGATCATTTTGCGCACCTGGCGGTTCTGCAGCAGCAAGCCCAGACCGAAATCATCGACACCGGCATTGTTGGAGATACAGGTGAGGTTTTTCACACCGAGCTTCACCAGTTGCGCGATGGAATTCTCCGGAATGCCACACAATCCGAATCCGCCGACCATCAGGGTCATACCGTCTTCAATGCCTTTCAGAGCTTCGTCTACTCCGGAAACTACTTTGTTCATAGGTGCTAAAAATCAATACCGCCGGCCGGATCGCCACCGCCTTCTACGGGCTCGTCATCGGCTGCGGTCGGGTCGTATTCCACGCCCGTAAGGTTAAACATACTGTCGTCAAAGCCCTCCGGTTTGTCGAATTCGGTGGTCGAAATCGCGATTTTCGGGTCTTTGTATACTTTATTCATATAATAACCATAGATCGGCATGGCAGTTCGCGCTCCCTGGCCCTGATCGGTCGAACGGAAACGAACACCGCGGTCTTCGGCGCCAACCCAGACACCTGTAGCAAGGTCCGGAGTCAATCCAACGAACCAGCCGTCGGAGTTGTTCTGCGTTGTTCCTGTTTTACCGGCCGTCGGATAACGGATGCCACCGTAATCGGCGCCACCGCGCAAACGGCTTCCTGTTCCGCCTTCCACAACGCCCTGCATCATTTTCAGAACCGCATAAGCCACGTTTTCGTTCATCGCTTCGCGGGAAACGGATTTGGCGCTGTAAATCACATTGCCGGCGCGGTCTTCGATGCGCAGAATGGTCGTTGGCTTGTTGAAAATTCCCTTATTCACGAAAGCAGACTGCGCGCCCACCAGCTCGTAGAGGGAAAGGTCCATAGAGCCGAGACACATGGCCGGTACGACATCTGCATCGTTGAGGTGAATATCAAGACTGCGCATGAGCTTGGCGACGGTCTGCGGTCCAGCCAGCGCACCCATTTTACCCATGACGTAAACGGCTACGTTGTTCTTCGACATAGCGAGTCCGCGCTTGATGGAGATCGTTCCACCGCTGCCGCTGCCGTCAGAATTGGACGGACACCACTGTCCATCCGGATTTCCGCTCGGATCGAACAGATCGACGCAGTAACGAATGTCCGGAATCACCATTCCCGGCTTGATCACGTTCATCGTGATACCGGCACCGTAAACGAACGGCTTGATGGTCGAGCCTACCTGGCGTCGTCCCTGGCGCACGTGATCGTAAGCGAAATAATCGATGTTGGTACCGCCCACCCAGGCTTTTACGAAGCCGGTGCTCGGCTCGATAGAGATCAGTCCGGCCTGGAGGAAGGATTTATAGTAACGGATGGAGTCCATCGGCGTCATGGTCGTATCGCGCTCGCCGTCCCAGGAGAATACGCGCATCTCGGTCGGCTCGTTGAAGCTTTTCATGATTTCCTGCTCGGAAAGTCCGGCGTCTTTCATTCCGATGTAACGCGGGCTGCGTTTTACGGCGCTGTTCATGATTGCATCCACCTGTTCCTGGGAAAGCTGATTCGAGAACGGCCAGTTTTTCAAACCACGGTTGTTGCGGTCGAACTGCGATTGCAGAGTTTCACGCAAATGACGCTCAACGGCTTCTTCCGCATAAACCTGCATATCGGCGTTGATGGTCGTGTAGATGCGTAATCCGTCGCGGTAAATATCCCACGGAACGCCATCCTGGCGCTTGTATTTAAAGGAGCCGTCAGGATTTTTCTCCGACAGCAGCTCGGTCACTTCCTTGCGCAGCTCTTCGCGGAAATACGGTGCGATGCCGCGTTTGTGGTCAACCACCTGGTAGTCGATCACCAATGGTTTTTTGCACAGCTGCTCGTATTCGGCGCGGGTGATTTTCGTACGAAGCGCTGCGTTGTTCTCTTCGGAGTTAACCAGCCATTGTTTCAATACCTGGTTGCGGCGACCAACGGCACGAAGGCTGTCATTGGCACGCGCGTCCCTGATTTCCTGTTCCGTAATTTCATTCGCCGGCACATCTTTTCTATTCGCCAGCCAGTTGCGGTAGTTCTTGATCTTGAAGGTGTAAGGATTGTAAAGTGTCGGGTTTTTACACATTCCCACCAGCATGGCCGCTTCTTCCTTGTTCAGGTCTTTCGGCTTCTTGTTGAAGTAAACTTTGGAAGCATTCGCGATTCCAACGGCGTTGTAGAGGAAGTCGAACTGGTTGAGATACATGGTGATGATCTCTTCTTTCGTAAAACGCTTCTCGAGACGGGTCGCGATGATATTCTCGCGTGCTTTTTCGTTGAGACGGCCCCACATGCGTCCAAGGCGGCCCTGCGATTTTTGTTCGATCTCTTCACCGGAAGCACGGGCCATTTCCTCGCGTTCACGGATCTGGAGTGTAAAAAGCTGTTTAGCGAGCTGTTGCGTAATGGTGGAAGCTCCTCCGGCTCCTCCGACATTTACGACGGCCCTTCCGAGTGCACGGAAATCCACGCCGGAATGGTCGTGGAAACGCTCATCTTCAGTAGCGATCAGTGCATCGGTCACATTCGGGCTGATGGCTTTGTATTCGACGCTGGTGCGGTTGATTTTCCAGTAACGGCCGAGCTCTGTCGTTCCGTCATCGGCATAAATGACGGAAGCCAGCAATTCCGGCGGATTATCGAGCATGGCAACCGGTGGCAGGTCGTCTTCCGACTGGAATAACAGCAAACAGGCTACAAACAATAAAGGAAAAGTGGCTATCAGCCAGTAGGCTATCGTAGCTCGTTTGTGTCCTTTTTCTGAAAATGAAGGTTTTACAACCTTATTTTGTTTTGCCATAACACTCAAATGATGGGTAAAAATAACGATTATCCGATCTGCTTACAAATATCGCTTAAACGACAAAACGCCCCGATGGTTACCGGGGCGCTTTTCAACAGCAATGTGCTTATTTCTTTTTGTTGCGTTCTTTGATGAAGTTCTCGATCGCGGCCGTCATACTAGGGGCATTCGGCTGCGGAGCGTGGATGTCCAGACGCAGGTTGTTCTTAATCACTGCGTTGGCCGTTGTTGGCCCGAATGCTGCGATCACCGTTGTGTTCTGCTTGAAATCCGGGAAGTTCTTGAACAGCGATTCGATTCCGCCCGGGCTGAAAAATACCAGCATGTCGTAATATACATCTTCGAGGTCGCTCAGGTCGGAAGCCACGGTTCTGTAAAGCATTGCTTTGGTGAACGGGATTTTGGCCGCTTCGAGCGTTTCCGGGATTTTGTCGCGCAGGATGTCTGTACACGGCAGCAGGAATTTCTCGCCTTTGTGCTTTTTCAGCGGGTCGATCAGGTCCTCGATGGTTTGCTTACCGAAAAAGATCTTGCGCTTGCGGTACGTCACATACTTTTGCAGGTACAAGGCAACAGCTTCGGAAATACAGAAATACTTCATGGTATCCGGCACTTCGAAGCGAATTTCTTCGGCAATACGGAAGAAATGGTCTACAGCCGTTTTTGATGTCAGAATGATTGCGGTATACTCCGGAATGTTCACCTTTTGCTGGCGAAATTCCTGCACTGATACTCCTTCGACGTGAATAAAGGGCCTGAAATCGATCTTAAGCTTGTATTTATCCGCCAGATCGTAATAGGGTGATTTTTCTCCCTCAGGTTTGGGTTGAGAAACCAAAATAGTCTTGATACTCAAGGTTCTGCGAAGTTTTATAGTGTTTAACAATCAGCTTATCCAATCCTGAAATTCCTCGTAGTAAAGTAGTCTTGCAACTACAAACAGGGGTAGAATTTCAAGGGTCCAAAAGTACAAAATTATGTAATACCAAGATACGCCCTGGCTCATCGTGATCCAAAAGCCACGCAGCAAACGGATCAGCAGGTAAACCACATACGTGGCGCCGAGCAGCCACGCGCTGCTTTCCACGAAGGTCGGCTGAAAGTAAATCACGAAAAATTCGAGCAGCAGAATCAGTCCGAAAAACTGGGTGAGAATCAGCGTAAAATAGTTCAGCTCGGTAACCGCCGACGGTTGTCCGCTGATGCGGGCCGCAAGGTTGGTCATCATCAGCTGGTAGAGAAAGTACAGCGACGGAACGAAGACCGGGATCGTCATCTTTTCCCATTCACCGAACGGCACTTTCACAAAGAACAGCCAGTAAACGGTTCCTGCGGAAATGATGAAGAACAACAACAGCAGTAAGATCGATCCGGCCGAACGCGTTTTATACGCTTCGCGGGCAAGATCGTCGAGCGGCTTTAAGAACAACACGCCCTGAGCAAGATAAAGAAAAACGCCTTTCTCCCGGACACGCGCGATGGCAATAATGAGCGCACAGATGGAAAACAATACGATCACAAGCCACGAGTCCGTGGTTGTCCGCGGCGTAAGATGCGTGGGTAAATCCGTTGCTGCTATGAGGGTAAAGGCGTTCAATCTGACCGTTTTCAAGCACAAAGATCGTATACAATTGACAATTGACAATGCACAATTGACAATTGGGGCTCCGGAAAGTATGTTGTGCTATGAAAAAGGTTACGACATCTGTAGAATTGTCAATTGTCCAATGTGCACGTTGTACAATTCAGTGTTTCCAAAAAATGGGTTGTGCTTGTGCGATTGACGACTGAATGTCCCGAAACGCATACAATTGTCAATTGTCCAATGTCAATTGTACATTGTCTAAGAGGATTGTCTTACTTTTGCCCTTTCCAAATTAGTAAATACAAGCTGATGGCAACTGATTTATACACACATCCGGATTATCTCAACATGGATGATCTGCTTACGGATGAGCAAAAGCTGGTTCGCGATACGGCCCGTGCATGGGTAAAGAAAGAAGTATCGCCGATCATCGCAGAAAACTACGAGAAAGCGACTTTCCCGATGCACCTGCTCAAAGGGCTGGGCGAGATCGGCGCATTCGGACCATACATTCCGGAACAATACGGAGGTCCGGGACTTGACCAGATCTCTTACGGTCTGATCATGCAGGAGCTCGAGCGCTGCGATTCCGGTTTGCGTTCGACTGCTTCCGTACAGAGCTCCCTGGTGATGTACCCGATCTGGAAATACGGTAACGAAGAGCAGCGCATGAAATACCTGCCGAAGCTTGCTACCGGTGAAATGATGGGTTGCTTCGGTCTGACCGAGCCGGATTACGGTTCCAACCCGGGCGGTATGATCACCAACTTCAAGGATATGGGCGATCATTACTTGCTGAACGGAGCGAAAATGTGGATTTCCAACGCACCGTTTGCCGATATCGCTGTTGTTTGGGCGAAAGACGAGTCCGGTCGTATCCACGGTCTGATCGTTGAGCGCGGCATGGAAGGCTTCTCTACGCCGGAAATGCACGGGAAATTGTCCCTGCGTGCTTCAGCTACGGGTGAATTGATCTTTGTCAACGTAAAAGTTCCGAAAGAAAACCTGCTTCCTGGAAAAAGCGGATTGGGTGCGCCGCTCGGCTGCCTCGATTCAGCTCGTTTCGGTATTGCGTGGGGTGCGCTCGGAGCGGCAATGGACTGCTACGATCAGGCATTGCGCTATTCCAAGCAGCGTACACAATTCGGCGTTCCGATCGGTGCATTCCAGCTCATTCAGAAGAAACTGGCTGAAATGATCACCGAGATCACGAAAGCTCAGCTCCTGACACTGCGTGTTGGTCAGCTGCGTAACGAAGGCCGTGCAACATCCGCACAGATTTCCATGGCGAAGCGCAACAACGTGGAGATCGCACTGAACATCGCTCGTGAGGCCCGTCAGATCCACGGCGGTATGGGAATCACCGACGAATACTCGATCATGCGCCACATGGCCAATCTCGAGTCGGTTGTGACCTACGAAGGAACACACGATATTCACCTGCTCATCACAGGAATGGATATTACGGGAATTTCAGCTTTCACACGCGAAATGCCGGATCTTTCCAAGATGTAATCGAAAGAAAATACCAATAAAAAGGGGGCGAGTCTTAACGAAATCGCCCCCTTTCTTTTTCATTCTTGTTCAATTCCAGTGAATGAACGTTCCCGCTTGAAGGGATTCATTGAATGTTTCCCGCAGTTTCTCCAGCTTGCGCTGAGCTCCGGGCTCGCCCTTTCGGACCTGTTGTTTAAGCTTATAATAGTAATCAATGGAGTGCCCGAAAACGTCCTGTTCGAGCATTTGCTTGATCTCCGAGATCCGCCCGTTCACGCCAATGAGAAAATGTTCGATTTCTCCTAATTCCTGTAATTCATCATCACCGAGNNGCTTCTTCAAAAGCCGCGAATAACGGGGCAAAAGCACGCTCAGCAGGTCAATAAACCGGTCCAGTTCCCGTTGAATTGCTGCTTGTTGCTCCTTGAATCCCATGATGATAGAAAAGTAAACTTTTTATCGCAGGAATAAAATACAATTGGTTTTTTTAACAAATGCGGGCTGTTTAAGCTGCGTGGGGAATTTGACGTAACTTTGCGCTATGTCCGGGATTTACGTTCACATACCTTTCTGTGCCAGGAAATGCAGCTATTGCGATTTCCATTTTTCGACCACTTACGCGGACTACAAAACGACGATGCTGAAAGCAATGGCCACCGAGCTTGAGCTGCGTTCAGCGAACTGGAAAGCCAGAGATATTTCAACTATTTACTTCGGAGGTGGAACGCCGAGCCTGTTGACAGGCGAAGAAATCAGTGATATTCTGGAAACGATTCGTATGCGTTTTCGGGTAGATAAAAATGCCGAGATCACATTGGAATGCAATCCCGACGACTGTTCCGAAGCGAATCTGGCAGAGTGGAAACGAATTGGTGTAAATCGTCTGAGCATAGGTATTCAATCGTTTGAGCAAGAACAGCTGGAATGGATGAACCGCACGCATTCGGCCGATGAAGGAAGAACCGCGGTTATCCGGGCGAAAGCTGCCGGTTTCGATTCGCTGACGATCGACCTGATGTACGGCTTGCCGGGACTCACCGACGAAGAATGGAAACACCAGCTGCAACAGGCTATTGCGCTGGATGTCGATCATATTTCAGCGTATTGTCTTACGGTCGAAGAGAAAACACCG
>DJFN01000179.1:19279-47845 GCA_002432085.1 Flavobacteriales bacterium UBA5871
GCAATACGAAATCTCGAATTTTGCCCGCAACGAGCACTATTCGCGACACAATACCAGCTACTGGCAGGGGAAAAGCTACCTCGGTATCGGACCTTCGGCGCACGGTTATGATGGAACGATTCGTTACTGGAACCAGCCGAACAACCACAGCTACATGCGTTCCATCGAACAAGGATCGTTGCCGGAAACCGTCGAAACACTTTCAGCGAACGATCGATTTAACGAATTGCTGCTCACCGGTCTCCGGACGAAATGGGGCGTTTCGAAAAACGAACTGCATAATACGTTGAATTTGGATTCTGACTGGCAAAAACGTCTGTCACATTGGAAATCCAACGAATACCTCATCGAGACAACCGATGCGTTTTTGCTGACTGAAAAAGGAAAACTGCTCGCCGATGCGATCGCGTCGGATTTGTTTGTGATCGACTGAAAGAGTTAAACTACTATTTACGTAGTTGAAAAAATCGATAAGAATATTTTAAACTGTTTATGTAGTTTTCCATTCGAGGAACGACAGGTAGTTCTTGTACTGAAACGGTTTCTGCCATTTTGCAACATAAGCGATAGACCCGGAAAGCGACGTACGTTCTTCGAGCGCTTCTTCCAGCTCATCGGCAAAAGTTTCGGGTGTGTAAAAGTTCGCACTCAGCTGCAGGTCTTTTTCGGTTTGGTAATAACGATGGATCAGCAGCGGAATGTGGTAACCGAAAGCCAGCGTAAAAGCGCCCGAGATCTGGTTGTTGATGTATTGCTCCGCGCTCGGCGTTCCGGGATGAATGAGCGGCAGCAGCAGATCGGTTTGCTTCAACATGGCATCGAACAGGTCGTGATCGACGAAATCCGTAAAATACATGATGCGTTTTTCCAGCCCTTGTTCGTTGATCGTTGTGAGGAAGGCCTGCGCGTCGGGATGTGAAGGATCGGTTTTTCCCAGGAAAACGAACCGTATGTGTAAAGGTGTCTCACGAATGAAATCGATCACAGCGGTCAGGTCCTTGCGACGGTTTTCAACACCACCGGTAATCGTGATCCAGGCTTCGCCAGCTGGTTTTTCAACCGGTTTTTTGGTTGCAGGAAAGGAAACCGGGTAAAAGCTGCCCACGAAAATGCCTTTGGGCGGCTGAACGCGCTGTAGCAGATCGTCGCTCAGCACGACATATCGTTTGACTTTTCTATCGATAATCCGTTGCGTCAGACTTCCCTGGAACTTGCGAATCGTGTGGATAATGCCGTAACACTGAATGGAACGCGGCATGAACAGCGCCAGGTTGCGAACGTGTCCGCCCTGTGCGGTATTGAAAACCACTTTTGAGATGCCATTTTTCTTGAAATACTTCACGAGCTTCAGCATCAGTCGCAGATCGCCGATGGCTTTACCTTGCGGCTCGATGAAATAAACATCGGAACAGAAACGGTGCAGATGCGGATTGCGGTCGTACAGATGGCGATTGGTCACCAGCACGATTTCAGCATGGGCCGTTTCCAGCGCTTCCAGCTGCGTGAGCAGGCATTCGTCGTGCGATCCGCCCAGCTCGACCAGTGCAACCTTTGTTCTTTTCATGTGACCTTCCCTGTTTCAACGTCCAAATTAGGAAAATAGCTGATGCGAGTTCCGTTTTTTCAAAAAATAGGAGGGAAGTTATTATTATAAGTCGTTCAATATCAATTGAAAATAAAGGATCAGGGTTTTCGCTCCGAACCTGACGGCGAATTAACAAACAGTCTTTGGTAACCTTTTCATGCTGACAACGATCCGGTTGAATGTCGTCGTAATTTTGACCATCCGACCAATGCAACATGCCAGTCCTTCCCGAATTCATCGTATTAATCAGGTCCTACAGATTTCCAGGTGGCCCCATCGAGCCGAAACCCGCCTGGGTGGGCATTATCGTGATCCTCGTTGTTTTTATTGTACCGATCTTCTGGTTCAGCTTCAAACGAAAGAAAAGATCTAAATGGGAAGATGGTATCTGGCCGATAGATTTTTCGTTCAACCGCGATCACCTCATGGAAGCCTATATCGGAGCAGCGGCCATTCTCATCCGCAAGGACCGCGAACGCATGCACGGAAAGCTGCCTTACATCAATCGTTACCTGCAGTTCGAGTTTCCCGATGAGTATTATGATTTCAAGGAGTCCTACCGGCATTCGCTGAAATTTCCGGTTTCGATCGAATCGCTCACGGATTGGCTCAATCGCTACATTGAAGCTGCCGAAAAAGAAAAACTCGTGCGTTTTCTGCTTTCACTGGCGCTTTCAGACGGCTATCTGAAGGAAGACGAATTGGCAGCCGTGATGAAATTCGCTACGGCATTGCAGCTCGACTGGAGTCTTTTTGAAGCGGAAATTCCGAGAGCGGAAAAGACACAACCGTCCTTTTCAGCTCGCGAGCGTCATTTACGCACACTCGGTTTGACAACAGACGCTTCCGAAGAAGACATTCGTTCGGCTTACCGGGGTTTGGTCAAGATTTATCACCCCGACAAGTACGCCAGCGATACCAAAGAAGCGCAACAGCAAGCCGCCGAGCAGTTTCGAAAAATACAGGAAGCCTACGAATACCTTACGGAATAGCCGGTTTTTCGAAAGGCAATTAACAAAACGCCTTTAGTAACCTTTTCATTCCGATCGCTGTCACGCTTCATAGCATTGTAATTTTGAACTATGAAAGGAATTACAGGCCTTGTCATAGCGTTACTGATGCTGTGCGTTTCCCGCGCGCAAACCGTCACCATTATGATCGATCCCGGTCACGGCGGCCACGATCCCGGTCATGAATCGGTGAACAAGGAGCACCTGCAGGAAAAGGACCTGAACCTCATCATNNGGAAAAAGATCTGAACCTGCTCATCGCGAAGAAATTCGGCACTTATCTCACCGAAAAGCTGGCGAACGTAAAAGTCCTGTATACCCGCACCGACGATACGTATCCGACGCTCGATCAGCGCGTCGAAATGGCCAATTCGAAGAAAGTCGATTACTTCATCAGCATTCACTGCAACGGCAGTCCGAATACCGAGATCTGCGGAACCGAGTCGCACGTGCATTCCATGTCGTCGCTTAAATCCGTGAAACTGGCCCGTGAATTCGAAAAGGAATTTTCCACCCGCGCCGGACGGAAATCACGCGGCGTAAAAGACACCGAAGATCGCGAGCATACCTTACAAGTGCTCCTGTTCACCCAAATGACGAGCGTGCTGGTCGAATGCGGTTTTCTCACGAACGTAAAAGAAGCGGCTTACCTCAACACCGAAAACGGCCAGGAAATTATCGCTTCGGCCTTGTTCCGCGGGATGCGCACCTTCCTGAAAGCCCAGCATCCGACGATCAATTTCACACCGGCTGCCGAAGAAACGGCCAGTTCCGGTACGGAAACCACAGGTTCGTATACCGTTCAGATCATGAGCTCGAAGGAAGAAGTTTCGACCAAAAGCGCGACGTTCAAAAAGCTCGATAAAGAAGTTAAACGGGAAAAAATTGCCGATACGGGCTACAAATACCGCTACACCGTGGGCACATTCACCACGAAGGAAGCCGCTGAAAAATACCGTGATGAGGTCCGGAAGAAAGGATTTCCTGATGCAATTGTCATCAAAAAAAACTAAGCTGTTTATTTTATGCTATTTTTGCTTGAATCGCCTGAACAGGCAACAGCAACGTTTTGAACCATGGCTACTGTTTTTGAAACCAGGCTCATCGGCAATATCGGAAAGGATGCAGTTGTGAAGCGCATGGAGCGCGGTGTCATTGCAATCAATTTCCCCGTAGCCCACAACAAGAACTGGCGCGACAAACGCACCGGTGAAGCCCGAACGAAAACCACCTGGGTCAACTGCACGATCTGGAAAAAAGAAGGAGCGAACATGCGCATCCTCGATTTCCTCAAAAAAGGTGCGCTGGTAGAGCTGCTCGGAACGCCTTTTTCCAAATCGTTTGTACAGGAAGACGGCACGATGCGCTCGGAGATCCGGTTGAACATTTCCAAGACCAATATCCTGCGTCCGGCCAAAGGCGATGTGGACCTGCCATTCGATCTCATCGACGATAACGCCTGCGAAGAAGATGCACTCGAAAGCGGAATGGAAGATTTCACGCTTTCAGAGGAAGATTTTTAGTCCTGATTCACAGTTCGATACCGCGACACCCGTATTTATCTGCGATTTTTTTCGCCTGCCCGTTTTGAAATTCATTTCTTTCACTATCTTTGCAACCGCGAAAGCAAATTCCTCCTTAGCTCAGTCGGTTAGAGCATCTGACTGTTAATCAGAGGGTCCTTGGTTCGAGCCCAAGAGGAGGAGCAAGAAGAAAGAGCAGATTGCGTAAGTAATCTGCTCTTTTCTTTTTCCCTCAAGTCGCACACTCACTCTCACACTAATCTTACTCGATGCTCTTTCTTTCAGTTTGGAGCGTGAATGAAGAGTGTGTTGCGTTTCTATTCCTCGAAACTCACACTCGCTCCGGTCTTCTGATTGCTTTTTTCTTTTTCCCTCCAAACCCACGCTCAAACTCACATTGTTCACATCGCTGATAATCTCAAACGGGAAATAGCTATTTTAGCTCAAACCTTGCAAATGAACAACGACCCGCATGTTAATCTCAGTGACGGCGATCAGTGTACCGTTATTGCCGGAACCCACAAAGGGAAAGCGGGTATTGTCAGAGATATCAATGTCAGTAAAACCGGACACATTACCATTACCGTAGTGCAGGAAAATGGTGTGAGATTCAAAACGCTCGGCAGGAATGTGGTTGTGGAGCGCGGATAGCATACTCAAAACCCGCACCTGTCTGTCGACAGACAGGCTCACTCTCACACTGTTTTCAATGCAAGCTCACCACCTTTACCATTACCCACCCGTCATTCGTCTTTTGCCAGAAAACAATAAACTTACCCGGACGCGGAACAACATCGGGTTCCTGGTTGTTGTGGAACTGGTGTAAGCCCATTTCGATGGCGCCCCAGCCCGGGATTTCGTGCACTTCGATGCTGCCGGCGATCAGCTCGCGGGTGACTTTTCCGCAGATGTTCTGCTCGATTGCCTTTAGCAGCTTTTTTTTCGAGGTGATCAGTCCACCGCTGTCGTGGTAAAACTCGATGTTTTTAGCAATCAGCTCCGACTGCGTTTTCATGTCGCAGGTGTTGTAGGCTGCGAAGTACAGGCTGTCGAGCCGAACGACGGTCTGGTAGAGCGTATCTTGTGGAGATAGCTGCGCATCCGCGTGGTTTGTGACCATCCAGATGATTCCGACAAAAAGGTATTTCCATAGAGACATAAGAAGCAATTTTAAGAGCCGGTTTTGGCGTCTGTTTTCAGCAACTAAAGANNAAGCGGTTTATTTCCATTTTGACGTCGATTTTTTCAAAATGAAAAAAATGGCACGAGCTTCATTTTTGCAGTTTGTTGATTTTCAATGACCTGATTTTTCGACGCTGTGATGGCACATATTTCGCCAAAGCAAGAACCAAATGAATGGTTCTATGACTACCCTTTTAAAAATACCATCTTACTTCAAGCAGACTCTTCTCGGGGGTAGTGGTACGGTCATGGTTCCTTTGACAAGTAAATTAGTGTGTGTGTATCAGAAAGGTAACTCGGGGCCGGATTCTAAATGGGTTTTTGGTTTCAATTCAGTTTCTCCGGCCCCTTTTGCCTTGATCACGACATTTCTGCATAAGCTTTTAATACCTATGACACAGCCCGGGCGTCACCACAATTTGTCCGGGCTACCGATTTTGTTCCTATAACCATATACAAATAAGCCATGAAGCTGAAATTCTCAATTATGATCGCTGCAGCAGCAGTATTTATGTTCACTGCCTGCCGCAAGGAAGAAGGTACTTCCCACATGAAAGTGCGTATGAAAGACGCTCCTGGTGATTACCAGCAGGTAAACGTCGAAGTACTCGAAGTACAGGTACACCATGAAGGCGACGGCTGGGTAAGCCTCCCTACAAATCAGGGCATTTATGACCTGTTGACTCTGCAGGATAGCGTAACGGCTGTATTGGTTGACGGAAGTGACATTCCATCAGGAGACATCAGCCAGTTCCGTTTGATCCTTGGCGACGAGAACACCGTGATGGTGGATAGCGTAATGCACCCGCTCGATACGCCGAGTGCACAGCAATCCGGACTCAAGATCAACGTTCATCAGACTTTGGAGCCGAACACGGTTTACGAAATGCTGATCGACTTTGACGCAGCGGAATCGATCGTTGAAAGAGGAAACGGCACTTATTCACTGAAACCGGTGATCAAGGTCGTAACCTTCAATCCTTTGTAAATCCTTTACCTCTGTAGTAAGATTCACATCAGTTGAATAGCGCGGCTTATGTGAGTTCCTCTACAAAGCCCCTGGCAGTTGTCAGGGGTTTTTTTATACTCCCTCCGCCGCGGCGAAAGGGGGATTGAGGGGGAAGACAATGACCGGAGACTGGAGACCGGGTAACAGGAGACTGGACTCAATCAAACAAACTCCCCGTCCTCTCAATAAATCGCGGTGGCTGCAATTCCAGCCCACACACCTTATTCAGCTTTTCGATCGTATACGCTGCCAGCTCCGGTGAATACACTTCGCCCGGTTGGTGAATGTAAAAATGTACTTCTTCCATGCCACGGTTAATCCAGTCGGAAATGCGCTCGATCCAGCTGTCAACGCGTTTGTAATCGCTCGGATGAAGACCGTTTCCCACGAACCGGATCATCGTTTGCGGAGTTGTTACTTCCATGTGGATGCAATCGCGGCGACCGGCCGTATCGGTGATCACCGAGCCGATTTTCAGTTCAGCCAGCAAACCGAATAATTCCCGGTGCAGTTCTACGTCTTCAAACCACGACGGATGGCGCACTTCGACCATAAACCGCACGTCCTGCGGAAGTTTTCGAAGATAGTTGTACAACGCTTCTTTCCGCTGCGGGCCGTAACGCTCGCTCAGTTGGAGGAAAACGGGACCGAGTGTCGGACCGAAATGGATTACGCCCCGGAGGAATTCATCTGTCAGCTGCTGCGCTTTAGCCGTTCCGAGATCGGTATAATGGCTGATCTGTTGCGGAACTTTCGGACAAAAACGAAAGTGTCTTCCGGCGGCTTTCTGCGCCCAGCGCGCGATGGTCGATTCAGGGTAGATCTTGTAATGTGTGGCGTTCAGCTCAATGCTGTTGAAATGGTAAACGTAGTGGTCGAGGAAATCGCTTTCTTTCGTCTTGTCGGGATAGATGATGCCGATCCATTCCTTGATGCCCCATTTCGGCGCGCCGACATAAACCTGCAAATCCGGAGAACGTGTTCCGGTCAGGAAATGCTGCGTAAAAACACCGTCCGGAGGCAAAGTAAAATCAAGGTGGTCTAGCTGGCTTCTGTCCGTTTTTCCGAATTCCATGAAAGGGGTTTTGGACGAAATTACGGTTTATCTAATAATTGATACCGATATAGACCTTATGCGGTCATTCGTTACTACTGGTGAATAAAAGGGGGTATAAAGCGGTGATAAAGCAGTCATAAAGCGGTGATAAAGTGATGAAACGGCATTTTCTATGTGCCATTTCGGTTCGGTCTTAGTGATGATAAAAATAAAAAGGCGCAAAGAACGGATCCTTTGCGCCTTCTCCGAATAGTGGTAGTTATTCCTTCAGGAATTTCAGGGTGTAAACCATGCCTTCTTCGTCAACGACGCGGACAAGGTACATGCCCGGTGTCAATTGACTGATATCAAGCGGTGAACGTCCTTTTTCCTGTTGCAGGCCTTCTTCCTGTTTCGTTAATACGGTGCTGCCGCGCATATCGATGACAGTGATCTCGCGGATTTCGCCATCGGTCAGCTCCACCGTTAACGCCGTGGTTGCCGGATTGGGAGCGATCATCAGACCCGTTTGTGCAAGCGATGTTGCCTGACAAATAATCGCCTGGTTGATCTGACGCGCGATTTTCGGGAAGTTAAACGCGGATGGCGTCACACTGAATGTGGTGTAATTCGCCGGGCCGAGATCGACAGGAGTCATAGGCGTCGGAGTTGTTTCCAGCGCGCTCTCGCAGTTGTTGTTACGTGCGCCCGAAATATGCAGATCATAACCCTTATCGATCGTATTCGGATTCAGCATCTGGTATTTTTTCAGGTTCGGATCGTATTGCACGATATCCGGCGTATTGATGAATACCGAATTCCCCGTTTCGTTGTAGTAGCCGTTCAACGGTGAAAAGTTTCTCGAGCGGTACATTTTCGCCGTCGCAGCAGTCGCCAGTCCGGGATTCAGCGTGATCAGGAACGGCGTGAGAATTTGCGGAAGGATCGCCGGCGGATTGGGCGAGAAAATATAGCCTCCGACGGCTACTTTATTCGTTTCGTCCAGCAACAGCCTGAATCCGTTCACGTCGATGCCGCTTCCTACCGGCAACGTGGTGATTTGGTGACGGTAAAAAGGTGTAACGGCATTCCCGGCAATATTAAAGCTGGCGACTTCCCATTGATGCCCGACGCTGTTGTTCGCTAATACGTGTACGCCCGTAAATCCTCCCGAATTCTGATACAGGACGGATGCGCCGACGTAGCGGGAATTCGTATTGTCGCGGATGTGTGAATGCGTGATTCCACCGGCGTAATTGATTCCCATTGTCAGCAGGTTTTGCTCTGCATTCGTCGGGTTATTGGCCGAACCGGTAATGAAATAGCCCGATCCCGGAACTTCCGTAATGGCTTCCAGCATGTCGCTGTCGTTAGTGCCACCGGCAGGAGAATTCATTTCAACCGTGAACAGGACAGCGTTGAAATTGTTTTGATTCAATCCGAGAATGAAGCCGGTTCGCGGCAAAGTGAATGTATTGGCCACAGTCATAGGTCCGTTGGCTTTAGTGCCTACCACTACGATTTGTCCCTGCGTGGGCGAATGCACGACGTGATGCGGAATCAGGTACTGACCAGTCGGCATAGGGTAAATCCGGCTTTGGATCATCGTTCCGGCGAAATCACATTCTGCAACGTACAAATGGGTAGGAAATGCCGATCCGATATCGTAAACAGATCCGACCAGCACAATCCGCTCACTATTCTTGATGGTAAAATCCATGAGCACCACATGCGTGGTAAAATCGAGGTAAAAAGAGCTCATCGGTGCGCCGGCAGGTGTTGTGAGTTTGAAGGTCGGAGCGTATCTTCCGGCCGGATTGCGATCCGTAAAACCGGCAATTACCGTGTTGTTGGTTCGTTCGACGGACAAGTTGGGCCAGCTCCAGCTGTCGATCGTTCTTTCGAGGATGTGCTGCGAGGCACACCACCCCGACGCCAGTAACAGCGCCGTGGTCAATAGTGGCTTTTTCATATAAATAGTGTTTAGTTAAGGGCAGAAGGTAGAACATTCCGAACACGCCAGTCAAGCAGTTCGTCGCTTTTAACACAGCGTTATGCGTTAAAAAAATAACTTGCTTTATAGAGGATTCGTTTACAATAAAATAGGTCGATTGAAGAAGTGTTTTTCAAGGAGGGCAACTAAAGTAAAAGTGGTAAATTTCGTCCAAAAACCATATGGGAAAGACGCTTTGGAACATACACATCGTACTAATAATAGGCGTTTTGACCAGCTGCAAGCTAGGCTGGACGAGTTTGGAGAACAAAAAGTACAACACCCCGACGGAAACAAAGGCCTTTGCGAACCTGCCCGAAACCACGCAGGAATTCATAAAGAGCAAAATCAAAGCGGGAAATTACCATACAGCCTTTTCAAACGATCCCGATTATAAAATCGAGCGCTATTTTCTGGTTTCAGCCGACTATGAGGGCTGGCCTTTGCGCAAAACGGGACATTATATCGAAATGTCGGGGAAGAAATATTTCCTCAACTACCAGAAAGGCGAGCCGATCATTATCAGCGACGGTATGTTGTACTATACAACGGAGCTGAATCTTGGAAAAGGGCAGAATCAACCGGAAAACTGGCTGGATTCGATGCAATTCTATTGCGTACGATTGAAATAAAAGCGGGCTTATAGTCTGAAAATTTCCAGAATCACTTTGACAAATCCCCAAAGACCTGCTGCGCCGAAAATTCCACAGCCGATAGCGCCGCCGTTCAAACCTGAATGAGCTGTCACCGTTGCACCTTCGTAAGTGGAATCCATTATGGTTTCCTCAGCGAAAGCAACACAACCGGCAATGCCGCCGATAGCAGCTGCGAGTGTTAGCAGTAAAACAAGAGAGATGAGGAAAGATTTAGCTCGTGGGCTCATAGCAGCATTGTTTTCGACAGTGAATATACAGGTTTAAGTCAAAGCACCAGCGCTTCGAACAACTCACGGCTGGTTTTTTCGAGGTCGTCACTCAGTCCCGGATGCGGGCGCGATGTCTGGATCACCGAGCTGCGTGTCGCCGTCAGCCAGCGGAAACGCTCGGCTACTTCTTCGCACGCAATGGGACCGCCGTCTTTATCTCCGTTGGCAATTTTCTGTAACGAAGCCAGGTTTTCTTCGATCTGATCAATGTCCAGCTCGTTGCTGAAAGCGGCAATACGGGCAGGATCGATCTTATACAGGACCTGGATAAAACGACTGTGCTTGCAGAACACGATAATACCGACGTTCAGGAATTCCTCGCGCTCGACTTTCGGAACGATCCGGATCACGGCGTATTCATAAACGTGCTTTGGCATCTTTTGCTTCGTTGGTGAAACGTTCGGAATGCTGCAAGCGCAGCAGCAGGAATTGCTCGTAAACGCTGCGAATGGCTTCCGGCTCGAGTCCGTAGCCTTCCCATTGCAGCCAGGTTTCCGGAATGAGCGCCACGATCTCGCGGATCTTTTCTGGTGTGAGCAAGGTCAAGGCACGCGCGGCGGCTTCGTCGAGCTGGTCGGCTTTTGGCAGCAGCACGTGGTCTTTTACATACGTAAACGGACTTTGGGCATTTTGTTCCCAGTTGTCCCACGAATGATGGAAATACAGTGCCGCGCCGTGGTCGATGAGCCACAATTCCTTGTGCCAGATCAGCATATTGGTGTTGCGGAACGTGCGGTCGATGTTTGTCAGGAATGCGTCCAGCCAGACGATCGCGGAAGCGGTTTTACCATCCACGGAAGTCACGACAGGATCGAAGTTCACGGCTCCGGACAGGAAATGCAAGCCGAGATTCAGTCCCTGGCTTCCTCGCAAAAGATCCTGTATTTCTTCGTCGCCTTCGGTTCTGCCGAAAGCTTCGTCGAGCTCTGCGAAAACGATTTCAGGTACTTTCAACCCGAGTGTACGGGCCACTTCGCCGCCGATGAGCTCCGAAATGAGCATTTTGACGCCGTGTCCGGCCCAGCGGGATTTCAATACGTACTTGAAGCCGTCGTCGGCAGCGGCCACGGCCGGAAGCGAGCCTCCTTCCCGCAGCGGCGTGATGTAGCGCGTAACGGTGACCGTGCGGATTTCGATTGCCTGAGTTGTTCCCTGCATGGGACAAAAATAAACGCAAAGTTTCAGAATACAGCAAGCCGTGACTTCCGAAAACTTTGCGTTTTGTGGGGTGCTCGTTATTTAATGGGGGGCTTTCGCTGTTTTGTAGCCGCTGAAAACGGCATTCTGGCGGTTGATCGACTCGATGTGAACGGCGTCGAGGTAGCGCAGAATAAATTCGCGGGAAAGGTGCAGCGAAGCAGTCCTGGTGACAGTTTTCTCAACGATTTCCTGCCAGCGGTTGGGCTGCAGCACCGTGAGGTTGTTTTCCGTTTTCAGCATACCGATGGCTTCGCTGATGCGCATGCGCTCGCTGAGCAGGTTCAGGATCTCGTCGTCGATGTTATCGATGCGGTCGCGGAAAACGTTCAGGTTTTTCAACGGGCCTTTTTCGGCTTCCACTACTTTCCAGACAATCGATAACAGTAGCTCTTTCAGCTCGGCCGGACGAATCTGCTGCTGTGCGTCGCTCCACGCATTGTCGGGATCGTTGTGCGTTTCGATCATCAGTCCCTGGTAATCGAGCGATGCCGCTTTGTGGGCAATGTCGATCAGACCTACACGCGCGCCGAGAATGTGGCTCGGATCGCAGATCATGGGCAATTCCGGGTGACGAACTTTCATGTCGATGGCCAGTTGCCATTGCGGCGCATTCCGGTATTCGGTTTGCGAAAGCGATTTGAATCCGCGGTGAATCAGTCCCGGACGTTCGATCCCGGCTTTCTGTAAGCGTTCCACGGCACNNAAAGCGACTTCCGGATGTGTCGGGTTTTTGACGTAAACTTCGACATTTGTCCCTTTCAAAGCATCCGCGATTTCCTGAACGGAAAACGGATTTACGGTCGTGCGCGCGCCGATCCAGAGCAGATCGACACCGTGTTTCAATGCTTCTTCCACGTGGCGCGGAGTCGCTACTTCGGTAGACGTTCGCAAGCCGGTTTCCTGTTTAGCGGTTTGCAGCCACGGAAGGGCAACGGCCCCGTGTCCTTCGAAAGCGCCCGGTTTGGTGCGCGGTTTCCAGATCCCGGCGCGGAAAATAATGTCGGATGAAATAGCTTTTACCGATCGGGCGATCTGAACGACCTGTTCTTCTGATTCCGCGCTGCAAGGCCCGGCGATAATTGTTTTCGTTTCCATGTTCGTTTAGTTTAATTGGGGAAGCGCATGACCCACATTCGATCGCTTGTATTCACCCAGGATTTTTAGTTGTTTGCACACATCGAGCAGTTCGCTCACGGCTGCTGCGTAATGATGGTAAGAAGTCCTTCCACGTCGATATGGAACGAGTATTGATTCACCGTTGCCGGAAGCGGAACTGACTGGATCTTGCTCAGATTGATGTCGTGATTGCTCAGCACCTGCAAGGTTTTGGCCAGCGCATTGGTTTTGTGCTCGACCTGGAAGCTCAGCGAAGCTTTATCGGGATTTTCCACCGGCAGTTTTCCTTTCGAAAGCACCAGGAAACGGGTGTAATTCTGCTTGTTCGTTTCGATGTTGCGTTCCAGGATATTGAGACCGTAGCTATGGGCCGTTTCCTCGTTGGCAATAGCTGCGATCGTGTCCCAGTTGTTATCGCGGATGTTTTTCGCGCAGCCGGCTGTATCGCCGAGCTCAACCGCTTTCAGGTGCGCATGCTGCAAAAGGAAATCCTGGCATTGTGCGATCGCCATCGGGTGGGAGTGGACATACTGCAGCTGGTCCAGCGTCACGCCCGGATTGGCCATCAGGTGAAACTGAATGCGCTCGTACAGCTCGCCGATGATCGTGAGCTTGTATTCCTCGATCAAAGCGTAGTTGGAAAGAATACTTCCCGCCGTCGAGTTCTCGATCGCCATAACGGCGTAATCGGCTTCGTTGTTCACCAGTCGCGTACAAACCTCGCGGAACGTCGAACACTCGATGGTTTCCGTATCGGCGCCGTAGAAACGTCTGGCCGCCAGGTCGTGGTAAGAGGAAAGTGTTCCCTGGATCGCTACTTTGTGATGTCTCATGCTTGTTGGTTTTAAAAATTGATGGAATAAAAAAAGGCCCCCGAAAACGGAAGCCTTTAAAAAGTTTGAATATGTTGTAACTCAACTACCAACTCTTCCGGGCTCCCGTGCGGGTCCGAAGAAGTAATAAAAGAAGAAATGTGACAGTTGCGCTTTCATGCTTTTTGAGTCGGTACTTAATGTCTCGTTGCGAAAGTACTTCACCTTTTTTGAAATTCCAAATAAATATGTGAAAAAATAAAATATTAATCCATTTAACGTTAAAATTAAATCAACCAACATCCTGAAGTCTTAATCTTTTGGTGTCCAGAAATCCTGACCTCCTAAAATCTTAAAGTCAAAAAAAGCGCCCTGTTACCAAGGCGCTTTCCGGGGATAGGGTTTTGTTGATTTAATGGCCATGCGCAGCCTCCCCCAAGGCAACGATGTCCACTTCTTTAAGGATCGCCTTCGCTTTCTTGTTCGAAATCTGGCGACGGAAAATATCAAAGATCAGATACACGCACGGTACGACCACCAGCGTCAGGACCATAGAACTGGTCAGACCACCGATCAATACCCATGCAAGTCCGGCTTTCCATTCCGCTCCCGGACCTGTTGCGAGTGCGATCGGCAACATACCGAATACCATCGCGAGCGTGGTCATCAGGATCGGACGGAGACGTTCCTGACCGGCAATAATGAGCGCTTCAACCGAGTTGCGGCCCTGGGCTTTCAGCTGGTTGGCAAAGTCGACGATCAGGATCGCGTTTTTCGCTACCAGACCGATCAGCATGATCATACCGAGCATCGAGAAGATGTTCAGCGTGTTCAGCGAAAGCGCCAGTGCGAGCAAGGCACCTACGACTGCCATCGGGATCGAGAAGAGTACCACGAGCGGATACACGAACGAGTCGTAAAGCGCCACCATGATCAGGTAAACGAACAGGATGGAAGCCAGGATCGCGAGTCCGAGGTTGGCCATCGCTTCGGCCATGTTTTTCGCATCACCTTCGAAGCTGTAGGTCACGCCCTTCGGCAAGCCCATTTTCTCCACTTTTTCGGTGAATTCGGTCGTGATCTGCTGGGCAGAAGAACCGAGTACCTGCGAGTTCACGGTGATCGAAGGAATACGGTTTTTACGCTCCAGCTTCGACGGTCCGGTACCTTTGGTAATGGTCGCAAACTGGCTCAGCGCAATCTCATCGCCTTTGTTGTTGATGAAGTAAACGTCCTTCACGTCTTCGGTGTTGCGACGGTTGAAATCGTCGTAGTTCACACGGATCGTGTAGTCTTTTCCTTTCTCGGTAAACTTGGCGTTATCGTCGCCGTTGAACGACATTTGCAGGGTCGATCCTACAACATCCATCGTCAGGCCAAGCTCGGCCATTTTCTCACGGTCGATGTTCACCACCACTTCCGGGTTACCGGTTTCGGTCGACATTTTGACCTCGGTTGTTCCCTTGATGGATTTCAGAATGCTCATCACACGCTCTGCAGCCACGAAGTTCGAATCGATGTTGTTGCCCGAAACGAGTACCTGGATCGGCGCGTCGTCGGCACCACCCACGATACCGATGGTCGCGGAGTTGATCTTCACATCCGGCAGCATGCGCTGGAGGTCCTGCTTCATCAGCTGGGCGATAACGCTGGCCGCTTGCGGACGCTGTTCTTTCGGAACGAGCTTCACGGTGAGCTGCGATTTGTTGTTCACGTTGCTGCTCATTCCCATGTTTCCGCTGCCGGTTCCGACATTGGTAAACACATTCACCACGCGCTTGTCGTTGAAAAGGTATTTCTCCACGCGCTGCGTCACGGCGTCGGTTTGCTTCAGGGTTGCATCCTGCGGAAGCTCCAGCGTGATGAGGAATTCACCGCGGTCGCCCTGGGCAACGAATTCACCACCGATGTAACCGCCGCCAACGAGGCTGAACGACCAGATCAGGATAGCCAGTGCGCCGATGATTACCCAACGCTTGCGTTTCAAGGCAACGCGCAGGATGGAAGCATATTTAAGCGTAAACCACTTCAGCAGACGTTCGAAACCGATCACGATTTTCCCGGTAAGGAGCTTCGGATTGATCTTCTCCACTTTCGCCAGGCGGGAAGCCAGCAACGGTGTAAGCGTAAAGGATACGAAGAGACTCATCAGGGTCGATATCACGATCACGAGCGAGTATTGCGAAAGGAGGTTCGAGATCAGACCACCCACCATGGTCAGCGGAAGGAATACCACGACATCCACAAGTGTGATCGCCATTGCGGTAAATCCGATCTCGTTACGACCATCCAATGCGGCTTGTCGGCGTTCCTTGCCCATTTCGAGGTGTCGGTAGATGTTCTCGAGTACCACAATGGAGTCATCCACGAGAATTCCGACCACGAGCGAGATTGCCAGCAAGGTCATGAGGTTCATCGTAAAGTCGAGCATGTACATGGCGATGAACACGGAGATCAATGAAGCCGGAATGGAGATCATGATGATCAGCGAGTTTCGCACGCTGTGGAGGAACAGGAGCATCACGAGCGCCACGATGAAGATCGCAAGCATCAGATCGTGTACAACCGCGTCGGCTGCTTCGAGGGTAAAGTCGGAGGAGTCGGAAGCGATCTCGAATTTCAGTCCGTATTGTTTGTACTGTTCTTCGAGTGTTTTAATCTCTTCTTTCACGAGACGGCTCAATTCCACCGTGTTTGCGTCGGTTTGCTTCTGGATCGATAAACCGAGCGAGTTCACACCGTTGATTCGGTTCAGTGTCTTGATCTCGCTGGAAGCATCACGCACGCTGGCTACTTCGTACAAGTGTACCGGCGATCCCGTTTTCGGATCGGTCGTGATCACCAGGTTGCGGAGCTCTTCGAGGTTTTTGTATTTACCGCGCAGACGAACGAGCGCCTGTGTTTCGTCGCTTTTGATCTTACCGGTCGGCAATTCCATATTCGCACGACGCACGCTGTTGGTCACATCGAGAATGGAAATTCCGTAGTTCTTCGCTGCTTCGCGGTTCACTTGCACGGTGATCTCACGCTCTTCACCACCGACGAGATTCACCTGCGCCGTTCCTTCCAGCTTGGAAAGAATAGGCTTGATGTCATCTTTGATGAGCGAGTAAAGCTCTGTTGGTGGCATTTTGGCCGTCACACCGATGTTCATGATCGGGAATTCGTCGAAGGAGAATTTCGCAAGCGACGGTGACAGAATTTCTTCCGGCAGGGTCGATAGGATGGCGTTGATCTTGCGCTGTGCTTCCTGGACGGCTTTGTCCGAGTCGGCATCGTTTTTCAGGATCAGTACCACCACCGACATTCCTTCTGCGGAAGTGGATTGCATCTGGTCGAGGTTTTCCACACTCGCCAACGCGTCTTCGACCTTTTTGGTAACGGAGCTTTCGACCTCAGCCGGTGAGGCGCCCGGGTAGAGCGTTGTCACGGAAACAACCGGCCAGGACATATCGGGCATCAGCTCGTAGTTCAGCTTCGAGTAGCTGAGCAAGCCGAGAAACCCGAGGACCGAGAAGATCACAACGATCAGCGACGGCCTCTTTATGGCTAATTCTGTAATTGACATAATATCTTGTTTTTGAATACGTTATTGAATGATCTTCACCAACGATCCGTTTGTAAGGTTCAATTGACCGGTTTGTACGACCTGCATGTCGGCTGTGAGCCCGGAAACGATTTCCAGGTTCTCATCATCCACAGCACCGATGCCGATGTTCACCAGTTTCGCTTTGCCGTTCTCTATCACATACACCTGTGGCTTTTGTACACTTCCCACGAGGCACTTGATCGGAATCACGAGTGCTTCTTTCGTTCCGCCGAAGACAAACTGCACTTTTCCCGTCATACCGGATTTCAAAGGCGTTTTGGTCGGGTTTACGAATTTGATCTCGGTATCGAACTTGCGCGATCCATCGGCCTGTGGCGAAATAGAAGCTACTTCTCCTTTGATCGATGTTTGCGGGTACAGGTCCGGAACGATTTTTACGTCCTGACCGCTTTTCACGCGAACGACCTGGTTGTCGAGCAGTTTCACGCTCATCTTCAGTGTTTTGATATCGACGATCTGCGCGATCACGGTTCCCGGAGCGAGGTAGCTTCCTTTTTCGATCGCTACGTTGGAAACGATACCTGAGATCGGTGAAACGATGGTCGACAGGCGAAGCTGACGCTGAAGCGTTGCCACATTCGACTCGGCCGATCGAACGGCCATGCGGGCTTCTTCCACCTGCTGCTTGTTCACCGCGTTGCTTTGAAGCATCACTTCGTATTTTCCGAGGTCGGCTTTTGCTTTATCGAGCGTTGCTTTCGCCAGTTTCAGGTCGATCTGCGTCTGCTCGTTGTCGATCACCGCGATCACTTTTCCTTGCGTTACATAATCACCGTTTTCGATGTTCAGTGTCTTTACGCGTCCCGCCACTTCGGAAACGAACTGCAGGTCGTGATCGGCCACAAAGCTGCCGTTGATCTCGAAATCCTGTGTGATCTTTTCCATAGCCGGATTGACTACCGTTACCGGGAAAACGGTCATTTTCTGCTCGCTGATAGCGGAAGTCGCCGCCATTTTTTCTTTATTGCTGTTCAGCTTGTTCATGATGATCATGAAGAGCACGAGCACTACCAGGATCGGCAGAATGATGCGTCTGAATATGCGTTTGAATTTTTCCATCTGTCGTTTTATTTAGTTGAATGTGTTGATGTTTCCGGTGGATCGGATGAGCTCAAGCTCGGCCAGCTTCACTTGTACCAACGCGTTGAGGTAATTCGATTGTGCTTCTTTGAGGGAGCTTTCGGCATTCACGAGATCGGTCATGGATGCGATCCCACCGATATATTGTGCTTTGGTCGTCTCAAACACTTCCTCGGCCAGCTGAATGTTTCGCTGCTGGTTTTCGAGTGTGCCGATGTTGATCGTGAGCTTGTTCTGTGCGTTGCTGCGCTGCATTTTGAGGCTTTCGGTGAGGTATTGCTCATCGAGCTCACTCTGCTTGATCTGCAATTCGATCTGGCTGGTGCGCGCGTATTTCGACAAACCGTCGAAGATCGGCACGTTCAACGTGATGCCTACATACGAGTTCGGGAACCAGTTGGCATCGTTGCTGAAAATGCGGAAGTTGTTCTGCTGCAATTGGTAAGCGAAGTTGAAATTCGCATTGAGCGTCGGAATGTAGCCTGCGCGTACCTGGCGGAGATTCAGATCGAACAATGCGCGCTGCGCCTGCAAAATATTGACATCCGTCGTATTCAGCGTTTCGGTATTTACCAGGGTTCCGCCCGGCGCTTCATCGATTGCGATCGCCGGAACGCTGATGCTTGTTTCCAGCGGCAGGCCCATGTAATACTTGAGCAAAAGCAGTTGCTGCTGGTAATTCACTTCGCTGGTAGCCAGCTCTGTTTGCAGGTTTGTCTGGCTCACTACAAGTTTGTCCACATCGATCTTTTTGGCAAAGCCGTTTTCGAACTGAATGGTCGTTACCTTCAGCAGCGTGTCGATCTTGCTGAGGTTATCGGCAACGAGCTGTTTTTGCGTGAGACTCACCTGCGCGCCGTAATACACCGTTGCGATGTCATAAATGAGCTGCTCCTTCGTTTTCTGAAGGTTGAGCTCGGCGATCGTGCCGTTCTGTTTGGCGATCTGCATGTTGTAGATCTGCGCCTGGTCGTAAAGTGTTTGTGTCACGCCCACTGCGCCAACGACGTTGTAACGGGTACCGAATTGCACGGCTACGAGCTCGCCCGGCTGACCGATGATTTCCCCCGGAAGGATGGAAGTCTGGAGCTGGAGGTTGTTGATTACCTGCACGGAGCCGTTGACCTGCGGCAGGTAATTCGAACGGGCTTCCATCCGCTTGTACGAATCCTTGTCGGTCTCGATCTGCGCCTTCAGCATGTTCGGATTGTTCGTGAGCCCGTATTCAATGCATTGCTGCAGTGTGTAGGGTGTTTCCTGACTAAAAAGACTGCTGCCGGCAAGGAGAAAGATCGCTGCGGGCAGGAGACGTTTGAGTCCGGATACGAAATGTAACTGATCCANNGTGTTCATATAGTCGATGAATTCAATGAAGTTGCGCAAGGCTTCGTTGAATTCAGGCGTTTGCGGGGTCCGTTGTTGCACTACTTCGTTGAGCAGTGCATTGATATCGAGCATTTTCTTAAAACTGCTGGAGCAGCTTTCTTCCCAGTGCACGATATTGCTCGAGAAGTAGCGTTTCCGGTCGCCCGGCTTCGTGGTATAAATCACCCGCTCGGTCAGCAGCAAAGTGTTCAAAGCGGTGCTTGTTGCACTTTTGCTGATTGAAAGCAGCTCGCGGATCTGATCGAATGTCAGCTCTGTGTTATCGGCCACTAGCAATAATGAAGCGATACGCGCTTCGGTCGGCGGTATACCATGCTGTTCGTGGAAAACACCCAACCGCTCTATCAGCTCTCGCTGTCCATCTGTCAAAACAAGTTCTTCCATAATCGTTTTCTGCGGCGCAAAATTAAACTAAGTTTGTTTAGTTCTGAAATAAAAGAACCAAAATTTTTCTTTTGGAAGTGAAGCAAAAGTAGAGTGGTGGTTTAGCGGCTGCAACAGAAAATCGGTCAGTTGTAGACAGGCGTCGGCGAACGGTCAATAAGTGAATAGTGAACAGTAAACAGGGAACGGTTGGCAGTAAACAGTGAGCAGTTTTGTGCTGAACAACATTTTCTTTCTTATGCCCAACTGTTCACTACTCACTGCTAACAGTTCACTAATTTTAAACCATGGAAACAATTACCTGGAATGACTTCGAAAAGGTCGACATGCGTGTCGGAACGATTATCACGGCTGTTGTTGCTGATGGTGTAAATCGTCCTGCTTACCGGTTAACGATCGATTTCGGTGATTTGGGAATGAAGAAAAGCTCGGCGCAGCTCACCCAACGCTATGCAGCTCCGGAAGAACTGATCGGCAGAAAAGTCGTCGCGGTGGTCAATTTTCCGCCCAAACAGATCGGGAAGTTTATGTCGGAATGCCTGGTTCTCGGCGCTGTCGACGGAAAAGGCGATGTGGCTTTGCTGGCGGCTGAGGCAGATGTTCCGAATGGGTGGAGGATTGCCTGACTTTCACTTCACCACAAAGGAGCAAAGGTTAAGTGCTTGGCGTGTTTGTTAAGGAAGCAAAGGGATTAGGGTTACAACTCAATCACTCCACAGCAATGAAGAATGAGATTTTTACTTATTCTCTTGAAATGCCATGCATTTCACCCCTCAAACCATGCAATTCGTCCCAAAAACAGTTTCAAGTCAAAAAAACAATGCAAAGAGGAACGCGGATTCCCTTTGCTTCCTTAAGCAGTATGGATGTAAAAGAACCTTTGCTCCTTTGTGGTGATTATTCTTCTTCCTCTACCACAGCCTCAGGCAGCACCAACTGAAAGATCAGCGAAAAAATCATCACCAATCCACAGCCGATCAGGTTCAGCCATAAGAACGCCGAGATCTCGAAGTACCAGGCAATCACTACCAGGCATTCCGTTACCAGCGCAGCGTAGAACACGGCGGTTCCGCGAACGGATTTGAGATAGAACGCCGTAACGAAGATCCCGAGAATGGTTCCGTAGAACAGCGATCCAAGGATGTTCACCACTTCGATCAGGTTTCCGAGCTTGGCGGCGTACAAAGCAACGATCAGACAGAAAACGCCCCAGATCACCGTTACCCAGCGGGAAGTGGCCAGGTAGCCTTTGTCGGTGCCTTCTTTTCGATAGAATCGCTTGTAAAAGTCGATGATCGATGTCGATGTCAAAGAGTTCAGTCCACTGGCGGTCGAGCCCATCGAAGCGAGGAAGATAATAGCGATCAGCAAGCCGACCAGCCCGGTTGGCAGGTAATCGATCACGAACGACAGGAACACGTAATTGGTGTCGTTGGTGTCCGCTTTCGGATTGTTTTTCTTCATCAGGCCCACCGCTTTATTGCGGATCAGCGTGTCGTTGCTGTTGAGCTGAACGAGGTCTTTACGCAAAGAATTTACCGCAGCCTGATCGTTCACGTGCTCGGCGGCTACCAAAGCCTCAACCTTTTCCTTTTTAAGCTCGTGATTGGCGTAATAATCCTGCTCGATGCGGTTGTATTCCGATTTGTACGGACTGTTCTTGATCGCGGTTACTTCGACCTGGTTAAAGAACACCGGCGGCTTTTCGTATTGATAGAACGCAAATACCAGCGCACCGATCAGCAGGATGAAGAACTGCATCGGGATTTTCACCAATCCGTTCATCACGAGACCAAGGCGGCTTTGCGTAACGGATTTTCCCGTCAGATAACGGCCCACCTGCGATTGATCGGTCCCGAAATAGGATAATTGCAAAAAGAATCCACCGATGATTCCCGACCAGATATTGTAGCGGTTGTCGAGATCGAAGGTCGTGTCGACGGCATTCAGCTTGCCCATTTTACCCGCAATGTGAAGCGCATCGGAGAAGCTCACGTTTTCGGGAAGCAGGTGCACGACCATAAATCCTGCCGTAAACAATCCGGCGAAAATGATCCCCATTTGCAGCATCTGCGTATACGAAACGGCTTTCGAGCCACCGTAAACGGTGTAAAGAATCACCAGTCCGCTCATCACGACAGTCGTGTAATTGATGTCGATGTGCAGAATGGTCGACAATACGATCGAAGGTGCGTAAATCGTAATCCCGGTCGAAATACCGCGCTGCAAAAGGAACAGGAATGCGGTCAGCGTGCGGGTTTTGACGTCGAAGCGCTTTTCGAGGTATTCGTATGCCGTAAAGACGTTCAGCTTGTGGAAGATCGGGATGAAGGAAACACACAGAACGATCATCGCCAGCGGCAACCCGAAGTAGAATTGCACGAAGCGCATTCCGTCGCTGTAGGCCTGTCCGGGAGCGGAAAGGAAGGTGATGGCGCTGGCCTGCGTGGCCATTACCGATAAACCGACGTGGTACCACGGCAGCTGACGATCTGCCAGCAAATAACCTTCGATGTTTTTCGTGTTGCGGCTTTTCCAGATCCCGTAGCCTACGATCCCGAGCAGTGTAATGCACAATACCAGCCAGTCCGTCGTACTCATATCAGCGGAAATTTTGGGTGAAGAACCACAATCCGATGATCACGGCGACCAGCACTTCGACCAAAAAGAGATAAATAGTCAGCCAGGATCCCGTAAAAAGGGAGCCTTCGTCCATTTCCTGTTCTTCCTTATGCTCTTCCTGGTCCTCAGCCATCAGTTGGTTTTATTTTCGGGAATGCTCAGCAAATTTACCAGTAAACGGTATGCGCCGGGAACACCTGCCGGTAATTCACGGAAAAATACCAATCCTGTGTAAACAAAATGCCCTTTTCCATGCGGCGCGATAATCAAACTTCCGGCATCTGCCTTTTCGTTCGGGTCGTTCATTGTGAGCACAGTCTGATAATTCGAATCGATATCGGTCGCGAAATAAATCCCGCGTTCCTGGATCCAGCCGCTGAAATCGCTTTCGGTAATGCGGTTCGGATAGGTCAATACGCTGTGATTCGGCTGCGTGAAAGTCACCACGGCGTTTTCATCCGTTACGCGGTTCCGGGAAATAGTGAACGGATGCGGACCGAGCTTGCTTCCCACCGGTCCGATGCGACTGTTGGTATTGTATTGCACGACCAGGTTCCCGCCGTTTTTCACGTAATCCATCAGCTTCTGGTAATGTACCTGCAAACGCTGATTCGTGTTGTAAGCGCGAACACCCGTCAGAATGGCGTCGAACTGGTTGAGATCGGTGTTGTCGAGCAATTCGTCGGTCAGGATCGTAACGGAGTAGCCGATCTGTTGCAAACAAGCCGCTACGTCGTCGCCCGCGCCGGGAATGTAGGCGATCTTCGTTCCCTGTTTTTTCACGTCGAGACGCACGAGCTTGGCTGTCGCATCGCGGAGAATGAACTGGTAAGGAATATGATCGTATTCGATGCGCTCGATGCCCTTGCTGTAGCTTTTGCCGTCGATTTTCAGCGTGGCTGTAAGCAGCCCGTCGGGAACAAACGTGGAAGTTGCATTGTACGCATTTGAAGGATTGTTGCCGTTCTTCAGGTTCGTGATCATCGAGCCCGGAGTCTGTGTATTAGTAGAAACGGCCGGCGAAACGGTCGCATTTACAAGCACTTCGTCGCCTTTGGCTGCAAGACGGATTTCCGGTTGTGAAATGGAAACGTTCCAGCCTTGTGGCGCTTTCAGTTCCAGTTTTCCGTTGACGTTGGCCTGGTTGGCTTTCACCCGGATCTGAATGGTTTTGGGCTGGTTGTCGGCAAAAACGAATACGGGTTCCGAAATATTGACGGTTGCCGGAGGCAGCAATTCGAACGGACGGTAGATTTCGCCTTTTACCGGATCGACGTATTTGTAAACGACTTCGCGTTGTACCATAAAGCTTTCTCCGGCTATGGTCATTACGAATACGGCTGAAAGTGCGCCGCTGTTTTCGGGAATGCCGCGCTGCAATGGATCTGCAACGGTGTACATACCAATGGAATGCGTTTCACGAAGCCAGTAAGGATCGGAATAAGCTTGATCTCCCGGAACGGAAGACGTGTGTTTGAACGTGTAAACTTTGTTCGTTTCCATCGCCAGGTTCGTAGTCGAATCGCTTGCAAACGGAAAACGAACGCTTTTCAGCTGGATCGGAATAGCAAAGCGGGAAAGCGCGGTCACTGTCAGATCGGTTGAAGAGCCCGGAACGGTATTGTAAGCCGTCGAAACCACTTCCGCCCAGAAACCCGAGCATGCCAGGATGAGCTGTTCGAGGTCGCGCAATTTTCGTTCGCGGATCACTACGAAATCATAGCTGCTGGACGGTACTTTTTTCAGCTCGCGGTATAACGCAATGAGCTTGTCGACGCTTTTCTCCGGATGTTCGGCACTGAAACCGGCGATGCAGGCCGAAAGCTGTTTTTCAAAAGCTGCCGTTCCGGTAAAATGTTTCCATTCCGGCACGATGCCTTCGAACAGGTCGGTTTTCGCCGTCGAGCCTTTCAGCTGCTTGAAGTATTCAATCGAAGAGCCGCGACCTTTCGCCGAGCCGAAGCCCTGGCTTTTGTGCATGGAACGGCTGTCTGCCGCAATTTCACCGTAATAAGCGCCCAGCAGCGGATTATAAATGCCGACGTCGATCTTGAGCTGATCTTCGGAAGTCGTATTCGTGGAGCCGAAGTTGAAGGTATTCCAGAACAAACGTTTCGGCTGCCACACTTTGACAAACTTCAACTGCTCCGGAAAACGTTTCGGATCGCCCGCAGCATCAAAAGCTTCTTCCGCCAGGATTGCCGAAGCGGTGTGATGACCGTGTCCGCCTTCGCCCGTTGTCGGGAAGCGGCAAATGATCACATCCGGACGGAATTTGCGGATCACCCAGACCATATCGGCCAGGATGCTGTCGCGGTTCCAGATCCCGAACGTTTCCTCCGGATTCTTGGAAAACCCGAAGTCGTTGGCGCGGGTAAAGAACTGTTCGGCGCCGTCTGTTCGACGTGCAGCCAGCAATTCCTGCGTGCGGATCAAGCCTAGCAATTCGCCCTGCTCCTTGCCGATGAGGTTTTGCCCGCCGTCGCCGCGAGTGAGCGATAAATACCCTGTGCGCAGGCGCTTTTCATTCGCGAGATAGGCCAGCAGGCGCGTGTTTTCGTCATCCGGATGTGCGGCAACGTAGAGCACGGAGCCAACGGTCTGGAGCTTTTTTAGCTGGTGAAGCAGCTCGCCGGAGTTGTATTCAGGCTGTGTTTGAGCGGAAAGAAAACCGGCCGACAGGCAGATCAGAGCAAGGAAGAAAGATCTCATATGCAAAAGAAGGCAATTTTTTATGAATCGTTCACATGCTTGGGGCATGTGCTACGCACTAAAACGCTCGTTGAGCCGTTATAGTGGAATACTTATGCAAAAATTATGGCAACAGCTATCTCTACCCGTGATCGTTGTATCCTCGTTACCTGGCTCGGCAGTTTATTTCTGCTGTTCGTGCTGTTTTCACTTGACGAAGGAAAAGTTAGCTTCCAGTGGATGTCGGACATCGGCAGCTGGTTCGTTTTCCTGATTTATACCGCCGTCATAACGACTTTGCAGGTACTCACCGAACAATTCATTTATCGCCCGATCAGCAAAGGCTGGACACGCGCCGTTCTTTCCGCAGCAACCGGTCTTGTCGGCGGACTCGTGATCACGTTCTACCTGTTTTCTTAACCGCACATTTTGATGGTCCCACAGTTCGGATCAATGCAAAAAAGCAATATTGCATTAATGTAATATTACCTGTGACTTTTAAGATTCGGAAGTCTTTTGCGCAGGTCCCGACATATGTCGGGAGCGCTTTCAACTACGCCAGCACTTCAGCCCACCTTTTGTGCGTTGTCGAAGATCCTCCGAAAGAGTCGATAATTCCCATTGAACACTTCAAAAAAGAAAAACCCGGAGATCGCTCCCCGGGTATCAATGATTGCTTTAAGTTAACTCTTAGTGTTTCACAATCTCCACCGCACGCTCTCCATTCGCACCGGTCAGCTGTACCATGTACACACCACTGCGGTAAGAGCTCAGATCGATCGTAATCACCGAAGCATTGATCTCGCTTGTTTCGAACAGCAATTTCCCTTGCAGATCGAACAGACGGATTTCTTTCACTGCTTTATAACCTGAAATATCGATGTTGATCTCTGTTTTTGCCGGGTTCGGATAGATTACGACACGGTCGAGGCCGTTTTCATCCATTCCCAGTTCCGGGTTACACTGTGGCGGCAGGTCGAAGGCCTGGACCTGGTCGCCGCGATCGTCTGAATCACCCTGGCTGGCGCTATAGCCCAACCCACGCTTGGCGAATACTTCCCAGATAAGGCATTCGTTTGCACCGTCGTAAAGCAATTCGTCTGCTGCAAGAATGGCGTCGCGGCCGTCCACAAAGCCCGGTCCGCAAGGCGTGAGCTTCAATCCTTCGATCACAAGCGCCATCGCTTTGTTGTTTCCGCCGGTACCGTTTTTCACGTCCGGATCGAAACCGTATTCATCTACCAGCGCCCAGTTGAGGTCCCACAGCATCGTGGCCCAGATGAACCCGATACCATGCGGCTCGGAAATGGAGCCGGAGTTGTTGGTTGCATTGTACGTGTAGTTGTTCACACTGAAGCTCGTGCTGTAAGGCGCCGGACGAATTCCTGTGCCGTCTGTCGGCTGATTGGTCACGTAAGTTCCCACACCGCGGGCATCTCCGGGAAGATCGCTTGCCTGCTGCGTGATCATCAATCCGAACCAGTCTGACCAGCCTTCACCCATTTGCTCGGCATTGAACAGACAATTGGCGTTTTCCGCACCGCCCACCAGACGAGTGGAAATTCCGTGGCCGTATTCGTGGGCGATGATCATGTTGTCGAAGTCGGAATCGGTAGCTGTCAGATCCGGCGACATAACGATCGTCGCATTCACCGCGTCACCGCCCATTGCGGCGATAAACGTATTCCCATTTGCCTGGGAAATCATGATCGCCGGAATCTCCGCGTTGGAAACGCCGCCCATCACGATCGGCGCGCCGCCTGAGTTGTTCATCACGATAACGGCTACGGCACCTACGGCTTCAACAGCTTCTGCTTTGGAACCGAACGTACAGTTTCCACGACGAACGAGCGCGATCTTTCCGTTGAGCTCGGCCGCATTGATAATCGTTTCGCAGCCGTCGTTCGGATCCGCACCGGCTCCGTCATTCACGAGCACCATGTCGGCTGTGATCGGAACATCCGGAATCGGCGGACTGAATCCTCCGACAACGGAAGTATAAGTGCCCGCGATAGAAGCAGGGCTGTTAATGGTCAATACTTCCGGGTCTTCTCCGCCCGACCACAGGTACATCTGCATACGCGGATTTTCTCCCTCAGGCGGCGTACCGAAATTGGCATTGTTCGTACCGCTTCCGTCCTGCGCATCGGCAAAAACGTAATCGTCGCCCAGACCGTCGCCAGAGTAATTGGTTTGCTGGAAATTACCGGATGCTTCGTCGAAACCGTACTGGTACCAGATATCGTGCATCATGTTGTTCATGTAGAACAGGTTGGTGATCACGGCATCGAGATTTCCCTGGACGCCTTCTGCCTCGATGTAGTCGAAATCGAAATCCAGTGCGGCCGTTCCATCAGGCGAGTAACCCGGAATGTCATCGTCGTCGATATCGTCGGAAGCGTAAACGTTGTTCCCGCGTGTGATCGTGTATTCGTCGCCGTCTGCACCGTTCGTATCGTGCCAGCCATAAGGCGAAGCCGTCGCATCGGAAGGATTGATCACCAGTGAGCGGCTTCCATGGTCAGGACTGATAACAGGAAGTGCATACACCATGTATTGGTCGGCTCCCGGTGGAGGTGGTGGCAATAACATCGGTTGTGCGGAAGCAGAAGTTGTTTTTACGTGCTGATGTGTTTCGCAGGTCTCGTCAAACGAACAGCTCACCATCCAGTCGTTTTGCTCGATCAGCAGGCCGCTAACAGCCGAAACACGTGCGCTGAACCAGTTGTTGCCGTCGGTTGTACGAATGCTTAAATCCCAGCACAGCTCGAGCGCTCCGGATTTGCCGGCGAAATACACCAGCGTAACAGGAATATTGGAGGAAGAAATTTCCGGCTGCGTAAACACATACGATGTTCCTTGCGTCGAAACGGTTGTAAACGGCTGTGAAAACGGAATTTTGTTCAGATTGGCAAAGGATTTCACGGCATTTTCTGCTGAAACAGCCGGTTGAACAATGCCCGAAGCAATGTTTCGTTTCAGTCGGTTGGCAACGTAGATCACTTTTCCGTCTTTGATCGTAACAGTGGCAAGACCGTTCACAACAGGAATGCCGTTGATCGTCTGACGTACGTAAGCATGTGTCACACCCGTCGCTTTGGAAGGAGCTTCCGATACGATTTCAACGGTTGCTACGTCAGCCGGAAGTACATTCAGCCGAACGGCGTTTTCCGTCAAATGCTTGCGAACAAGTGTTAAGGAAGTCTGCGTAAAAGCGAGACAGGGCAACAGTAAGGCCACAACGACCCCTGTTAAAATGCGGAGAGAGAAGAGCATAAGCAATGGTTTTTGGTCCGTCAATTTACAAAATAATTGTTGACTTGTCTTTTTTTGCCGTTTCCCGATCCAAGAATTAACAATTGAGGATGAAGGTAATGTGGGTTTCAGGAAATAGATTTTTTC
>DJFN01000240.1:0-20331 GCA_002432085.1 Flavobacteriales bacterium UBA5871
ACTGAAGACTGGAGACCGGAGACTATTTTCGCTGGTATTTCGCAATAAACGCCTCGATGTCGTAGTTCCTTCCAACCATCACAATTCCGAGCAGTACTTTGAATACGCCTAATAGCACCATAGACCCCGACGGACGACCAGTAAGGATTCCAATCAATTCCGGTATGCTGTCGCTGAGCGATAAGATCCCGATAATGGCGATGGCCAGCNNGGCCAGCCGCAACACGTTTTTCGTTTCAATGTTGGTCGTGATTTCTTTCTGCGGAATCGATTCTTCGAGCTTGAACAACCCGATAAGATAGTCGGTGCGGAAAAGGCAGATGAACGCTAACCCGGCCTGTATCAACAGTGAAACAACTGCAGGAACACCCATATCTTTTGAGAAATCAGATACCGCAAAAATGAAAAACACCAGCTGTACTGCAGCAAATGCAAACCAGATGCCTATTGTTTTCAGGATGATCGACCAGAGTGTTTTGAGCTGCATAATAGAAGGTAGTATATCAGGCCGCTAATATAAAGACGTTTCGCCAAACCACGCAGACGAGATGGGATAATTAAATCACATGTCGCCAGTAGCTTTAGCGATGTGTTCTTAGAACCGACTGAAGACCCGAGACCGGCGACCTATAATAAGCAATATGCCGTATTTCGTAAACAACAGCGACTTAGGATCTTTGGGAAACCGGTAACGACCGGACGAAAATTCACTAAAACCTTCAGTTATGAAAGCGACACACATTGTTCTTTGTTTCGGACTGCTGTTTGCTTCCTGTGCCGTGATCCATCCCGGCGAAGTCGGTGTAAAATCGCGCCTTGGAAAGCTCAGCGAGCCGAAAATGAACGGACTGGTAGCGTTCAATCCGCTTACCACGCGACTAATCAAACTGCCGTCGCAGACCATTAACCGCGAGCTGCTGATCAACCTGCCTTCGAAGGAAGGACTCACCATTCAGTCGGAGATTTCCATTCTTTACCGCATCAAGCCGGACATGGCCGCAAAGATCGTCGAAGAAATCGGCCCCGATTTCGACAAGATCATTACGGCCGTTTTCCGCTCTGCGTCGGCTGACGTCACTTCGCGTTTTTACGCCAAGGATATGCACAGCGGCGAGCGCGACAAGATCGAAAAGGAAATTGCCACGAAGATGAACGGGATTCTGAACGAACGAGGATTCGAGATCGAAGCCGTACTGATGAAATCGATCACACTTCCGGACGGTCTTGCCAAAGCCATCGAAGCGAAGCTCGAAGCCGAACAGCTGGCCCAACGCATGGATTTCGTACTGCTTTCCGAGAAAAAAGAAGCCGAGCGCAAGATTATCGAAGCTCAAGGCACGCGCGATGCGCAGCTTATCCTGTCCGAAGGACTCACGGAGAACATTCTTCGTCTCCGGCAAATCGAAATGATGCAACAGCTGACAACCAGCCCGAATGCAAAAGTGATTGTGACAGGGAACCACAGTGATCCGTTGCTTATTCAAGCGCAATAGTCTGTAACACGAAGCGATGCACCGAAAGGTGGATCTGCTTCGCGTTCAGTCGCCCCGTTTATTTCTGGTGTGCATCACACTCACACCCAAACTCACACTGACCGTGAACAAAAGAGAGAAATAAAGCCGCCCTTTCGGAACGGCTTTTTTCCTTTTCCGAATGTAAAATACAGCAAACAAAAAATGGAGATAAAGGGGGTATAAAGCGGTGATAAAGCNNACTGTTCACTGTTCACTGTTCACTTCTAATAAAAAAATACGAGTTCATGGGGTTACTTTCCGACTTAAGTGACATTTAGGTAAAAACACATAAATCGCTACGCATGAAAAAGTGCTTCATCACCTTGCTATTAGTCTGTTGCTGTCTTTACAGCTATGCTGCCGTTCCGCCCGTCAAAAAATCCGTGGGGCGCTACGAACGCTTCCAGGAAAACACCGTTGTATTGCCAACGCNNGACCTGGTGTATACGCAATACCGCTCTTCACCGGATTTCGATCAGAAAGGACTGAACGATCGCCGCATCGCTGAATTGAAGAAACTTCTGCCGCAAGTCAACGCCGATAATCCGACCTGGGCCCTGGTGGAACAAACCAAGGCCAAAGACCGCGAAACCGCGAACACTTATTTTCACGGATTCGTCATCCATTATTCCGATAAGGAAGATCCGCAGGCACTTCGCACGTTCTTTTCGGAGAAGGCCAAGCCGATGACCACTTACACCGTTTCGACCGAACAAGGCGGCACATTCAGCTATCCGTCGGGAACACAGCTCACCGTGCCGGCCAACGCCGTTACTTATGCCGATGGCACGCCGGTGAAAGGGAATTTCGAATTGCAGTACCGCGAATTCAGAAACCCGGCCGAGATCGCGCTTTCCGGCATTCCGATGACCTACAACGAAAAAGGCATGAGCTATAATTTCAGCTCGGTGGGTATGTATGAGCTTCGCGGAACGCAGAACGGCAAAGAGCTCAATCTGCAAAAACCGATCACCGTTGATTTCAATTGTACGAAAGCGGTTAATGACGCCGATTTTTACCAGCTCGACGATAAAACGGGAGAATGGGAACAGCTGAAGCCTATTGTTTTTGACGGGCAGAATGAAGCTGCAGACGAACGTGAGCAGTTTGGTGAACCAGCGATGGGACTTATACCCGCTGGACCAATGTTTGGTCCGGTAAAGATCTGGCAAGGTGACATACCGGTGACCTACGAATCACCGAAAGGGATTTTTCTGGAATATGAAACGAAAGAGAAGGTAACTACGGTAAAGATGAATCCGGAGGCTTGGAAAAAATTCAATAATGCAACCAAAGATTCTGTCAATCTTCGCAAGGCTATCCTGCATTCAGACAATGCGACCCGAACGCTGAAAATCGCAGAGAAGGATTATCCGCGGGTTGAAGTCATCGTGATAGGACAGCGATTCGGCTCACTCGACATGGCCAACATGCCGAAGACCAGCGGAACATTGCTCGCAGAAGGTGCCGACGCCAATCACACCTACCCGACCATTGTCAAAGGATTGAACTCCGAAGAATTCGGGGTCTACAACGCCGATCAGATCTACCGCATCAAATCTCCGATGGCGCTGAGTCCCGTTTATACCGACGCGGCAACCGGCCAGCCAATCAAAAACCTGCACGTAGCCTGCGTGATCGATCTCACTTACAACGGCTCGTTCAGTTTTCAGCCCAACAACCTGATGTGCAATCCGCAAGGGCGAAATGTGGTCCTACTGTTCACGAATGACGGTCGCACTTATATGCTCGACGAACAGGCGTTTGCGCAAACCAATAAGCAGTCGCTGAAGGTCAATTTTGCGATGACAAACGTCACCGATCGTCTGAAAACAACCGAAGATCTGAAGCAATTGCTGCAGCTATAGCATTTACCTGCTACCACCAAATCAACACAAGAGCCACTTTGACAAGTGGCTTTTTTCGTTAATGCACTACAATCGAAAAGCTTCCGACACCGCTTTCCTTATGCAGCTGGAGCGTATACATTCCACTCTTAAGCGTGGAAACATCAAGCATGAATGTACCCGAAATCCGCCGGCCCGAGCGAACGGTTCTTCCATCCATAGACATCAGGCGGAAATCGTATACCCGATCGTTAATCGTTGAAACGAACACAACATCGTTCGCCGGATTCGGGAAAACACGAAAATGCTGATCGCTGCCCGGGTCATTCATCCCGAGCGTCGTCAGATCAAAGCAGGCCGACGTATCGGAACACTCGCCGTTGGAAACCACCAAAGCGTATTCGCCGTTTCCGGGAATCGGAAATACGGGATCGTTCGCGCCTGCAATCGGATCGTTGGTCGAGCAATCGATCCATTGAAAGTCGTAGAAATCGGGCAGATCCGACACCAGATTGCCACCGACCGTATCGATCACGTTGACCTGGTTAATATAGCCCGGGCAGTGATTGTACTGCCGGATGTGCGAATGAATGCTGTCGCTGCCAATTCCGTTCGACTGGAAAAAATCCGTGTGGAAGGAATAGTTTGCATAGTACGTGTTGGTTGAATCCACCACCACGTCATGGTAAACGGGCATTTGATCGGTGTATTCGGAAGTCATCGAGTTGATCAGCATACTCAAACCAAAAGGTCCGCCGACCCATGTCTGCGTGGAATGCTTAAAGCGAGCTGCCATCGGCAATCCCCACGGGCCGAGCTCACGGAAAGAATAAAACAGGATGACATCGCCCTGTCGTTCTTCCACTATGCGCATCGACACAAAGTATTCGTTCACAATTCCCTGTATATACATTTTGGTAGATGTCACATTTTCTTTCACAGCGAAGAACTCGAGGTCCGGTATAACCAGGAACGGATTGTAGCTGGAAACAACGGCCAGGTAAAGCGAATCGTTTTGTGACACGATGAAATCGCTGACCAGGTGATAACCCGTCACAGGAACCGTTGTAACGGAATCCCATTGTGACAGCGAAGTATTGAACCGGGTAAACGTATTGTAGATCATTGCCGGATTGTTCTGCGTGGTGATTTTCAATCCCGTCAGGCGCTGAGAATTGTCCAGCAGCACTTTTGCCAGTTTGCCGGCATTCAGGTCCGACCACGTTGTTCCGTCGTACAGAAACACCGAGCCGCTGCCGTTAGCTGTCAGGTCTTTGAAATGAATGTAAAGCGAATCGGTGGTCGATCGCAGCAGTTCTGTTTCATAATACTGCGCGCTCAGCAAAGGATAAACCGGCGAAGTCGAGCTCCAGTTCAGGTTTCCGTCGAGGTCGTAGTTCTCGATCACAAACTGACCGCCCACTTTCCGAAGTACGTCGATCTCATTGTCGGAAACCACGAAATCGAGTCCGTCCGTTCCGGTGATCACGTTATTCCACTGATCGTTTTCCAGCACATCGAGCCGGTATTGATTGGCCGTCACCTTGTTCTGCATGGAATACAGCTTGTTGGTCGAGGACTGGATCATCAGCTCGCCGTTCTGATGATTGTGATACGTCAGCGTATCGTTACAGGCGTAGCGCCACTGGGCGTGTGAGCTATTCGAAAAAAAACAGCATGCAATCAGCAGGAGTCTCAGGTAGTTGGTTTCGTTCATGAACGATTGATTTAGAAGTAGTAGCACGAATTAAATCATTCGTTTTCAATCCCGCAAGCGGAATGTTCAGAATTGTGGTGGGAATTTATAATCGCGGCTTCCCAGCTACAATCTATTACCATTTATCACAAGTAATTGTTCTGCTTTTGTACTTTTACAGTAATTCATCAACTATGCGGTTCTTACTGGCATTCAGCATCTCCATCTTTGTCACGTCTTCGGTACTGGGCCTAGAGAAGGTCAATCAACGTTTACTTGACTATGCCAAAGCTTGTCCGAAAATATCCGCTTCCAATGTTCCCAGTCTTGTAGCCTATCTCAAAAAAGGAGCTGTTTCGGAAAGTCAGACGGTTGAAGTTTTCTGTTACTGGATCGCTGAAAACATTGCCTACGACACCAAAGCTTACTCGACTGGAACTAAATCTGGTAAAACACTGGTTACCCGAAAGGGTGTTTGTCAGGATTACGCCGAGCTGCTTCAACAAATGTGTATAGCTGCCGGCATCGAATGTCATTTGGTTAGCGGATACGCTAAAGGATATAGTTATCAAAAAAACACAACGTTTACAGAAACCAACCATGCCTGGAATGTCATAAAAGTCAACGGTAAGTATATACTTACTGACGCCACATGGGCCAGCGGCTATGCAAAAAAGGTCAATGGCGTAATGACCTTTTACAAAAAGCTGGATATTGCGGAAATAATGGCCAATCCTGATTTCTTTGTTACGGAACGCCTTCCGGGAGATCCGAGATGGCAACTGCGGAACCGACCGATCACTATCAGCAGCTTTGAACAGAACGATTCTATCCGTGAAATGCTTAAGCAGACTGCCTCTTATTACAATTTCAACGATAGCATTGCATCATATGTGAAAGCCGACAGCATGCAGCGTTTTGTTATGAGCGCAGAAAGCGCTTACCGTTTCAACCCGATCCCGGATAATCTTTCCTCTTTGGCTACAGCCTACTATAGCCATGCCTGGCATTTAGGAAATACTTATAACGATATAAAGCATTACAACCAATCCATAGCTCTTTATGAGAAAGCCATCATCCATTACACGAAACTGAATAACAGTTACGGAACCAAATGGATTTCAAATTGTCAAAAGGGTATAACTTACAATAAGGCCAAAATTGAAGAATTGACGAAAAAGATCCCTAAATAACTAGATCTTCTGAACCTTCCGGCAAACCATTCCTCTATCCGACTGCATACGAATCAGATACAATCCTGACGGAAGATTTCCAAGATCGATTTCCAGTACCGACGAACCTTGAGGAACATAGCTTTCAATCAGCTGGCCATTAACCGTTAATAGCTCAAGTCCGGAAAGCGGTTGATTGCTGCTCACGGCTATTCTTCCCGATGACGGATTGGGAGCGATGTTGAGCTCAGGCGCCGCTTGTTCTTCCAGGCCGACGAAAAAGTCAGGAAACTGGCCGCAGGATTCGCCGTCGATCTCAAAATAGTCGAGACCGAGACCACCATAGGACGAGCTCGGATCGCCGGGATGGCCCCAGTGCCCGTATGGTCCGCCGCATTTTTCCCGTACGAAATAGTCGGATATAAGAGGTTCAAAGCAAGGTGGAAATTCTGTCGGCTCCATACCGAATGCATACTCCTGCAGCTCTATACCATTGCAATTAAAACCGTCATAAATCGTATCGACCACGAGGCAGGAATCCGGATCCGGCTCAGTCAGCATAAACACCGTCAGCGAAAGTCCGAAAGGTGCACCGGGGCTTGTATACGAGTAATTGCTCAACAAATCGTCATGGGAAAAGCTTGTTGTTCCGAAGTAAAGCGTATCATCAGGATCACCCGGTAAAGGCGGAATATAGGTCTGTGTACTCGCCGTGTAATTGACAACCGATGAATCCGGATTATATGTTTTCCCGGTTATCCGGAAGAGATCGTAACGGTGCGTAATGAATCCCGACCCGCCGCTCTGATGCCAGTAATGACGGACACAATAAGCATCGCCGACAGCGAAATCATAGATATCCTTCCGGAGCAGCTGGGAAAAGCCGAAGCGTGTGAGGAAAACAAAAGAGCAGAGTAACAGTATTTTCATTCAAGGTGGATATTCGTTTCATTAAAGGTATGAAAATGCATCGCTTATACCAACAGATCTGTCAAAAGTTTCCGGAACCTGTGCCTGGGATCCTCTTTTAAACCATCCCCAGAAAATACCCCAGCAGCGCGATCACATCCACAACCCCTATTATCCAAAGGATCCGCAAGTTAAACCGTGACGTTCCATCGTTAAAGAACAGGGAAATAAACGTCATGAAGAAAACGATATAATAAAAGAATAACGGGAAGTCCATCCCGTATTTGACACTCCATTCGGCTTTCGAAAAATAGATCGGCCGGCCGAATGGATTCCGCTCGACGATTATCCGATCTCCTTTTTCGAGTACCGTGCCCACATTCCCTTTGATTGTGGTTGAATAGCTCGCTTGATTTGTCGTAAACCAAAGATCTGTGTTGGTATATCTTCCCCACTTTGTGTGTCCGGTGTAGACTTCAGATCGCGCTTCGACAACAATTTCTTCGGTAACGCTGACCGTTTTCAGGTGAAAAAAAGGAACGATCAGGCAGCAGAGCATAAAAACGATCCTCACGCCCCAGACCGTCCGGAAAAACCATCCCTTGCGGAAGATGTGGTTATACAGCCTGGCACGTCTGTTTTCGAAACGTTTACGCTCTTTGATCAGGCGGAGCATCTCAAGCCGTTCTTCGTAAGAAAGCCGCGGTCTTCTTCTCATCATACGACCGCGAATTTAAGCACTATCGGCTTTTCCTGACCAGTAAAAAACGGTCTTATACTCTATAACACACTGCATTGATATTCATTCCCGCGCCCACGGAAGCAAACAGGATAATATCGCCGGGATGCAGCTCGTGGTGTTCCAGCTCACCGCGAAGCACCATATCGTATAAGGTCGGAATGGTCGCAACGGAGCTGTTGCCAAGCTTGTGAATACACATTGGCATGATGTGCCCGGGCACTTCGTTTTTCCCATAGAGCTTGTAGAGTGCGCGGATCATTCCTTCGTCGAGCTTTTCGTTGGCCTGGTGAATGAACACTTTGCTGAGCTGATCGATCGCAACACCGGCATCGTCGAGACAGGCTTTCATGGCCGCCGGAACGTGTTTCATAGCATATTCGTAAACCTTGCGGCCTTTCATTTTAATATAGCGAACGCGCGGATCGGAATGCGGGAAATAGGATTTCCCAAGGCTCAGGTAGTAAGCTTCGTCCATGCAATGCGACTGCACTTTCACGGAAAGAATTCCGCTTTGTGTATCGTTGATATATTCGAGCACAGCTGCTCCGGCGCCATCGGAAAAGATCATGCTGTCGCGGTCGTACGGATCAAGCACACGGCTCAGCGTTTCGGCACCGATCACAAGGCAGCGTTTGGCAATTCCGGCTTTGAAAAAAGCATCGGCCTGGATAATACCCTGCACCCAGCCCGGACATCCGAATAAGATATCGTAAGCCACACAATCGGGATTATAAATCTTCAGGTTGTGTTTCACACGGGAAGCGATCGCAGGGATAATATCGGTTTGAATGGTATGCTTGACCACGTTCCCGAAGTTGTGCGCCACGATGATCTGGTCGATGGTTTCGGGATCGATCTGTGCTGCCGCAATGGCTTTTTCGGCCGCGATGGTTGCAATATCCGAACAATCGAGCTCGGTTGGCGCGTACCGGCGTTCCTCGATACCCGTTATCGCTTCGAATTTCCTTGCAATGTCTTCCGGGCTGCTGTCAATTGGCTTGTTGTCTTCTCCGTAGAACTCATGAACCATGAAATCGCGGTTCGTTTTTACGAGCGTTGGAATATACGATCCCATTCCCCTGATCACACTTCTCTTCATCTGTTTAGTTTCTAAAATATCACTGAGGAAGGAGCCGGGGATAGCATCCGTCGGCAACGGACGGCGGGGTGCCTTTTCCAAAAGTAACAATAAGAACGAAAACGCCGTATCAATAGCTGCGTTCTTAAGGATATTTTAAGAAATCCGGAGGTTTGCGAGAAGTTACCCGCTTCAAATCGCATTCGATTATGGCAATGTGGATGTAGGCTTTGGTGAACACTTCTTTCGAGGGTCTGGCAGACAGAAAAGCCTTTATTAAAGCGAAAAAGCCCGCCCATCATTCCGACAAGCGGGCCCTTACCCCCTATAATGAATACCTGTTATTCTTCTTCCGGTTCGTCGCCGTGGGAATGTTTGTGTTCTTTCAGCTGCTTCAGCTGTTCTTCGGTCAGGATCTGTTTCAGCTCCTTGCGCTTTGTTTCGTGAATGCTCTTCATTTCGGCTTTTCGTTGCTCATCTGTCAAGGCTGTGTTTGCTCGTAACGTTTCCATCTTCTTATCGGTTGACAGATGCAGATCGGTAAGCTTTTTCTTCTGCTCTTCGGTCAGAGACAGTTTTTTCGCCATGTGCTCGGTTTTCATTTGAGCACGCTGTTCAGGCGTAGCATTTTTCCATTGTTCGCGGTGCTTTTCCCCTTCGGCTTTCATGGCTGCGTGTTTTTCTTTGAGCTGCGTACGCTGTTCCTCAGTCAGCAGTGAATCCACTTTGGTTTTGATTTCCTGGTGGTAAGCTTTCATCGCTTCTCTCTTCTGTTCATCGTTCAAAGAAGCATTACTGCGGATTTCATCGCGCTTTTTGATCGCTTCCAGGTTCAGCTCCGTCATTTTAGTTTGCTGATCGTCTGTCAGCGAAAGCTTTTCCATCATTCGCTCGGTTCGGAGCTTTGCACGCTCTTCCGGTGTTTTTTTGTCGTGCTTCTCCTGTGCGCAAACGGTTGCTGCCATCAATAAGGCTGCCGCTACCAATCCTGTTTTAACTACTCTCATGTTTCGGGTTTTATTTAGAGGTTGGATAAGCCCGGGTAGGAAAGGTTGAATGGGGATGAGGGTTTTAACATTTATTTAGGGAATGGAGGGCGCGATGCACGTGGTAGAGGTTCCGCAGATTTCGTGGATACTCGCAAAGTTTTGCGGTTTGTTGTTTTGAGAACTTGACTAAAGGCCGGAGACTGAAGCCCCAGGGCTGGAGGTCAATTTCGGATAAACCGGATCAGCGCCGTCCGACCTTTGTGATCGTAAGCTTTCAGGTAGTAAACTCCCGGCGCGAGGGTCGCTACACTGATCGTGCAATGATCTTGTTCTGGAATGGCGATATTCATCAGCGCTTCACCTGTAATGCCAATCACTTCGCAGCGATTCATGGTGCCGTTCATTTGAACTGTCAGCTCGCTGGAAGCGGGATTCGGCGCTACTCCGAGCGATAATTGCAGCTCATTTGTTCCGAGGTGATTCAGCAGGTATTCACAGTCTTCGCCGGAAGGATTGTAGCTGATGCCGTCGTCCTGGAAACATTTGAATTTCGTGTAATAATACTCGATGATCGTATTGTCGCAGGAACGTACATACGGGAACAAAAAGTTGGCCGACAATTGCTGGTTGACATAACCGAAACGGGAAACCACCGGTCCGTCGATGCTGTAATAATTTCCTTCCACTCCGTTGACATTCAATTGTGTCATGCTTTCGCCCGCCAGCGTTACCGTAGAGCGGGACTGTACTTCGAGATAAGAGGAATCGTTGCAGCCGAACTGATCGAAAGACGGCGTGTCGGTAACCGTTTGCACCATCCATTGGTCACCGACCTGCGCATTGAAATTATAGAGCACTCTGAAAGGCACATCCGGCATTCCCGTAGGTGGTTGTCTCTTGAAAAAAACCGTGTCGCCGGAAACATATGTGAACCAGGTTCCGAACGGCCAGGTCGACATCACCAGCTCGCCATCGGGTGGTGGACCGTCCATGAAAAATCCATACATGAGGGCGTCAAAACGCTTGGAATTGTGACCGTCGATGAGCGTATCTCCGGTATGTTTTACTTTGATAAAGCCCTGCATTCCGGTTGAAGTTTCCCAGAAATCGTAGTGCCAGACGGCGTTGTTTTCCACCCAGACCTGTGCCCTCGAAGGAAGCGCGTAGAAAAAAGCGAGTAAAGTTGTCAGGACAAGGCGTTTCATAGGCATTTCTCCGGTTGATGATCCAAAAANNGCAAAGTTGGAAAAACGTTTGACGTTTCGTGGAAAAGCATCCGTTGATTACCGGCTTTTTCCGTCACCGATGCTTATCTTTGTGTTCATGGATTACCTGGACAGTCTGAATGAGAGCCAGCGCGTTGCCGTCGAGCACATTGAAGGCCCAACAATGGTCATTGCCGGCGCCGGATCGGGCAAANNTCGATCCGTTCAATATCCTGGCGCTGACTTTTACCAATAAAGCGGCGAAGGAAATGACGGAGCGTATCGGCGCGATCGTTGGCAGCACGGAAGCGAAAAACATCACGATGGGAACTTTCCACTCGGTGTTTGCACGCATTCTTCGCTTCAATGCCGACCGTCTTGGCTATCCGCGCGATTTCACCATTTACGATACGCAGGATACCAAAAGCCTGCTGAAAGACATCGTGAAGGAATTGAACCTCGACGATAAGATCTACAAGCCGTCGATGGTTTACGGACGTATCTCCGCAGCGAAGAACAACCTCATTTCGCCCGAAGCTTATGCCGAAAACCCGGAAATCATTGCCGAAGACAGACAAAGTCAACGCCCTGAGCTGGCGCGTTTGTATAAGGCTTATACCGTTCGCTGCTTCAAGGCCGGTGCGATGGATTTTGACGACCTGCTTTATCAGACTAATGTGCTGCTTCGCGATTTCCCGGACGTTTTGCACTATTATCAGCAGAAATTCCGCTACATCCTCGTGGATGAGTACCAGGATACGAACTACGCACAGTACCTGATCGTGAAGAAGCTCGCCGCCGTTTACGAGAACATCTGCGTGGTCGGCGACGATGCCCAGAGTATTTACTCGTTCCGCGGGGCGAACATTCAGAATATCCTGAACTTCCGGAACGACTACCCGGATTTCAAGCTTTTCAAGCTCGAGCAGAACTACCGCAGTACGCAAACCATCGTGGAAGCGGCCAATAGCGTGATTTCGCGCAACAAGGACCAGATCAAGAAAAGCGTCTGGACACACAACGATCGCGGCAATCCGATCAAAGTGATCCGTACGCTCACCGATAACGAAGAAGGGAAAATCATCGCCAACCGCATGTTCGACATCAAGCATGCCGAAGGCGGAAAGTGGAGCGATTTTGCCATTCTTTACCGTACCAACCGACAGTCGCGCTCGTTCGAGGAAGCCCTGCGAAAGCTCAACATGCCGTATAAGATCTACGGCGGATTGTCGTTCTATCAGCGCAAGGAAATCAAGGACCTTCTCGCCTACTTCCGACTGGCGGCCAACCAAAAGGACGAAGAAGCGCTCAAGCGTGTGATCAATTATCCGAAACGCGGAATCGGCAAGACTTCGTGGGAATCGATCGTAATTGCCGCCAATCAATACGACGTGGCGTTGTGGGACGTGATCGCCGACTTTCCGAAATACCCGGTGAACATTCCGGCCGCGACGAAGAACAAGATCGGCGAATTCGTGATCATGATCCAGAGCTTTACCGCGCAGCTGATGACGCATTCGGCTTACGACCTGGCGCAGCACATTGCCAAGTCTTCCGGGATCCTGAAAGAGCTTTACAACGAGAAAGACAAAGGTCCGGAAGAAGTGGAGCGCTACCAGAACATCGAAGAGTTGCTCGCCGGTATCAAGGAATTTACCGTTTCACAAGGCGATGAGCTTGTGACGCTGGCCGATTTTATGATCGACGTTGCCCTGCTCACCGATGCCGATTCGGACAAGGAAGACGATAAGAACAAGATCACGCTGATGACCATTCACTCTAGCAAAGGACTTGAATTCCTGCACGTGTTCCTGGTCGGACTGGAGGAAAACCTCTTTCCTTCCCAGCTGTCGATCACTTCGCGCGCCGAGCTGGAAGAAGAGCGTCGCTTGTTCTATGTGGCCGTAACACGGGCCGAGAAAACCTGCACGATTTCCTACGCCACCTCGCGCTTCCAATGGGGCAATCTCGTTTCTTCGGAGCCGAGCCGCTTCATTGCAGAAATCAACCAGGATTACCTGAGCTTTGAAAGTCCGTATGGAACCTCGCAAGGCGGCGGACGATCGCTGAGCTCGGGCAGAAGCGGCTTCGACAAGCCATTTACCGGCGGACTGAACAAAACCGCTTCCACGGGATCGATTTTGCCGAAATCGCTGAAAAGCATGAACGATCTGTCATCCAAGCCATCGACATCGAACGCCGGCGAGCTCGACATCAAAGTGGGTTATAACGTGGAACACGATCGTTTCGGCAAAGGCAAAGTGACCAAGCTGGAAGGCTCGGGCGTGGACAAAAAAGCCACCATCTTTTTCCCGCATGCGGGTGCGAAAACGCTTTTGCTGCGCTTCGCAAAACTGACTATTTTGGAAGACTAATTCAACTGCTATGAAATACACTTACATCCTCCTGCTGCTCCCGCTGGGACTTGCTTCCTGCAATTTCAACAAATCGGTGAGCACCAACCTCAATACGGGTCTCACGACCAAAGGCAACGGGCTTTCGTGTGAAGACGTGAAGCTTGTTATCAACGACGAAGAGGTCACGCGCAACGAATTCCAGTACGCCGAAAAACTGGAAATGTATTTTGAATCCATGAAAGGATTCGTCAAAAAAGACGGTGCACTGCGTTTCGGAATGCGATTGCTGATCAAAAATAAACAAGGCGATACCGTTTTATTTCACCCTGATCTCTATGCCGATGCGGAACCGACCAGACAACCGCAGCCAACGTTAAAGCCTTTTCTCGCAATCGGTCGGCCAATGAGCTCAGGGAAAGAATATACATTCACGGCTCACATCTGGGACAAGAACGGAAAAGGAACATTTGACGTTAAACTTCCATTCAGTGTCACACGCAACAGCGCCATACAGGTCGAGACATCGGCGATTACCTGTAACGAATATTACCTGACGAATCCCGCTAACCAACAAGTTATCGGTGGCAATGAAGTGAAAGCCGGCAGCCGGGTTGACATCAATTTCCAGGGAATGAGCGGTTTTCAGATCGATGAACAAGGTCTTTGCTATGTCTACGCCGAGCTTATTGTACGTGATGAAAACGGTAACGAGCTTTTCCACGAAAGCGACATGCTGAATGGCATGGAAATTTCGGGTGAACAGCTTCAGGACGCATTTATGTTTTACGTATCACTGCNNGTAACCGGTCGGCAGCTGAAAGCAAAAGTCAAACTCGTGGCTGTCTGACGTCACCAGAAAAAGATTTCCTTCAGCACCCTGTCGCCGTAAGGCTGACCTTTCATTTTCTCGGTCATTTCGACACGAAGCTCTTCTTCGGTGTATTCTTTTGCTTTCTTTTTCGGAACGGCCAGCTGCTCGGCTGTCGGCTCGATGATCTCCACCGAAGTAGCGAAGTAGACAACGCCGCCGTCCTCAGTTGCAAGGCCTAAAATAGCTCCCGGCAATCCCTGCACGCTTTCGGGGCCGACCGTTGGTATGATGTCTGTTGTGAACCAGGCGTAAATGCGCGTCGTGTCGTCTTTCTGCCAGACCGCACGGGTACATTTGTAGCCCGCTATATCCCGCGTCTTATCGGTGATCTGCCACTTACGATCCGACAGCGAGTCGGTGATGATCAGCTGCGATCCCCACATATCCATGAATACGGAGCGCTGGTTCGCCTTGAAGTTCTGGTAAACGGCGTTCTTGGTCGTTGCCCAGGCCATCTGATCCTGCACTTCCGGTGTAACATAGGAGAACGCCGACAGTGAATCGTTGAAGTAAAGCACGAATTTATCCGTACGGATCTTGTCTGCTTCCTTGATCCATTCTTTCATGCGCGCATCGTCGAACTTCTTATACAGGTTCGTGCGGCGCTCGTAGGTGATCTTCCCTTTTTTTACGAGCTGCGCGTGCGTAGTTCCCGCTGCCAGCAGGAACATCATCGCTATTATCAGTTTACCACATGTGCTCATCTTCGACTTTCGTATGCAGGTTATTGAATTTCAGCGTCACTTTCAGGAGGAAGTAACGCGTAATGATATTGGTGATGTTATCCGTGATTACGTTGTCGGAAACATCGCGGAAGGCGCTTACGTTCTGGCTCAAAAGGTCATATCCTTCGATACCGACGCGGAGGTTACCCGTTTTCAGGAACGCACGCTCGATCGTTGCATTCCAGAGTGCGAAATTCACTCCGTAGCCGGCCGTTCTTTGTGAGTTAATGTTGTAGCTGAAGTCCGAACGGAAGTAGAAACGGGCCGGCAAAGTCCAGTCGATCGCGGCTTCGATGTTGTATGTACTATACGGCTGGTTACTGGCGGAGCTCAATGTATTTTTCGGAATGTTGTAATCAACACCACCGCCCACGCTAAAGAACAGGGAATCACCATCGTAATTCAATTCCAGGTCTCCACCGAATCCGGTGTTCAGGGATTTGTTGCGCTGCAGCTGGATGAAGTTTTCCGAGCTGGTGAAGTTACCGTTTGCATTTACCTGCAAACGCGTGTTCTTCATCGGAAGCGGCATTCCCGAGCCGAACCAGTAGTACATATAATCGGCACGGTCTACGTTGATGGCCTGCGAGATCGTTCTGTTGAATGCATCGTAGGTCACCGAGGAGCTGAACGCATTCTTCTGGTAGGTATAGCTTGTTCCGGCATACACGTAGAAGCCTGAAAGTCCGCGCCACATATTGTAATTCGCATTCACCGAATGCGTGTAGTTCGGCTCCAGATCCGCATTACCGATGCGCACGAAGTTCGGATTGCTGTTGTCCTGAACAGGCTGCAGCTGATCCACTGACGGCAGCGACGAGCTGGTGTTGTACTGAATACGCAGACGGTTGCTGTTCGAGAATTTGTAGGTCAATACCACGCGCGGCAAAATGTTGTTCTGCCCCTGCTCGATCAATGTATCGGTAAACAGGTTGCGGTTGTCGATCGAAATCGTACGAACACGAGTACCGAACGAGATGCGTGCTTTAGCATTTTCGTAGATCAGGAAAGCCCCGGCGCGGTGTTGCTGACGCTGCGTCTCGAACCGGTTGGAGAACAGCGAATCGATCTCTTCGTATTCACCATTGAGGTTATTGAATGTCGTTTTGCGCTGATCGTTGTCGTTGCGGGTGAATTCGTAATCGAACTCCGTTTTCCATTGTTTCAGCTTCGCGATCGGCTCTACGTAATTGATGTAAGCTGTGTGTGCCATCTTGCTGCTGCGGTTTTCCTTTTTCTGGTCGTAACGCTGGTTGATTACCTGGGTCTCAGCGTTGACATCTGTAGAAAGCAGGTAGCCATCGGAAGTATTCTGTGTGGTAATGAGGTTATAACGCAGCAACAATTTTCGATTCTTCTTGTTGAAATCTTTAATGAGTCGCACTGTACCGTTGAGGTCCATTCCTTCCGCATCGCTGCGATTGGAGATGGAAGTCGTACGGGAAGTATCGCCTGCTTCGCTCAGGAAATTGGTCTCGGAAATACTGTTCTGACGCGTCTGGTTGAGCGTAAACTTCGGCTCGATCTCGAGTTTTGTCAAGGAATCCAGCTGCTGCGTAAATTTCAGTCCCACCTGGTGCTTGAGGTACTGCGAGCGATCCTGCGAAACCTGGTCGGTCGTATACGTCGTGTCGGTGAGGAAGTACTGCGAGCGGCTCTGGTTATTCGTCTTGAGCAGGTTATCGGAATACGTGTAATTCAGGCGAACGCGGCCACCTTTCCAAAGCTTCTGGTCGAGGTAGAATCCGGCGCGCCATGTCTGCGGAATACCGTTTGTGGTCGTGTTGCTGAAGTCATTCCACTCCATATTCAGGTCGTCGGATTCGTTCCAGCCGCCGCCTTCGCTCATACCGAATTTGAACATATCGCCTTGATTAAAGTTCGATCGCGGCGTATTCGACCCAAGTCCGAAGACACCGATTTTCTGATTCGGATTGTAGGTATTGAACAGGAACTCGCCTTCATAGAATTTGGTAAAGTCCGTTCCGCCCGAGGCTTTCCCAAAGTAACCTTTCTTAGCTTCTTCTTTTAGCTTGAGATCTAAAACCTGTATCTTTTCATCGCTGCCGTCTTCGCTGTCTTTTTCATAAATCTGAACCGATTCTACGCCTTCCGCAGCGAGGTTTTTGGTCGCAATGGTCGGATCGCTTCCGAAGAATTCGTCACCGTATACAAGGACATGTCCGATCTCTTTCCCCTGCGATTTGATCTGGCCGTTTTCATCGACCTCAATCCCCGGGAGCTTTTTCAAAAGGTCTTCTACCACCGCACCTTCCTTGACTTTAAAGGAGTCGGCAACATAGATGAGCGTATCGCCACGGTAATAGATGGGATTCTTATTAGCGTAGATCACGAACTCGCCAAGCGTGGTACTTTTCTCAGGAAGAACGAGCGGATCGATGTGAAATTCGTTGTTCTCCTGGCTTCCGAAGAAGTAGGAATTGAAATCGTCGTAATCGGGGTGACGAACGATTACCTGCACGGTATCGATGGGCATCGTGAAGCTGAACTTTCCGTGAGGATCGGTACGCTGAAAACCAATCAAAACGGAGTCTTTTACACGAATCGTCATTGCGAGCGCATTGTGAACCGGCATCTGAGCATTCGTATCGGTCACGACGCCGGAAATGGTCATTTTTTGTCCGAATGCGGAGCCCGAAATCAGTAAAATGAGGTAGAATAGGATTTTTCTCAAGGGTACAACGTTAAGTGACGTAAAATTAAGTCGAAAATGGGATTCCTGTTACATATTTTGGTGCATCAGGTTCGAAATTGAGATGAATGGTCGGGAAAAACGTTTAATGGGTTGTCAATTTTTTCATTTCTGAGAGCGACCGACCTCTTATTAATTCCCGCGAATTGGCGAATTTGCGCGAATTTCTTTTTTTGCAAGGGTTGTTTATTCTTAGGTTAATACGAGGCGTCTGTATTGGAGCGATGTTCCCCTGAAATTAACAAGTAACGCCAACGGAAGATCTGAAGCATAGAGGTAATTCATGGTTTGCTCGAGGTGTATTTTCTGAATTTCCGTGACAGCTTTTGCTTCCAGGATGATTTTGTCCATCACGACCAAATCTGCGTAAAAATGATGCTTCAGGATAGTGTCTTTATAACGAACCTGGAATTCCTTTTCGCGTTCAAAAGCAATCTTTTGCTGCCGAAGCTCATACTCCAGCGCATCCTTATAAACAACTTCCGAAAACCCGGAGCCAAGCTCCCGGTGTATTTCCATACACAGACCAATGATCCTGTAAGATTCTTCTTTATACACAATATGTTGCATGATTATTCTTTTATGCGCTCCATGGCGCTGTTCGCGTTAATTCGCTAATTCGCGGGGAAATCAGAAGCAGGCGAGAAAACAGGACGGGATTTGCAACCTAACTAAACCACTATTCATTCACTAAAAGAACCCGCCCTGCTTCTCCTAACTGCATATTATAGGCGAATCAGCTGCCTGACTTCGATTTCGGTAATCTTGCGCGGCTGGCCTTCGGGACTGACATATGTCCGGTTGACGAGCTTGCCTGTTACGGCGACTTTGTTTCCTTTGCTGCAATAGCGCTGGACAAATTGCGCGAGGTTTCCCCAGGCAAAGAGCTGGTAGCGCTCGTTTTCAGCTTTCTGGTGCTCGATGGCGACGGAAAAGCGTGCTACCATCGAGCCGTTTTCAAAAGTCGTGATCCGGGCGTCGCTACCGATGCTGCCTACGATCGTGACCTGGTTTCTAAGTGAATTCATGCTGTTTTTGTTAGAGAATGACCAAATCGTTGACTTCGACCTCGGAAACCATCTGGCGTTTTCCGTTTTGCATCCGGTAAAACCGCGACACCAGCTTGCCTTCCACGGCGACCTGCATGTCTTTCACGCAGAGCTCTTCGATTACGGTCACCCACCGACCCCAGGCTGTCATGCGGTGCCAGTTCTGACGTATGCAGGTCGTTCCCTGTTCGTCGAGGTAAGTTTCTCTTGTGGCGAGTGAGAACTGGGCAACTTTTCTGCCGCCTGGCAGCACGGCAATTCGTGGGTCGGCAGTAACCCGGCCGATGATGTTCACGTGGTTGACGTGCAGCGAACGANNCATGTAAACTGTCTCATGTTGATGCGGTTGAAGGTTACTTAACGACTTTAGGTCCGAGGATGAGGAATTCGCTCACTTCGATCTCTGTCACGTAGCGCTTTTCGCCGGTTTTTGTTTCGAAGCTGCGGTTCACCAGACGGCCCTGCACCATTACTTCGCTTCCTTTTTCGAGCTTCTTGCCGATCAGCTCGGCCAGCGTGCCCCAGGCATAAGCATAGTGCCATTGCGTGTTCTCAATCCATTCGCCGTTTTTGTCTTTGTAGGATTCGTTCGTGGCGATCGATAAACGTACTCGCTTGGTTCCGGAATTGTACTCTACGATTTCAGGCTGCATGCCCAGTCGGCCAATCAGGCTCACTTTGTTGCGTAAGGTGTTCATAGCTGTTTTGATTTGAACGTTTGTAAAAGTTTGAATTGCAATCAACCGGATTCGAACCGATCGACAGGACAAAATTGAAAGCAGCCAAAAACCCGATTCGGTTAATTACCACTTACTGTCGATTGTTTTTCGGTTACAAATGGTAATTATCTTTTTTAGATTTAATAATCAGACAAATACCTTTTAATAGCGATCGCAAGAAAAATCAAGCAGATTGGGAAAATAAATCATTCTGCAACAAAAAAGGGAAGCCGAAGCTTCCCCTTACCTGTCTGTTTTACACACCCGCCGTTACATTTTCAGAATAATAAATTCCGTACGGCGATTCTCTTGATGCTCCGTTTCGGAACAAGTCGATTTGATTTTTCCCTCGCAGGCGCAGCCGTTGAGGATTTTCGTTTCTCCGTAACCCATGCCGGAAATCCGCTCAGGGTTGGTAATGCGTTTTTTGATGTAGTCGGCCGACGACTGCGCGCGTTTCTGCGAAAGGTCTTTGTTTTTCTTGGCCGTTCCGCGACAGTCAGTGTGGGAGCCGAGCTCAACCGTCATCGTAGGATTCTCGTTCATGATCTTCACGATCTTATCCAGCTCAACTGCCGCATCCGGACGAATAGCATATTTAGCTACGTCGAAATAGATCGGTTTGAGATCGATCGCTTTCGCGAGGTCGACACCCACATCCATTTTCTGCATGCTCAGGTTGAGCTCGTCGGACACGATAAATGTTCCTTCGCGATCAAGCTCACGGTTGTATGTAACCGTGCGC
>DJFN01000240.1:20384-43984 GCA_002432085.1 Flavobacteriales bacterium UBA5871
CCAGGACGATCTTCACGCCTTCGATCGGCGCTTTGGAATCGCGGTCGGAAATGAGCGCCAGCAAGGCAAAGCCCGGATCTTTTTCCAGCACGAGGTCCTGCGACAGCTCGTCGGGAGATTCATCGGCGATGTTCAGAGAAGCCGTTCCCGGGAAATATTTCTCCTTCGAACCTTCAAGCGTATAGGAACCGATGGTTTCCGTCTCGAACTGATACGAGCCGTCCGTTCCGCTTACCGTTTCGCTGATCACGCCGTTGTCGTTTTTGAAACGGATCACGGCCCCCACCAGCGGATTGCCTTCTTTATCGCGTGCTATTCCTTTGAGCGTACGGGCGAATTTGAACGGCTTCTGCATGGAGAACGCGTAAATATCGTCGTTGCCTTTTCCACCCGAGCGATTGGAAGCAAAATAGCCTTTCGTTTGTGCTGCATCGAGCCAAAGGGAGAAATCGTCTTCCGGCGAGTTCATCGGCGAACCGATGTTCTGGAAACGCACGATAGCATTGTTTTTCCATTGCCCGACAAACAGATCGAGTCCGCCGAAGCCTGGATGTCCGTTCGAAGCGAACAGCAGAACGCCGTCTTTATGCAGGAACGGAAACACTTCATCGCCGGAAGTGTTGATCTCGGCCAGGTTTTCCGGCGTCGACCATTTTCCATTCACGCGAACGGCTTTATAAAGGTCCACACCGCCTTTTCCACCCGGCATATCGGAAGCGAAGATCATAAGGTTTCCATCAGCTGAGATCGTCGCATGACCGGTACTGTATTCCTTACTGTTGAAAGGCAATTCTGTCGGTTCCGACCAGGTTTCGCCGTTTCGGGTCGAAACAAGCAATTGCAGATGGCGCGTTCCGTTGGAAGAACGGCTGTCGTAATTATCGCGCGTGATGTACATTTCCCGACCGTCCGGACTGAATGCAACCGGACCTTCGTGGTAGCGGCCGTTGATGCTTTTCACCGGTAATTGCTCCGGATTCTGCGGAGCAACGCCATTCAGCTCAGCGGTATAAATATCCAGGAAGCCCAGCTCATTGCCCGACCAGCGGCGCAGGCTAAAGCCCGTTTTGGCATTGGTAGCTGCGAAATAGAGCTTGTTATCCAGCACAACCGGCGCAAATTCTTCCTGATCGGTATTCATTTCCAGCAGCATTACAGAGAAATTGGCTCCGTATTTCCTGTATTTCTCCAGCGATTGGTTCAACAAATAAAACTGCTGAACTTCCGCATCGCCGGGCTTAAGCTTCTCGTAAGCACGCAGCTGTTGTTCGGCTTCGGCGTATTTCTGGTTTTTCATCAGCATACGGGCGTAGTCGATGAGGTCCTGCGGAATCCTGTTCGGACTTTCGCACACTTTCGCCATGGATGCTTCTGCTTTTACATAATCACCGGTCATATCGTAGCTTTTCGCAAGCTTGCGGTAGACATCCGTATTCTTCTCTTCGACGGCCTCGAGGCTTTCGATCGAAGCAGCATAAGCGTATTCGTCGAACTGTTTGGAACCGTATTTTTCGAGAGCCGAGGTCTGCGCCAGCACAGCAACGGGCAGGCAGCAGGTCAAAAGCAATTTCAGTGTTTTCATAGTTAGAAGTATCGTGGTGATTTGATGCGTTTTTGCTTGCTGAAGATGAGATCGTAACGCAGCATGATCTCGTGGCTGCCGGCGTTGTAGCGCCCGGTGGTGTTTCCTGTCGACCAGTCGAAGGAATAACCTGCCATGAGCTGCTCGGTGATATTCACGCCAGCCAGGATCCCGAACGCATCGCTGCTTCGGTACATAACCCCAAGTGTGATCAGCTCGCGGATCACGAAGTTGGCCGTCAGATCGACCTGCAGCGGCGCTCCCGAAACGACCTTGAACAAGGTTACCGGCTTGAGCTGAAGCATCGGATTAAGATCGAATACAGCTCCCGCGATCAGGTAATAATGCCGCGATTCCGAGCCGATATTGACCGTTGTGTTTACGCTGTTTCCATAAAAGCCATTCTCAACGATTTTCGGAATACTCGCACCGATATAGAAACGCGGCGCCTGGTAGTAGATCCCGAAGCCAACGTTCGGTAACACACGGTTACGAATATTGTCCTGGAAAGAAACGTCGTTTTGCTGCTGCGTACGCACGTTTTCGAGTCCGGCCGAGAAGTTTTCAATGCCGCCTTTCAGACCGAAGCACAAACGGCTTTTCTCACTTACCTTCATGCGGTAGGCGATATCAATCGAGAACGAAGTAGCCGTTGTCGGGCCGATCTTATCGTTCACCAGGCTCAGCCCCAGACCGAGGCTTTGCGTGGCTACCGGCGTATGTGCCGTAAACGTTTGGGTCATCGGTGCACCTTCGAAGCCAACCCACTGAAAGCGACCGAGCGCTGTCATAGTAAGGGCGTCGCGACTCCCGGCATAACCGGGATTTACCGCCAGTGTATTGTACATATAATGCGTGTACATCGCTTCCTGTTGTGCCCACGTGGAAACCGTTCCCAGACAGGCAAATATTATATAGATGAATTGCTTCATGGTTTATCGTGTTAAATAGATGTAACCTTTCATGACCTTGTCATCGCCGAGATCGAGGATGTAGAAGTACGTTCCTTCCGGCAGCAGGTCATTGCCAACAGTGGTGCCTTTCTGTACAGAGCCGTCCCAGTTGTTCTCGTAAGGGCTCGATTCGAAGATTTTGTGCCCCCAGCGGTTGAAGATCATCAGCACATGATCCGGATATTCATCCAGTCCGGTGATCACGAACATGTCATTCGTACCGTCGTTGTTCGGAGAGAATCCTTCGGGAACGATCACTCCGTATTCGCCTCCGCCTGCGTCTATACAGGCCTGACTAATGATCGGATCGCATGGATCGAGCGGATCGGAAGTGCCTGTCGGAACATAAGGCGTGGATGGATCATCCGTACCGTAGATTTCCTCGCTATCGGTCACACCGTCGCCATCCGTATCGGGATCGTTCGGATCGGTACCGTTTTCTTCTTCTACGCTGTTCGGAACGCCGTCGCCGTCGTCGTCGCCATTTTCATTACAGTCAGGACCTTCGATCGGATCACATGGATCTAATGGGTCGGAAGTTCCCGTCGGAACATAAGGCGTTGATGGATCGTCCGTACCGTTGATTTCTTCACCATCGGTTACACCATCGCCGTCTGTATCCGGATTGTTTGGATCCGTTCCATTAGTAGCTTCATCACCATTGTCGACACCATCGCCGTCGCTGTCACAAGCCGGACTTGCCAGCGGATCACATGGATCCAACGGATCGGAAGTGCCCGTCGGAACATAAGGCGTGGTCGGATCGTCCGTACCGTTGATCTCTTCACCATCGGTTACACCGTCGCCATCCGTATCCGGATTGTTCGGATCGGTTCCCGCATCGTCTTCGTCATCGTTCGGAACGCCATCGCCGTCGCTGTCACAAGTCGGACTTGAGATCGGATCGCACGGATCGAGCGGATCGGAAGTACCCGTTGGAACATAAGGCGTAGTCGGATCATCCGTACCGTTGATTTCTTCGCCATCGGTTACGCCGTCGCTATCCGTATCCGGATTGTTCGGATCAGTTCCGTTAGTCAGCTTCGTCGCCATTGTCGACACCATCGCCGTCGCTGTCACAAGCCGGACTTGCAATCGGATCGCACGGATCGAGCGGATCGGAAGTACCTGTAGGAACATAAGGTGTGGTCGGATCATCCGTACCGTTGATTTCCTCGCCATCGGTCACACCATCGCCATCAGTGTCAGGATCGTTCGGATCGGTTCCGTTGGTCGCTTCGTCTCCGTTGTCGACGCCATCACCATCGCTGTCACAGCCTGCATTCGCGATCGGATCACACGGATCGAGCGGATCGGAAGTACCTGTAGGAACATAAGTCGTTGACGGATCATCCGTACCGTTGATCTCTTCTCCATCGGTCACACCGTCGCCATCGGTATCCGGGTTATTCGGATTGGTGCCGGCATCGTTTTCATCGCCATTGGTAACACCGTCGTCGTCGTTATCACAGGTCGGATAAGCAATCGGATCGCATGGATCGAGCGGATCGGAAGTTCCGGACGGCACATAGGTCGTTGACGGATCGTCGGTACCGTTGATTTCCTCACCATCGGTCACACCGTCGTTGTCCGTATCAGGATCGTTCGGATCGGTACCTGCCGTGTCTTCGTCATCGTTCGGAACGCCGTCGCCGTCGTTGTCGCAGGTGTTCACCACAACCGAAACACTTCCCGGCGCACTGGTACAACCGCCTACAGTCACCGTAACAGTGTAATTGCCCTGACCGGCGGTTGTCACATCTGCGACAATCGGGTTCTGAGCTGCCGAGCTGAAGCCGTTCGGCCCGTCCCAGTCGTAGGTTGCTGTCGGAACCATTCCTGTTGTGAGCTGCAGATCCGTTCCGGCACACAGCGGCGAGTTCGAGCCAGCCACAGGCGTTGCCGGTGTTGCCACAATGCTTACCGGCGTCGTTTCGTTATCGGAAGGACAAGAGCCATCGGCCGGAATGAAGTTGGTAACCGTATAGCTTCCCGCTGTTGATGCTGAAACATCAATGACACCTGTTACCGGATTGATCACCAGACCGGCTGTCGAAGAGAACGTTCCCGCAGATGCTCCCGTGCCGAATACCGGAGCCGGATCGGTCCCTGACTGGCAATACGAGGCCTGTGCATAGGAGAACGAAGCATCCGGTGATCCTGAAATGATGATCGTTACGTTATCGGTCGCTGCACCACAAACGCCCGCAGGATCGTTGGTTGTGATCGTCAGCGTAACGGTTCCGAGTGTAATATCGCCTGCACCCGGTGTGTAAGTCGAAGTCGGTAAAGCAGCATTTCCAAAGTTACCGTCGCCGGAAGTGATCCAGTTGGACGATGAAGCGCTTCCACCTATCGCTCCTGCCAGATCGACCTGCGCTCCGTTACAGCTTGACAGGTTCGGACCTGCATCGACAGTAGCAGCCGTTCCGATCGTAACGTTGACCGTTCCCGGAAGGGATGTACAGCCACCCACGTTGACAATAACACTGTAATCTCCTGCATTGGCAGCGGTAGCGCCTGGAATTACAANNTAACTGCCCGGCCCGGTCCATTGATAGATTGCTCCCGGAACAGCTGCTGTCGATAGGGTGAGGTTTTGTCCTTCACAAAGTGGTCCGTTGCTCATCGCAACAGGTGTTGAAATTGTAACGTTGTGCGAGATCGCTACATGATCGGTCGAAGAATGACAACCGTCGGTATAGATCGTCCAGGCGAACACGTTCGTCCCGCTGTTGAGTCCGGAAACGGTCGCCGCCGGTGCATTCGCATCGGAGAACATACCTGTTCCTGAAACGATACTCCAGTAGCCTTGTCCGGAAACCGGCGTGTTAGCTGCAAGCGTGTAAATGCCCGAACAGCCCGTCTGGTCCGGTCCGGCATTGGAAACTGCTGGAACCGTGTTCTGACGGAAATCGGGAATGCCATTGCCGTCGCTGTCCTGAACCGGCGCTGTCGTTCCGCCCGTATTCGGGTCGTAGTTGTTGTCGAGACCATCATTGTCGGTATCGGTGTTAGCCAGGTTGAAGTCGGCCACGCAGTCATGATCGGCGTCATTTCCTTCAATCTGGTCGGAATGACCGTCCTCGTCGGAATCGAGATCATGGAAGTCGCCCGTTCCGTCGTTATCGGTGTCTTCCGTTCCAACGGTAATACCGCCGGTGGAAGCATCGTAGGCGTCGTCGATACCGTCGCCATCGGAATCATTGCCCGTAGGTTGCACGAAACCGATCGAAGGCTGGTATTCCACGAGGTCGAGAATTCCGTCGTTGTCGCTGTCGAGGTCCATGTAATCCGGATGGCCATCACCATCGAAATCCTGGGCGGCCGCTAGCGGATTACAGAAGCTGATCTCTCCTACTCCATAAGCCTGATTGCCGAGATTCGCCACATCGGTATTGCGGTAAACGAATTGAACGGAATCGACCAGTCCCGGTATCGTAACTGTGATGGTCCCGTTGAGCTCGTTGTCGTCCATAGCCAGGAGTCCGAGGAAGGCATTCGAGCCGGTGAAACTGTTGAAATTGCCCGATCCGATCACGACATCGGCCGGTGATAGCTGGATCAGCAAGCCATTGGTGTAGGCATTCACCCGCACTTCGTCCTGGAATTGTCCTGCGCCAAGATCGATGTCCTGCAGTTTGAAGCGAAGATTCTGTACCGGTGAGCTGAAGTGCATAACCTGCACCGACTGATCGCTCGCTGCGTTGATATCCTGTGTGGTCTTGATCTCCGGTCCGGTGATCGCCGGGTAGGTTTCGGAAATGTTGTATTCGGAAACACCCGCCCCGACTGTATTCCATGTGTGGAAATACGCAGTGATGCCACCGGCCGCAGGGAACTGTAGAGTTGGATCCGCAGTATTCACAAGTGTAAAACCCAACGGCGTTGTACAGGCTACGAGCTCGTTTACGTTGGGCTGACCGTCGCCGTCGATATCGGCGTCTGCGTTATCCGGCGTTCCGTCACCATCGATGTCGATGACGGGCACGTAGTAGTAAACACGCAATCGTACCGATTCGACATAAGAAACGACCGTTGGCAGCAGCAATCCCGAAGCACGCGACTGGACCGATATGGCAATTCCGAATCCGTTGTTGGAAACGTCAAAGCCTGTGAGGGTCGTTCCCCAGAGATCGGCATTCGAGCCGTAAGTGGCCGCCTGCTCGCTTGTGGGCCAGTTCACACCTGTATTGGCATGATTGGTTCCTACGATCTGGTTGCCTTTCAACAATCGGATGTCAAAATCACGGGTGTAATTCGAGCTGCCTGAGTTGTCGGAGCTGGCCCGTCGAATCTCAGCCTGTACACCACAAATCTGGGCGTTTAACGGCAGGTTGAAATTGAAGCCACGCAGCACCAGGTAATTGGATGTGCGCGTCGTTCCACCGATCAGCAAAGCCGCATTCGCTATGGTTGCGTAACTGCCATTGTCTGATAGTGCATTTGCGGAATTGTTCCAGTTTTCCGCACCAATGGATGTGTTATTGGCTGCATCTGCAGGCGGACGATAACTGGTCGCTGTTCCCGGACATTGGGCATGCAGCATGAAGGGAGTCAACAAGGTAAGTAAAGCAGTTAAAAGCGGATGAGTTTCCCGTTTTACTTTGAACGTACCCGACACGTAGTAGGGGTTTTTCATAAGCGGTGTTTGAATGAATAATAGTCACTCTAATGTATAGGTTCCGACCAATAAAAGCAAAACCGGAAAAAATCGACAACCGCCATTTATCAAGGCATTTCAGACATTTTTCCAACCGTTATCTGCCATTGAAACATTTATTTTTAACTATTATCATCGTTTTTAGTTAAAAAATAAATAACATTCGACAGACCCATCATTTGCAATGGATTATGCAAGAATTGAAAACTTTTTAATATTTAATAAAGTAGTTCTTAGTTGATCGGAAATTTTTTGTGGTTTTTCACAGTAGTGTTTTATAAGCAGTTAAGAGGCAAATAGTTGATTGTTTTTTAACATTATTTCATGTTAAAATATTTTTATTTAACATCAATTGGGGTCCAAAATCGTTAAAAAACACCAACGAAAGAGATGTTTTTCGTCTGAAAACGGTTTACAGAGCGATGAAACTAAAAAATCGCATACAAGCACCTTTTTGCTTTAAAATCAATACCTTGCAAGGTCTGAACGGGTTAACAAAAAGGTATAGCTGATGAACATCTCGCTGTAAAATGTAACTTGGATCTTTTAAACGATAATCGCTCAGGTGAAAATTCTGATTATGAACAAATTGCCGGTTTGGATGCTTGTAATGCTGTGCTGGACGATGACCCTCGCCCAGAAGGCCGAAAGCACACCTTATTACAAAGGATTTCAGCAAGGCCATGCTATCTACCACTGGACAACCAGTAACGGCCTTCCGCAATCGCATGTATCGGGCATAGCGCAGACCGCTAACAAGCTGCTCTGGCTCGCTACCTACGACGGCGTTGTATATTTCGACGGCTGGAAGTTTACCCGCGTCGATCACCGCTTTAAGAACAAGGAAGTTTCCAATTTTACGACCACGCTTTCGGCCTACGAAGACACTGTGGTCTGGGCTAGCAACCAGGAGATCGTTTTCTTCGCCCACAACGCGATCTGTGCCGTTTATCCGATCCAGAAAACAGGCATTTTCATCTTTTCGATTCTTCGCACCGAAGACCGTTATTACTTCGTGGCACACGACCGGTTGTTCACGCTTGAAAACGGCAAACTAACGGTTGTTTACAACAATAAACAGATCGCTAAAAAAGACGGTTGTGTTACGCTCACAACAGTTTCTCATAGAGGAAAGCTGATTTCCTTATTGCTCTTTCCCGACAAAAAAACGGCGCTGTATACTTACGATCCAAAAACAAAAACCGGGAAAGTAATCCCTACAAAAGAGCCTGTCGAAAACCTGACCGTGCGCCACAATACGCTGCTGCTGTTTTCCGGGAACAAATGGGTAGAAGCCAAACGCGATCTGCAGGCGGGAATCAAGCGTTTTCAATCGACCATACCGGCCGGCGAGCCGCATATTCATTCAGGAGTTTACAACGATTATTCGTTCTATTACAACCGGTCTACGATCGAGATCATGCTTTACGACGGACAGGTTTCGCAGCTCGACGTGCGCAATATCCTGTTCGGGAACGAGCTCTTTGCTTCGTATGTCGACCACGCGGGCAATATCTGGCTGGGAACCAACTCGCTGGGCTTGTTTATGATCCGTCACTATCCGTTCTCCTATTTCGGATTGCTGGATAACAAGCTGATCACCAATTCATCGCACAGTTTTGTAGACCGAAACGGATTGCTTTGGTTCGATAACGACTGCGATATCACGGTAGCCGTTGACCCGAAAGACGGTTCGATCAGACACCGCTTTCATAATATCTGTCACTGGGTCGATGCCGACTGGTCGGAAGACACCGTTGCACTGTTCACTTTCGGGATCGGTCATCACTGGTACAACAAGCGCACCGGCACGCTAAGTCCGATCGCCAACCTCGACGTATCGATCAATTCGTGCTATCCGATCGGGCCGAAAAAGCTCATTCTAGGAACGTTCGGCGGACTGATGCTCTGGGACGGCAAGAAGGCCGTAATGTGGAAAAAATTCCGTTCCAGGAACACGATCTGCAACCAGGTGCTCGAATACGAAAAAGGCTGCTATTACTTCGCTACAACAGAAGGCTTGTACCATTTCCGGAACAATAAATGGGAATGGATAAACGGAAAAGGCGTGATCGAAAAAGCGGATTTTCGTTCGATCAACTGGCAGGAAAAGAGCCGCGTGCTTTATATCGGAACAGCCGGAAACGGTATTCTTCGCTACCAGACGAAGACGAAAAAACTGCAACAGCTGGTCTATGTTCCCGAAGAGCTGAAGAATTGCTGGAGCATGGTCGAGGACCGTTTCCACCAGCTGTGGATCACATCCAATAACGGCGTGGTTCAGCTCAACGTGAAAGACCTGGAGCGATCGTTCAATCACAACCGCTACTTCGTCCAGCTCAATCATTACCGCTACGAAACCGGGCTCGAGAACGTGGAATTCAATTCACGCACACAGAACAAAGGACAGCTTCTTCCAAACGGGAAGATCGTATTCTCAAGTCTTGCAGGACCGGTAACGGTTACACCGAAATCAAACTGGCAATTCAACCGGACAATGGCAGACATCCTGCTCGAAGAAGTCGTGGTTAACCGTAAACCTGTTCCCTACCCGATCAGCCAGCTGGACCTGAAAGAAGGCGATTTCGTTCAGATCCAGTACACGCTTCCGTCCTTCTCGATGGAACGGTTGCTGCAATTCGAATACCGCATCAAAGGCTACCGGAACGAATGGTCATTTGTGAACAGCCGTTCGATCACACTCGATAACCTTCCGGCGGGCGATTACCAGCTGGAGATCCGCTTGATATCGGGAAAACGCTCGCTGCACCTGCCTATCCACGTTAAACCAAAGAATCCGAATGCGTGGATCGTTTACCTGCTGATCGCGCTGATCATAGCGACGATCGTCGTGTTCATCACGGTTGCTGTGACCAAAGGCGTACAACGTCGCAAGCATGCAGCGAACAGTCTGAAGCAGCAGCTCAAAATCCTGGAAATGGAAGCACTGCGCTCGCAGATGAATCCACATTTCATTTTCAACTGTCTGAACACGATCCAGTTTCTCTTTATTTCAGGAAATGTAGACCGCGCCAACCGTTATCTTACCGACTTCTCGACGCTTATGCGGATGACGCTCGATTTGCTTCGAACACCGGTGACTACGCTCGACGTGGAGTTGAAAGCCATGATGCTTTACATCAAGCTGGAAGAATTGCAATTCGACGACGGTTTCGAGCTGCGGATGATCAATCGTTTGCAGACACCGGAAAACCTGATCAAGACGCCGACATTGTTCCTGCAGATCTTTATCGAGAACGCCATTATCCACGGATTGAAGAAAACGCCGTCCCAACATCCGATCCTGACGATCATCCTGGAAGAAACGCCGGATCAATTCATTTTCCGCGTATGCGACAACGGACCGGGTTTATCGGCTACACGCGATGACGGACACAAATCTGTCGGATTATCGATGCTGCGCGAGCGCTTCGCCCTGAAAAACGAGGTCTACAACTGGGATATCGATTTCGTGATGCACGAACGCGAGGTAATGGAAGATGATATCCGCACCGAAATAATCATTACTTTCGGAAAAACCCCCGATGAGCCCACCGAATGAAAAAGCTGCTCTTAATTCCGTTACTGCTTGTTGCCGGCTTTTCCTGCAAGGCGCAGACGTTGTTTTTCGATAAGCTGAATGGTTCCGTATGGTCCACCAGCAGCGGTGTTGAAGAACAACCCATAGGGCTGCTGGAGGACCATTTTGAAAACACGCTTCACAAGGACAACGAACATATCTGGACGTTCGAAGACGGAAAGCTGACCATCGAGCGATACGATTCCTTTGTCGGTATATGGCGTATTGTGGGATCGTATTCCTATGAAGCCGACAAAACGCATGGCATACTGACGATTTCCAATGAGAACGAGAAATTCGCGTTCAAGGTGGGAATCATATCAACCGGTGCGGCAGCATATTTACAACCTGTAAAAGAGCGGGAAAACCGGTAGCCATTGGATTAAACAAACCATTGCAAATCATCGTTTCCTGAAATTTTAATCCGGAAAAACGCCCCAAAATCGCTAAAGTTCTTACCTTTAGTTCCACACCAGACCGTCCAAACTGTTCCACAAACATTTTGACGACCCGATTTTATGAAAACCCTAATCGTTGATGATGTAAAGCTGAGCCGCGACGGCCTTGGCTCACTGATACGGACGTATATGCCTGAGGCGGACATAGTCGGCAGCGTTCCTACTGTCCATGAGGCCCGCAAGCTCGTTCGTACGGAAGCCATCGACCTTCTTTTTCTCGATATTCAGCTCCAGGACGGTATCGGTTTCGATGTACTGGAAGATGTTCCGTTCGAAACCAAAGTGATTTTCATTACGGCCTACGAGAAATATGCTATCGACGCGATCAGGAAAGGGGCGTTCGATTACCTGCTGAAGCCGGTTAACGTGGAAGAGCTGAAGAATTGCATCAACCGCATCCGCGAGTCGAACGCGATTGAAAATCAGAAAAAAGACGAGCTTTCACCTGAAAACATGGTGTTCCAGGACCGCATCGGGATCGCCAGCATGGACGGCATCGATTACGTCGAAACGCAGGATATTTTTTACCTGAAAGCAGACGGAAAATACACCGAAGTACGCACTGCCGACAGCACGCTGATCAGCTCCAAGAACCTCAAAATGTTTGAATACATTCTTCCGGAGCAGTTGTTCATGCGTGTGCATCATTCTTACATCGTCAACCTTTCGAAAGCGCGCAGATTCAATAAAGAAGACGCGATGCTGGTGCTGAAAGACGGAACGAATATCCCGGTTTCAAAATCGAGGAAGGATTTGTTGATGAAGCGACTCGTTTATATCTAATTATGAATTATCAATTATCAAGGCGTTCATTTCGAATACGCAGTGGTGAAGATCAATTAAGCTGCTCAAACGGTTTCATCTTAAGTGTCAACCTTGCTTGCTAATTCATAATTGATCATTGATAATTTTCTAGATCACTGTGATATTAAACGTCTCGTCCAGCGCGATGGAGCCTTCTCTTACCTGCGCAGCACCGGGGATCATAATGCCTTTCATTTTGCCGGTTTTTCCTTTCTGAAGAAGGTCGATCAATTGCTTTTCGGTGAGTTTTTTGCCGAGGATCTCAAACGGAACGAGGAAGCCGCAGACGCGGTAATTCGCACAGCCGACGCCGGTTTTACCTTCCAATAGCTTGTGGCTTTTACATTTCGGGCAATCGAGGTCGGTAATGGCTACTTTCTCGGCCGGTTTGCGTTCGCGTTTCGCTTTCGGTGCCGGAGGCGCTTCCGTTTCCAGCTGAAAACGTATCGGGGCTTGTGAGAAAATGACCTCATCGGTGAGCTCGCGCACCATCACGATCAATTCCTGCTTGAACTGCTCGAGGTCGTATTCGCCTTTTTCGATCAGGCGCAGCTTGCGTTCCCAGTTGCCTGTCAGCTCAGGGCTTTTCAGCAGCTCGTTCTGGATAGTATCTATCAGGTCTATGCCGGTTTGTGTGGCAAAGATGTTTTTCTTTTTCTTCTCAATGTATTTTCTGCGGAACAGGGTCTCGATGATGTTCGCGCGGGTGGAAGGCCGGCCGATGCCGTTGTCTTTCAGCAGCTCGCGCATTTCTTCATCTTCCACCTGTTTGCCGGCGGTTTCCATGGCGCGCAGCAGCGTCGCCTCCGTGTAGGGCTTGGGCGGCGAAGTTTTGCCTTTGTGGATGCGTGGCGCGTGCGGACCGCTTTCCCCCACTTCGAATACCGGGAGGATTTTTTCCCCTTCTTCAGCGGGCTCGTCGTTTTCCTTGTCGCCGTCTTTGGCGGGCGTATCGTTGGCGTATACTTCCTTCCAGCCGGGTTCCAGTATTTGCTTGCCCGTCACTTTGAACGCTACCTGGCCTGCCTTGCCCAATACCGTAGTATTGGAGATCTTACACTCCGGGTAAAAAGCCGCAATGAAACGCCGGGCCACCAGGTCATAGATACGTTTCTCCTCCTGGGTCAGGTTAGCAGGATAAACGCCGGTAGGAATGATGGCATGGTGGTCCGAAACCTTCTTGTCATCGAAAACCGACTTCAATTTAGGAATAGGATTAGCCAGGATGGGAGCAGTCAGCGCAGCGTAGGGCGTCATGTCCTGCATGATGCTGGCGATTTTGGGATGCAGGTCCTCCGAGAGATAAGTGGTATCTACCCTTGGGTAAGTGACCAGCTTTTTCTCATACAGGTTCTGGATGTATTTCAGCGTATCATCGGCAGAAAAAGCATATTTCTTATTGGCCTCCACTTGTAAAGCCGTGAGGTCAAACAGGCGGGGATTGCCCTCCTTACCTTCCTTTTTCTCAAAGGAGGTGATCTCGAAAGGATGCTCCTTCAGGTAGGCCAGGCCCTTCTGTGCCCTGTCCAATACTTTGATACGGTCGATGGTGGCGGTGAATTCAGTGTCCCGGTAAATGGTTTTCAATTCCCAGTATTCTTCAGACACAAAAGCATTGATCTCCTTCTGTCTCGCCACGATCATCGCCAGGGTAGGGGTCTGCACCCTTCCAATGGAGAGCACGGTTTTCCCCTGGGCAAACTTTTTGGTGAATAACCGGGTGGCATTCATGCCCAGCAGCCAGTCGCCGATAGCCCGTGCACTGCCTGCCGCATACAGGTTGTCATATTGGTCGGCATTTTTAAGCTTTTGAAAACCCTCGCGGATAGCTTCTTCAGTAAGAGAGGAGATCCATAACCTTTTAACCGGCGCCGCGCATTGCGCTTTGAGCAATACCCAACGTTGGATCAATTCACCTTCCTGGCCGGCATCCCCGCAGTTGATGACTTCTTCGCATTCCTGGACGAGCTTTTCGATCACCGAGAACTGACGCTTTACGCCCTGATCCTCGATGAGCTTGATACCGAATTTCTCCGGAATGAGTGGCAAATCCTCGAGCTTCCAGAATTTCCACTTGTCGTGGTAATCGTGTGGTTCCTTGAGTGTACAAAGGTGACCAAAGGTCCACGTGACCCAATAACCGTTGCCTTCGTAAAAACCGTCCCGGCGTTGTCCCGCACCGATCACTTCGGCGATATCACGGGCCACACTGGGCTTTTCGGCAATACAAAGTTTCATGTTAGTTGGAGAGTTATTGAGTTGTTAAGTTTGCGAGTTACTAGTTGGAAGTTGGAAGTTTGTGAGTTGCTGGTTGTCTTTATATCCTGAAATCTTGATGTCCTGAAGTCTTGAAGTCTTGATGTCCTGAATCAATTCTGAAGATAGGGCTGGCGGGCGTAGCGGACCACTTCGAAGCCGGCGATGTGTTTTTCGTCGGGTGCGTGGGTGAAGAGGCGCTCTGATTTCCAGTCTTCGATGTTGACGTTCGGGAAATAGGTATCTGCGTGAAAACGGTCGTTGACCATGGTCACGAACAGCTCGGATACCCGGCCGTCTTTCCACGCTTCCTTGTAGATCTCGCCGCCGCCGATGATGAAAATCGTGCGGTCGTCTTCATTGCGGTAATGCTCCAGGCAGGCTTCCAGCGAATGGAATACTTTACAGCCCGGTGCATCGTAATCAGCATTGCGTGTCAGGACCACATTTTCCCTTCCGGGAAGCGGTCGGAAACGCTCGGGAATGGATTCATAGTTCTTCCGGCCCATGACAACGATGTGTCCCATGGTGGTTTCACGGAAAAACTGCATATCGTCGGGAAGGTGCCATAGCAGCTGATTGTTTCTCCCGATTCCCCTGTCGAGGTCCATTGCGACGATCAAGCTCACTTTCATTCGGTAACGATTTTGAATTCTTTCGGACTAACGAATACCAACTGCAAATTACTATAATGCAGGTTTTCAAGCAACGTTTTGGCGGATTCTGCCTGTTCTTTTGTGGCACAAACGCCGCTCACGAGGTGGTATGATCCGTCTGGCGCCAGTACTTTGTGGAAGAAAGGCTGCGTTTCCGGCGTCAGTTTTTTCCAGTCGGACCCAACTCCGGCTGCCTGTTCGGTTTCAATCGCATAATAGCCTTTCAGCAACAGTCCGAAGTAATTTCCCTGTTCTTCGGAGACCAGCTGCTCGGTTGTTCCTTTGGAATGCTCGGCGAACAGCTTGCGCGAATCGGCAAAGAATTGTGCCATCTGGGCTTTGGAAGCGTCATCGAGGAAACCTTCGCGTTGGGTGTTGTAATCGAATTCCGGCAAGATGTAATACGGTTTCACTACAGCTTCCTGGCGCGGGAATACCCATGTGAACCAGTGATTCACGCCATCGATGCTCAATTCTCCGTTGTTTTTCGAAACCTTAGCCGTAAGCATCATGCCGCCGTCTTTGTAGCGATCGCGCTGGTTGGAAACGAAATTCCCAAGCGACCACGCCGTAAGCTTTGGCTTCCCTCCTACCGTTTTGGTCTCTACGGGCTGCAATACGTGCGGGTGACTGCCGATAACCATATCCGCACCCTGGCGGTAACAGAATGCTTCCCAGTGTTTCTGGTAGCTGTTCGGCAACGATTTGTATTCTTCGCCCCAGTGAACGGTGCAAATAATGAGATCGGCACCCAGCGATTTGGCTTTCTTGAAGTCGGCCTTCATAACCGTGCTGTCGATGTAATTGATGATGAGCGGCGCAGCTACCGAAAGACCGTTTGTGCCATAAGTGTAATTTAGAATCGCGACTTTCAGTCCGTTCTTCTCGACCATGAGCGGATAATTCTTCTCGCGCTCGGCTTTGCTGCGGAATGTTCCCGTATGTTTTACTCCGAGCTTATCGAGCACATCCAGCGTTTTGACAACGCCTTTGGAACCGCCATCGCAGGAATGGTTGTTGGCTGTAATGATGACATCGAAACCGGCATCCACCAATCCTTCCGACAATTCGGGCGGAGCGGAAAACTGCGGATAGCCTTTGTATGGCTTGCCCGCATGTGTCACCTCGAGGTTGGCAATGGCAATATCGGCTTTCGCGATCACGGGCTTCACAAACTGGAAGCAGTCGCGGTAATCGTAGCTGTCTTTTTTGGCGTTGTAAGCTCCTGCGATCTGTCCACCGTGTTGCATCACATCACCGACAAACAATAGCTCGACAGCGTTGCCAGCGGTTTGCGCAAGGGTGCAGATGCTGATAAACAGCAGGGATAGTGTGGCGAATAATTTCATATCCGGTTAATGTTGGGTAAAGGTAGCATTTCCGAGGTATATCAGCATATAGAAACACAGGTATACATAGGGGTAAAGAGTCTGCATATCACCACATAGAAACATAGAACACAGTTGATTATTCGTTTGCGAGGAGTCTGAAATGCTCATTTACGAATGTTTTTTGGCCGTCACGGAATAGGTTGAAACAATTGAAGTTAAGAAGAATACCTTTGGGTGCCTTTAGTAGTTTCATGTATGTCATTACTTGTGCTGCGTGTACTGGTGCAAAATCAGCTACTGATTTTAACTCAACTACAATCGAATTTTCAACAAACAGATCACATCGCAATCGGGTTTCTAATTGTTGCTTACAGAAATAAACCGGCACGGCCATTTCCGTTTCAAAAGCTATCCCACGATTACGCAATTCGATTTTCATACATTCATGGTAGATGGATTCCAACAATCCCGGGCCTAACGATTGGTGAACATAGATGGCACCTCCTATAATTTCATACGTAATTTCCTTCAGGTCATTCTTACTTAAATTCCTCATTGTGATTAGATTCAGTTATATATTTAATATACAACTTTTTAAATTCACAGGGGCTAATCAAGCGAAAACTTCCGGCAATTCTATGTGCTTTATGTTCTGTGGTCCCTACACCGCCACCTCAGCCTTAATATGCGGATGCGGATCGTAATTCACCAGCTCGAAGTCGTCGATCGTGAAGCCGAAGATGTCTTTGACGGCCGGGTTGATCTTCATCTGTGGCAGCGGACGGCAATCGCGGGTGAGCTGCAATTCGGCCTGTTCGAGGTGATTGAGGTATAAGTGGGCATCGCCGAGCGTGTGGATGAATTCGCCGGGCTCGAGGTCGCAGACCTGTGCGATCATCATCGTTAACAGGGCATAGGAAGCAATGTTGAACGGAACGCCCAGGAAAGTATCGGCGGAGCGCTGGTAGAGCTGACAGCTCAGTTTCCCGTCGGCTACGTAAAACTGGAACATGGTGTGACACGGCGGCAACGCCATCTGGTCCACATAGGCAACGTTCCACGCGCTCACGATCAGTCGGCGCGAATCCGGGTTCTTTTTAATGGAGTTGATGAGGTTCGAGATCTGGTCGATGTGCTGTCCGTCGGGTGTTGGCCAGGAACGCCACTGGTAGCCGTAAACCGGACCGAGGTCGCCGTTTTCGTCGGCCCATTCGTCCCAGATACTCACGTTGTTGTCTTTCAGGTACTGAATGTTCGTATCACCTTTCAGAAACCACAGCAATTCGTGGATAATGGAACGCAAATGCAGCTTTTTGGTTGTCAGGACGGGGAAGCCTTGCGAAAGATCGTAGCGTGACTGGTGGCCGAATACGGAGATCGTTCCGGTGCCTGTACGGTCTTCTTTTTTGGTGCCGTTATCAAGGATGTGCTGCAATAAATCGTGATACTGTTTCATGGGCGGAAATTCAAGCGTGAAGTTACGGATTTCCGGTGCTTGCGGCAACAGGCGTTGATAAGTCGGGCGTTTTGTTCATTGATTTCGCTATTTTTATCCCGCATGAAGGTGAAAATGAAACTGCTGCCCCTGCTCTTCTTCCTGTTCATCATTTCAACAGGCCACGCACAAAACCTGCGCAAGAAGTACCTGGGCGTTTACGAAGGAACGATTCCGGCCTATACGCTCGACCTCGGCTCGGATGTTGTTCCCGTTGCCGAAGCTTCCATTCGCATCGAGCTGAGCGCGACGTCCATCGTGCAGATCATCGGCAGCAACACCCAAACCGGCACCTGGCGCATCGTTTCCGAAAGCAAGGAAGGCTACATCATCTCGTTCCGGCTCGAAGGACAGCTCATCGAAGAACAGCTCACCCTGATCAAAAAAGGAAAGAAAATCCTGAGACAAGGGATCTATCCGCAACCGGATGCAACGCTGGTGAAACAATAATTTCACTAATTATCAAGGCTGTTCTGATGACGAACCAGCTAATTGATTATTGCATCCCTTTTCAATTTTCCATTTTGGCATTTTCAATTCTTGATAATTGATAATTTGTTCCTCCTGCTGATTAAACCTATTGCGTTTCTGTTAATCCAACATGAAAACTACGTTATGGTCAAATCAACTCTCCTCAGCGGACTAACCGCCGTGTTCCTGCTTGCTGCGCCCGATGCACATGCCCAGGATTTTTACGATCGCTCTACCATTCAAACCATCGAGATCTTTTTCGGATTTTCCAATTGGGACGCTCAGCTCGACGCCCTGGCAAGCACCACCGAAGACTACCTGCTGGCCGATTCGGTCCGGATCAATGGCGTAACATTCGACAGCGTTGGCGTGAAATACAAGGGCAACAGCTCCTACAACGCGAATAACAATAAGAATCCGCTGCACATCGAGCTGAATTACACGCACGGCAGCTACGACTACCAAGGCTATACCGATATCAAGCTGCAGAACGGCTACATGGATCCGTCGATGATCCGCGAAGTGCTCTCGTATGCCATCCTGGAACAGTATATGGATTGTCCGAAGGCGAATTTTGCGAATGTATACATCAACGGTTCGCTGCGCGGCTTGTATTCCAACGCCGAATCGATCAATGACAAATTCAACGGCGACCATTATTACACTTCCGANNGTCCGGGTGGTGGCACAAATCCCGATCTGAAATACCTCGGGATGGACAGCTCGTTGTATGCAAACGGCTATGAGCTGAAATCGGATTACGGTTGGAACGACCTCGTCGACCTGATCAATACGCTCAACAACGATTTTTCAAACATCGGTTCGAAGCTGGATATGGACCGCGCGATCTGGATGCTGGCTTTCAATAACGTGCTGGTAAACCTCGATTCCTATTCGGGCGCTTTCCGTCAGAATTATTACCTGTACAAAGACCTGAACGACCGCTTCATCACCACGATCTGGGACCTGAACATGAGCTTTGCAGGCTTCCCAGGCGGACCGGTTCAGGGACAATCGTATACGGCCACGACGCTCGATCCGTTTTCAAACAGCACGTCGAACAACCACCCGCTCATCAAGAAAATCATCGCCGATCCGCTCTACAAGCGCATGTATATGGCGCATCTGCGCACGATCGTTCAGGAAGTGTTTGCTTCCGGCGAATACGTGACCACGGCGAATACGCTTCGTTCGGTCATCGATGCGGCGGTTCAGGCCNNCAGGCCGATCCTTACAAGTTCTATACGTATACACAGTTCCAGAACAGCTTGACTACCGCGGTTGCTTCCGGCGGACCGGGCGGCTCCATTCCGGGAATCCAGGCGTTGATGGATGCGCGCACCGATTTCTTTGAATCGAATGCCGATTACCTGCTTTCGGCTCCCGTGATCAGCGCCTATGCTCCAAGCAATGCTTCACCGGCTTATGGCGAAACGGTGACCATTACAGCCACCTGCTCGAATGAAACAACCGTTTACCTCGGCTACCGACTGGCACACCAGCTGCGTTTCAATCGCATTCAGATGTACGATGACGGGGCTCACAACGACGGCGCTGCCGGCGATCACGTTTACGGTGCTTCGGTTGTCCTGAACGACATCACCATGGAATACTACATCTACGCCGATAACGCGACCGCCGGAAAATTCAGTCCGCAGCGCGCCGAGCACGAGTTTTACACATTGAGCGTTCAGATCCCGACTCCGGACGTGGGCGATGTTCTTGTGAACGAGATCCTGGCCAGCAACAACTCCTATGGTTCCGACTCGAACGGCGAAAGCGATGACTGGGTGGAATTGTACAACACGACTTCTTCCGCCAAAGACCTCACGGGCCTGTACCTCACAGACGACGCGACGAATTTAACCAAATGGCAGATCCCGACCGGCACGGCGATCAACGCACACGATGTGCTGGTGATCTGGACCGACGAGGATTCCGAACAATCGGGCCTGCACACGAATTTCAAGCTGAGCGCAGCCGGTGAATCCGTTATTTTGAGCGATGGCGTAACGATTTTCGACGTGATCGATTTCGGTGAGCAGGAACAGGACATTTCCTACGCTCGTTGTCCGGACGGAGGCGCGTTTACCTACACGTACCCAAGCTTCGACGCCTTAAACAATTGCCAATTGGGCCTTGAAGACGTGGAAACGACCATCCAGGCGCTGTTGTATCCGAATCCGGCTACTTCACAGGTAACGATTCGGGTGGACGACTGGAGCGGTGTTCAGTTTGTGGTAACGGATGTTCAGGGACGCATACTGAGCGAAGGCCGTCTGACGGATGTCACGACGACAATCGAAATGGCTGATTGGAATGCCGGCGTTTATTTCGTGAACCTGTCGGACGGAAATGGTGCCGTGACTCTTCCTTGTATTAAACAGTAAATTAGAGATAGAGAATCCTGCTTTTGCTTCGGTGAAGGCAGGATTTTTTGCGTCCCTGCTTGATTAAATAACGGTGGCTACCGGATAAAGGGGCTCTCCTGAAGCATCACGTGTAAAACAGCTATCAAACTAATATCGCAATATTAGTTTTTCAAATCAGGATGCTTGAATTCCTATAAAAAATTGAGTTCACATTATTGAAAAACTGCCTAAGCATCTTGTATCCAATGATCTTTTCCATTAACTTAAATAAGAAACGATCAAAAATGGGATTAATTAAAGCGAATAATTACAGCTCTGAGGAATGGGAGATCAGCACGATTGCCAAGGCGATTGCACATCCTGCGCGCAAACGAATGGTCGAATTTGTGATCAGCGGCTATTGCATCAGAAACATCGATCTGCCGGACATGCTTAACTTGAGTCTGACTTCTGTCAACCGGCATCTGAAAGTGTTATATAGTTCCAACATACTTCGACCGATTTACCACATTCACTTTAGCGAAATCGCTATTGTGCCGGAAACGCTGGCAGTATTGGAAAACTATTTAAGCAGCATTGCTAAACGAACAGCAGTCTGATCAAAAACATTATAGCGATATTAGTTTTTGAAATGGTTATGCTGGAATCCCTAATAGCAATGTAGTAATGAGGAAACGATTCCGGCTGAATGGATCAGCTGACATCAACGCCGAAATCAGCAATCAATGACTCACCTCCGCCACTTCCTTCGGATCGTGCTTATGCCGGAACAAAACCGCAAACAGGATCGCGATCACCAGCGCGTATGCCGCGAACCACAACCAGATCGGCTGCCAGTCTTTGATCTCCACAACCGACTTGTAAGTGTTATCGGGAAGCACCTGGTTGTATTTGATCAGGTCTTTGTAGGCCGGATTGTCTACCGTGGTATTCAGGAAAGACAATAAGGAAGGCACATCGTGGAAACGGAATGTGAAGTATTTATCGATGAGATAACCGCTTACCGTGCTGCCGAGTATGGCGCCAAAACCATTGGTCATCATCATGAACAGGCCTTGTGCGCTTGAGCGGATCTTACTATCGGTATTCGTTTCGATGAACAGCGAGCCCGAAACATTGAAGAAGTCGAAAGCCATTCCGTAAACGATACAGGAAAGAATGATCATCCAGAGACCGTCATGTGGATTTCCATAAGCGAACAGCCCGAAGCGCAGTACCCAGGCGAAGAGGCTGATCAGCATGACGCGTTTGATCCCGAATCGCTTCAGGAAGAACGGGATTGCCAGGATGAAAAGCGTTTCGGAAACCTGCGAGATCGACATGATGATGGTCGAATACTCGATCACAAAGGAGTTGTAGTATTCCGGGAATTTCTGGAAGTCCGACAGGAACGTATCACCATACATATTGGTGAGCTGCAGCGCTGCTCCGAGGAACATCGAGAAGAAGAAGAACAGCAGCATTTTGTAGTTGGTGAACAGCTTGAAAGCGTCCAGCCCGAACATCATTTTCAGCGATTTTTTCTGCTGATCTTTATAGGGCGGACACGCCGGCAGGGTGAACGAGTAGATGCAAAGAATTACCGCAGCGATCCCGGCAATGTAGAATTGTCCGGCAGATGCTTTGCTTCCCGTGAGGTTGGTGGTCCACATAGCCGCGATGAAGCCTATCGTTCCCCACACGCGAATGGGGGGGAAGACCTTGATGACATCATAGCCATTCGATTTCAGTACGTTGTAACCGATTGAATTGGAAAGCGAAATGGTCGGCATGTAGCAGATCATGGTGAGGAACATGACCCAGAAAAAGGTTCCGGGATCTTCGACCATAGGCAGGCAAAACAGCGTTCCGGCTCCCAATAAATGCAGTATGCCATATAAACGTTCGGCGTTAATCCAGCGATCGGCCAGAATTCCGGTAAGCGTTGGCATGAAGATCGAGGCGAGTCCAAGTGTGGAGAAGATAGCTCCGAATTCGGCACCGCCCCATTCTTTCGTATCGAACCAGTAATTGGAAATGGTGATCAGCCACGCGCCCCATACATAGAACTGCATGAAGCTCATAAAGATCAGACGATTCCTGAGAGAGAGGGCGTTCATACAGTAGCAGGTTTAGCAGTCGTTGTTAGCTCGTTCGGCGGTTGATCTCGTCGCGCAGCATGGAAGCGCGCTCGTAATCTTCGTTTTCGATGGCTTCCTGGATGGCTGTTTCAAGCTCTTCCACGGTCATCTTGCCAAACTCACCGTCTTCGTTACCATCTTCGGCAGTGTCTTCCTCTTCTTCAAGGAATTCATCGGAGAGAATACCGGCCGAAGCGAGAATGGATTCGAAGGTATAGATCGGGCATTCGAAGCGCACCGCCAGTGCAATGGCATCGGATGTGCGGGCATCGATATCAGAGATATGGCCGTCGCGCTCGCAAACCAGCTTGGCGAAGAAGATGCCTTCCTGGAGGTTGTAGATCACCACTTCTTTGACGTTGATGGAAAAAGCCGTGGCGAAGGTCTTGAACAGGTCGTGGGTGAGCGGACGCGTCGGTACCATTTTTTCCAGCTCGATGGCGATAGCCTGGGCTTCAAAACCACCGATGATGATCGGTAAACGGCGTTTTCCACCGGCTTCCGACAGTACCAGTGCATAAGCACCCGACTGCGTCTGGCTGTATGATAATCCGATTATTTCCAGTTTAATTTTATCCATCCGGCGCGTTATATTGCGTAGGTTTCATTCAATGAAAAGGGAAGCACGAATGCTTCCCTCTTATTCATCTGTTCAAAAATAACCAAATTGATTGATCTTCGCTCAATGTCCGGCACGGAATTTTTTCACCGCTTCCGTTAATTTTGGCAAAACTTCGAAAGCATCGCCTACGACACCGTAGTCGGCAGCCTTGAAAAACGGCGCTTCCGCATCGGTATTGATCACCACGATCACTTTGGAACCGTTCACACCGGCAAGGTGCTGGATCGCCCCGGAAAT
>DJFN01000240.1:44079-44675 GCA_002432085.1 Flavobacteriales bacterium UBA5871
AACAACGATCTCTGCTTCCGGCAATGGAATTTCGCCTTCCGGTTTTTTGGTTTCAATGACTTTGATAGCTGCTGCGCCAACCGCTCCGTCGAATGCTTCAACCGGGCAGGCAGAACCGCTCTTCTCCGGCTGGATGGAGTTGGGCAACAGGGAAATGATTTTTTTCGCTGAGTTCACAGCAACGTGACCGAACGCTTTTCCGGAGAATACGTTCACTTTCACCGTAAAGCCGTTACTGGTATCCGGAATGGCTACGGCTCCGGAAACGAGCCCTGCCTTGAGGCGAACGGACAAACGCGGAGCAACCGCTTTGGCCACCAGGTCGTGGGAGAAAATGATGAGCTCGGCTCCAGTTGTTTCGGCGGCTTTAGCTACCAGACGTGTGATCTGCTGTGCATCGTCTGCGTAAGCGTTGTGGTCTACGAGCACTTTCTGCGCACCGTATTCACCGAGGCTGGCCAGGGCCGCTTCATCGGCTTTACCCGAGCCTACTACTGTTACCGTTCCGCCGATCTTTTTCGCGTAAGTAACTACTTCCAGTGCGCTTTTGTTCACACCGTTCTCAGCATTGATATATACGAGGATATTCATGTCTT
>DJFN01000098.1 GCA_002432085.1 Flavobacteriales bacterium UBA5871
ATCATCAACGACGAATGGTACCTGGTCGATCTTCCGGGTTATGGCTACGCGAAAACTTCACGCGCGAATCGTTCCAAATGGGAACAGTTCATCGCCGATTACCTGACGCAGCGCGAAACATTGATCAACATTTTCGTTCTACTCGACAGCCGCCTGGAACCACAGAAGATCGATATCGAATTCATGAACTGGTGCGGCGAGCAAGGATTGCCGTTCTCAATGGTGTTCACCAAAATCGATAAGCTTTCCAGCTCGGCTTTGCAGAAAAATCTGGCCGTTTACAAAAAGGAAATGCTGAAGATGTGGGCCGAATTGCCACCGGTGTTTACCACTTCCGCCGATTCGAAATTCGGACGCGAAAAACTGCTGAATTACATCGAACACATCAATAACGAGCTGAAAGGCTGATTAGTTAAAGCCGCCATGGGCAATACCTGCCTGCCGACAGGCGGGTTCGCTCAAAATTCAAACGCATACAGCATTCGTGTATTTGTGGGAAGCGTGCGCAGTACGTCGCGTTTTCTCTATAACCTTCCTTTTATCGTATTCGCAATCGTATCTTCCAGCGAACGGAACTGAAAATCGGGGAACTGCTGTAGGATCTTTTCGGAAGAATAACGCGTGGTGCGATGAGCGCTGTCAGCCGATTCTTTCGTAATCGTCGGTCGTTTCCCTCTGAAACGCGCTGCCAGTCCGGCCAGTCGCCAGGCAATACCGGTGAGAAACGCACTTGATCTCCAGCGTGGCGCCGGCACGTTCAATTGCTTACAGATGATCTCGAACAATTCTTTGAACGACTTGTTGTGGCCCGTCACCAGAAAACGTTCGGCCGTAACGTCGGATTCCATCAACCGGCGAATGATCGTGGCCACATCGCGCGCGTCGACGAATGCATTGCCTCCGGGAGTGTAGAATTTCAAGCCGTTCTTCAGCGTACGCATGATCTTCAGCGAGCTTTCGTCCCAGCTGCCGGGACCGAACATCACGCTCGGATTCACGATCACGGCGTTCAGACCTTCTTCGATCCCACGCCAGACTTCCTTTTCCGCGCTGTATTTCGACAATGAATAACCGCTCACCAGCTCGCCTGCGTTCCAGCGATTGCTTTCCCGGCGCACCTCATCACTCGTAAGCGAATCGCTGCCAACAGCTGCCGTGGAAGAAACGTGTACCAGCTTTTTGATACCCAGATGCAGCGCCGTATTGACCACATTGGCCGTTCCGGTTCGGTTTTGTTCGAAAAGCTCCGCAAAATCGCGGCGGTGAAAAGATACCAGGGCTGCACAATGAATAACGGTATCGCAGCCGGTCATCGCGTCTTCGAGATCGATCAGGTCCAGCACGTTTCCGTTCACCCATTCGATACTGTTATAGAATTGTTCTGCCTGATCGGGATGGTAAAAACGGATCAGCTCACGAAGTCGCTCACGACGAATTTCCGAGCGGTACATCGCACGAACGGTATAACCGTGGGCAAGCAGATCGCATACCACATGAGAGCCCAACAAACCCGTCGCACCTGTTACCAGAATCATGATACGAATGTACGGAGGAGAAACCGTTTATAGTACAGCAGCAACGGTTTTAACCGAGAAAATTTCAGGATGTCAGGCTGACAGGCAATCCAGCGCGACGGAAACAGATTCTACAAAATTGATGTGTCCCTGCTTATTGCTTTCGAAGATGAAGCTGGTAATGCTGTTGCCGGTATATTTCGAGAAATCACCGACGATGGCTAACCGAACGCGGTAATTGGAAAATTTCTGCAGGATTTCACCCGCCAGTCCCGTTTTCAGATCGAAAAAATCGGGCGAAAGCTGGTGCTCGTGAACGATCACCTTCGCCGCCTCCTGGTAATAGGCATTTCCCAGCACGTCGAGCCCGTCCTGTGCAGTTTCGATCATTTGCTTATCACCGATCAGCTCGGCCACACGACCCGTTGGTAGCTCATGCATCTTAAATTCCATCGCATAAAGGTATGATTTGCCACTTTTTGCGAAACCATTCAGTCGTAAAACAGCGTTAAAAATCCAACGTTACGCGTTAATTACTGATCTAACATGCACGCATCGAATATTTTAAACCGACAAATGAATATTTCGGCTTCCCGAGCCAGCAGAGAATTTGTTAAGAAAACAGGTTCCATCTACCTTAGCAGTCATGAAACTACTACTATCTATATCCATCGTTCTGATGCTGTATTCCTGTGAATCGGAATACCAGAAGCAGATGTCAAAAGCCCGCGAGCTCGTGAAATCGGAGCTTCGTGTGAAGAACATGCTACAGGAAAATTTCAACTCGGAATCGGTTAAAGCACTTGCTCAAATCCGCGAGGATATCGCCTTCCACGCACATCTTTCCGGAAACGAGCTGTTGTTTATGGAAGAGCTGAACGGCTTTAAATCGCAGATAATGTTCCACCCGGTAACAGAAAAACGACTGATCTCCAAATATCCCTGAATCACCAGCCCAGCTCCGTAGCCGGGTCCCAGTTGACGGTCTTGAAATCAACGATCTGATCGTTTTCCACCTTGATTCCCTCTTTAGCCAGTTTTTGTTCCATTGCTTCCGGCGGATTGAAATGCATTTTCCCGGATAGCATGCCCATTCGGTTTACCACGCGATGCGCGGGAATATCCGGACGATTGTGCACGGCATTCATGGCCCAGCCCACCATTCTGGCAGAACGTTTCGCTCCCAGGTAATTGGCAATAGCACCATAAGACGTGGCGCGGCCTTCGGGAATCAGCTTTACAACGGCATAAACGCGCTCGAAAAAGTCGGCGTTCTCTTCAGATAGCTTGATGACGCTCATGGTTTAAAAATACGGTTTTACGAAAGTTTTCTCGCAGGCAGGTAAAGTTTTTCGCGTAACCAGCGAGACTCTCATCCGTTATCGGGAAAAAAGCACCATGAAACGCATCGTTTTTGCCGGAATGTTCTTACTGGCTTTCCACAGCACCGCACAGGAAACAACAGCTTCTCCGTTTGGGGTCGAAATAGCGGACAACAGCTGGGATCTGTATGTGTTCCCGAATCCGACGAGTGATTTCCTCACGATCCGTTCGTCCAGAGAAATCAAGAATGTGGAATTTTACGACATCAACGGAAAAGCACTCAAGCTGCCGACCATGCCGAACAATTGCTATTCCCTCCAGGATGTGCCGGCGGGCTGGATTTTCCTGCTGATCGAAAGCACGGACGGGTTTTACGATCGACGCAGCGTATACAAACATTAGTTCGGGTTGACCAGTCTTCAGTCTTCAGTCTCCAGTNNCGTCCAAAACTCCTCAACTTCCAGTTTCCAACTCAACAACTATCGCTCTATCTTCGTTAAAAAAACATGAAGGGCTTCTACAGTATCGGACTGCTCGTGCTTTCCAACGTTTTCATGACCATCGCGTGGTACGGACACCTGAAGACTTCGGGGTCGAAGAAAATGACGCTTTGGGCGCTGACGGTCCTGATCCTGATCAGCTGGGGAATTGCCTTTTTCGAATACTGTCTGCAGGTTCCGGCCAACCGCATCGGCTACAAAGGAAACGGCGGCCCGTTCACGCTCATCCAGCTAAAAGTCATTCAGGAAGTATTGTCGCTGCTCGTCTTTATGGGGTTTACGGTGTTCTTCTTCAAAGACGAAACGTTTCGCTGGAATCACATCGCAGCGTTCTGTCTGATCGTGATCGCGGTTTACCTGGTGTTTAAGAAATAATCTTCCGGAACGTCATCCACATGATCTTCAGATCGTGGCCGATCGTCGGATTGGCGATGTATTTTTTGTTCAGCGCGATCTTGGCCGGCATCACTTCATCGATGTAGGTCTGACGTGGATTCTCGGATTGGCCCAGCAGCTCGTTTTCGCGGAAATATTCCAATGAGGCGTAATCGGTAATGCCGGGCTTGACGTTTAATACTTCGCGCTGTTCGGGCGTATAAAGCTCCACGTATTCGGCCACTTCAGGGCGCGGACCAACAATGCTCATTTCGCCGCTCAAGACGTTCAGAAACTGCGGAAATTCATCCAGCTTGACCTTTCTCAAAAACAGCCCGACGCGTGTAATGCGTGGATCGCGCATGCCAACGGTGAGCTTTCCGAGCTTGTCGGCGTTCTTGCGCATCGTGCGAAATTTCCACAAGCGAAACGGTTTTCCGAATTGTCCGATGCGTTCCTGGCGGTAGAAAACACCGCCGCGGCTTTCCACGGCGATCAGCAGGGAAATGATGATTCCGAACGGCAAAAAGCACAACAGGATCAGCAGCGAAACGGCTATGTCGAACAGACGTTTCATCCCATTACCTGTTGAACGGCGTTTTTCACAGCGGCGATCACGGTCTGCACCTGCTCGTCCGTCAGATCGAAATAAACCGGCAGCGTGATTTCATTGGCGTATTTGTTCCACGCTTCCGGGTAGTCTTTCATGTCGTACCCGCGCGATTTGTAGGCCGTCAGGACCGGAAGCGGCTGGAAATGCACGTTCACGGAAACATCCTGATCGAAAATCGCCTGCATGATGGCGTCGCGCTGTGCTTCGGTTGCACCGGCAATTCGCAGCAAGTACAGGTGGTAACAGGTTTCTTTGTTCGTTGTTTTGTAGAGCGGCGTGATGAATCGGCTGTCGCTGATAAATGCCGCGTCGTATTGATCGAAAATCGCTTTCCGGCGGTCCATGTTTTCCTGGTAACGGTCGAGCTCCACGAGACCAAGAGCAGCCTGAATATCGGTCATGTTGCACTTGAAGCCCGGTTCCACGACGTCGTAGCGCCAGTTGCCTTTCTGTGCTTTCGCGAGCGCATCTTTCGATTGTCCGTGCAGGATTTTGATGCACAGATCTTTGTAGATCGCTTCGTGGTCGAAATCGTCCGGCAGGTTGATGAGCATGGCGCCACCTTCGGCCGTAGACAGGTTTTTCACCGCATGAAAGGAAAAACAGGTCAGATCGGCCAGGCTTCCCGAGCGCTTGCCGTTCAAGGTTGCTCCAAAGCTATGCGCCGCATCGGCTACAAGTACGATTCGACCGAGCTGGCGCTGGAAATTGCTGTTCGGCTGGAAGAGCGGCTTGACTTCTTCGATGAGCTCGTACAGCTTGTCGTAATCGCACGGAAAACCGGCAATATCGACCGCCATAATGGCTTTGGTACGCGGCGTGATGGCTTTCCGAACGGCTTCCACGCTGAGGTTGAAATCTTCGGCATTCAGATCCACCAGAACGGGCTTCGCTCCGGCGTGAATGATCACGTTCGCGCTCGCACAGTACGTATATGCCGGCAAAATGACTTCATCGCCTTCGCCTATTCCCCACCAGCGCAGCAAAAGCTCCATACCGGCCGTCCAGGAATTCACCGCAACGGTGGTCTTGTTCCCGCAATAAGCTGTGATTTCTTTTTCAAACTGCTTGGTACGCGGACCCGTTGTAATCCAGCCGCTTTTCAGGGCCGCCGTTACTTCGTCGATCACGCGCTGATCAATCCGTGGAGGGGAAAATGGGATCATAATTGGAATTTGGCGTAAATATAGTGGGTTAGTTGGAGAGTTGGGGAGTTTTTGAGTTGATGAGTTGGAGAGTTATTAGTTAGAAGTTGGAAGTTTCGAGTTGGAAGTTTGTTTCGGATCGACTGAACCACACTCAAACTCAAACGCACACTGAAAAAAACCGACCGAGAAGCTGGGAATTTCGAGTTGGGAGTTTGCTTCGAACCGCCTGGACCACACTCAAACTCAAACACACACTGAAAAAAACCGAACGAGAAGCTGGGAACTTCGAGTTGGGAGTTTGCTTCGAACCGCCTGGACCACACTCAAACTCAAACGCACACTGAAANNCTCAAACTCAAACGCACACTGAAAGCCCGAGAATCCGGATTATTGACCATTGATAACAACCAATAACGTTCCGAATATGCCCAAAAAGATGGAGAGGAAAATCAGCCCGTTTCTTTTCGCTCGTTGCTTTTTTTCTTCCTCTTCAGCTGTCAGCTCTCCGGTTTCTTCGCGTTTTTTATAATCCGCTTTTTTCTGCTTGCTTTTCTGAACGCGGTCCGGTCTGCTGCTGTCCCTGACTATCAGAACAATAAATCCTAAAATGACCAATAGCAACAATACTAGCAGCGCCGGGATAATAGCAAGAAAATCAGCTGTCAACCAGGAGCTTATCAAAAATACCACCAACGCTACGGCAGCAACCGTAAAAATCACTGCGAGCGCCACATTGATCGACCGGTGATCCTTCATGTCGCGTTTCAGCTGCTCGTCCTGGTTCGTTTTAACAACCGTCGAATCGTCATTTAACGGAACCGATTGTTCCATCACTACAATTCGTTCGGATCTAATAGCTGTTTCGGGAACGGATTGATCGGATTCGGAGGAAGTTTTATAACGAATTTCTTCCGTTGAATCTGTCGGTAAAACGACTGTTTCGGTTGTCGAAACAACGCGGTCAATGGCTGGATTTTCAGATGAAGGAATTGATGTCGAATGATCATCATGCTGACGCGAAGTTCCGTGTGAAGAGCGTCGTTCGATGTGAAATCCTTTGCGATACAAGCGTTTTTCAATCGTACAGGAGCCGACCAGAACGATTAACAGGCAGCAGATAAGAAGGCGATTCATGGAACCTTCGCTATCAGCGAGAAAGTTGTTTTGCCAGCTCGGAAGGTTGACGTCGCAGGACCAGGAAATGTACGATGCCTTTGAGATAGCCCCAGCCGTAGCTGATATGCCNNGCAGCAACGGAAAAATGATCCAGATCGCGAACGTTTCGCTTTTCTTTTCGGCGATTTTGAACGCGACCAGCAATCCCAGCAGTGCGTATAGGAGCAAACAACCGACAGCCGCAATTCCGGCGATGCAATGGATCAGGAACCAGAACGGAACGGTGAACAGAAACGCCACAAAAGCCGGTGGCACCAATTGACGAACAGTCGTAACGGTCGCGTGCTTTCGGTTCACGAATACTTTCCAGTAGCCGTACTGATAGAACTGACGCCAAAGATTTTTCCGGCTGCCGCGCACGTAATATTNNTGATCTTTCCTCCCGCTTCGGTTACACGAAAATTGAACTCGTCGTCCTGGTTGCGCACCAGCACTTCGTCGAAAAAGCCGATTTTTTCAAAGACTTCGTAACGGTACATCGGCGTGCCGACCGTATCCGTGAATCCCGAAACCTGTAGTGTGCGGAAATTGCCCAATCCCATTCCGAAAGCCGACGACATAGCGCGGGAAATAATGCGGCCGGTATCATTCAGAAACACGTTTTCCACGCTTCCGCCCACACACCAGATTTCCGGGTTTTCTTCCATCAATTCGATGCTGCGGATGAGGTAATTTTTGCTCAATACATGACGCGCTCCGACGATCTGAACGAAATCCGCTTTTCCACCGGCGTAAATACCGAGGTTGAACGCAAACGGCGTCAGCTGACGCGTATTTTCAACGAGCTCGAGGCCCGAAAATTCCTGCTGTAATTGCTGAATTTCTTCGATCGTTCCGTCGTCGCTGCGACCATCGACCACAAAGACACGCATAGCGATATCCGACGGCAGATCACAGGCAAAAATCGACGCTATACATTCGCGGATATAGGCCTTTTCATTGCGACATGGAATAACGACGGTGAGCTTACGTTCCTGCATCCGGTTGTGTTTTTTGATGGAATTGAGTGGTCGACCAAACGATCAGCAGACAGATCCAGAAGCTGCAGAAAACGATGCCGCTTTGTCGCTGAAACATGGATTCGAACAGGGAATTAAATGCCAGCGCCGAAACGAGGATCAGCAAAGCCGTGTTACGGTATTTGACTGCGAGCTTTAATGCGGAAACGATCAGGATCAGCAACAACAACAAACCGATCACGCCGATTTCCATGGCTGTTTGCAAGTATTGATTGTGCGGATTGTATTCGATGTGTCCGTTCGCGTCTTTTTTACCCATTTCGAACTGTCCGCAGGACAACAAACGGGCGCTCAGGTGAATATCCACATTGCCGGTTCCGACGCCCATCGGATGAAGGGCAAATTCCTGCGCCGAAACGGTCCACATAATGAGGCGAATTTCATTTCCTTCCTTGTAATCCGGGCGCGCTTTGATGAATTCTTTCGGACTTTTGGTGTATTCCAGGAAAAACCGCGATGCATCGCCGAACTGCTGTTTCATCTGCGGAACGGCCAAAAACAAAAGCACAGCCAGCGCAGGGAAAACGATCACGGCAGCGCTGAATCCTTTCCAGCCGAAACGCTTCCGAATAAAACGCAACACGATCACGCAACCAATTCCGAACAACAAAAGCATTCCGGCCAGCGATAAGCACAAACCGTAAATCAGCAGGTAATAGCCCAGCAATGGAAGAATCCAGCTCAGTCGAAATCCTAGCCATTGCTGACGGTAACCGTGCCAGAGCAAAGCCGCCGAGGTCAGAATGAAAATGCAGAAATAACTTGGATGGTGAATGTTCGAAAAGTTGCTCGTGGTGAAGCTCGGAAATAACGCTCCGCCCGCTTTATAAATCGTGTAAGCGTTCGCAAAACCGATGATCGATGTCGCGACTATTCCCAATGCCAATCCGATCACGACCGGACGAAAATCGATCTGTTCACGAAAGCGGAACGACAGCAGCAACGGAAAAACCAGAAACGACAGCTTGCTTTCGATGTAGTGATTCGCCAGCGGGCGATCCAACGTGAAGAACGTTCCAATCACATACGCGATATAGAGCAATGCAAACGCCATTGCCGGCCAGTTCAGCTGGAAAATCAGCCGTTTTTTCGCGTAGCCGATAACAACGAACACCAGCATTCCCGCAATGCCCACCGGAACGAGCTTCGGCGTCACGCACATCAGTGCGGCCATCAGTCCCAGCCAGTAAAGAAAGCTTTTTTCGTATGTCATCATCGGTCTTTACGGGATGAAGATAAAACCTTCCGGCCAAATGATCAGCCGAGCAGCTGACGATAAATTTCCACCATTTTCTCGCCTTCGGCCGTCCAGTTGTATTTTTCCATCACGGCTTTGCGACCATTTTTACCCATTTGCGCCGCGCGTTCCGGATCGCTCATGAGTGTTTTCACTGCTTCGGCAATTTGTTTCGGATCGGCCGGGTCGACACACAGACCGCAATCCAGATCAACGAGGATCTGGCGCCACAGCGGGAAATCGGAGCCAACCACCGGAATGGCCGCGCTCATGTATTCAAACATTTTATTCGGCTGGGAATCGATGTGATTCGGCAAAGGCAACAGCGTCACCATTCCAACCATCGATTGCGACATGATCTGTATCGTTTCCTGGCGGCTCACAAAACCGTATTCCGTTACCTGATTCCAGTTCGGCTTGGCTTTCAGCTCGGCTTCAAACGAAGCGTGGGAATATTTTCCGGCCAGGTTCAGTTTCACATCCGGCAGGTATTCCAGTGCATCGACGAGTTGTGCAATACCACGCACCTGCGAAATTCCGCCGAGGTAGCAGATTTCGTGCTTTTTACCGTCCCAGGAAGTTTCTTCGGCCAGTTCGCTCAGCAGCGGAAAGTTATTGATATCGATCGCCTTCGGGTTGATCTGTGCGAAACGGTCGCGGATGAACGGTGTGGCGGTAAAAACGTAATCGAGTCGTTTGGCCACGTGATTTTCAAACGTCCGGAAGCTCACCGACACGGTCTTGCGCAGGTATTTATTGATCCAGAACTTGCCCATGATCTGTTTCGGAACATCCTCGTGAGCATCGTAGATCACTTTCTTCCCTTTTCGTTTCAGGCGAAGCGCGTAACGAAGCAATTCGGGGTCGTGAAAATGGTAAATGTCGGCATCGAGGCTGAGCGCTTTCTCATAAACGGCTTTCGCTGTGTGCAGCATTCGGGAAAAACGACCGCCCTTCGGTGATTCGGCATTGACGATCTTCACTCCTTTTACAGTCGTTTCTTTCGTATTCGCTGCCACGAGGTAAACGTCAAAACCGGCTTCGGCCAGTGTAACGCATTCTTTGTGGAAAATACGGATGTCGTCCGACGGGTGAGCCGATGTAAAATGACAGACCTTGATGTGCTTGGAATCGTTCATGCGGCAAAGGTACTTATTAGTTGGAAGTTGAAGTTGGAAGTTTGAAGTTGCGAGTTGATGAGTTGGAGAGTTTTCGAGTTGAAGAGTTTTTGAGTTAGTTGGAAGTTTAGGAAGATTGGATCAATTCGAATCAAGCAACTCGTCAGCTACCTGGCCAACTCGAAAACTCCAACTGACCATTGTCTCCTCAGTGTCCGTTGTAACAGATTGATAATGACAGGGCATTTCGCCTTTTGTCTCCCCACGGTCTCACTAAAGTTGTTAGTTTGAAGTTGGTTACCCGATTAAACCTAACTTCCAACTTCTAACTAAATATACGTTTGAGATCCGCTTGTTCCGGATAGCTGATCAATACCGCGCGGTGTTTACCGTGGAACACGAACATACTTCCTGCTGCAACGGCTGCTGCTCCGGCGTCGTTGATGGCTGTGGAAAGATCGTCGATCGTTGCAGCACCGCCGCACGCTATCACGGGCATGCTTACGACGGACGCAATTTTTTTGATCAGATCGGTATCGTAGCCTTTCATCATGCCGTCCCGGTCGATGGAATTGATCATCAATTCACCCACTCCGGCAGCGTCCATTTCCTGCGCGAATTTCACCGGATCGAGCTTGGTGTTGTGCTTACCGGCCCGCGTATGGATTTCGTATTTCCCCCAGAAGTTCTTTTTGACGTCGATGGAAACGCAGATCGTGGAGCTTCCGTAGCGCTCGACGGCTTTCTGTACAAAACCGGGCTGTTCGACCGCTTGGGTGTTGATGATCACTTTTTCAACGCCCACTTTCAAGATGTCACGGATTTCTTCCACCGTGCGGATGCCACCACCATAGGAAAGCGGCATAAAGCATTCTTCGGCGACCTGCTTGAGAAATTCGAGCGGCGGTTTTTTATCTTCCGGTGTGGCGAGAATATCGAGGAAGATCAGCTCGTCGACTTCTTTTTCGTTGAAGATCTTCACCGCGTTCAACGGATCGCCGACGTATTTCGGGTCTTTGAACTGCACGGTTTTCACCAGTCCGTTGTTCTTCAGGAGCAAAACGGGAATTACGCGTGGAATGGCCATCAGTAGTTGTTCACAAAGTTCTTAAATAGCTGCATGCCGTATTTATGGCTCTTTTCCGGGTGGAACTGCACACCGACGATGTTGTCCTTTTCAAACGCGGAATCGTAGTCGTTGCCGTAATGCGTGGTCAGTAGTACGTCTTCCTGTCGATTGCAGCGAACGTAGTAGGAATGCACGAAATAGAACTTGGATTCCTCGTACATATTTTCCCACAAACGGCTTTCTTTTTTCGGTGTCACGTATTCCCAGCCCATGTGCGGCACGGTCAGGCGACGATCAGCATTTTCAAAGCGGAATTTGAGCGTTTCGGCATCGATCCAGCCGAGGCCGGGCAATTCGCCTTCCTCGCTGCGGGAAGTAAACAGCTGCATCCCGAGGCAAACGCCCAGGATCGGTGTTTTTTCTTCCAGTACTTTTTTATTTAGCAGATCGATCAGTCCCAGCTCTTTGAGGTTGCTCATGCCGTTGTCGAACGCGCCGACTCCCGGCAGAATGAGCTTTTTCGCTGCAGTGATCAGTTCCGGATCGGATGTAATGACCGAATCCGCGCCGACCTTTTTCAGCATGTTTTTGATCGAACCGAGGTTCCCGAGGCCGTAATCAATGATAACGATCATCTTCCTCTGAGTTTGTTGTAGGTCTTGTAAATGAACTTCAGGCGCTTTTCATCGTTCGGATAATCCGAATAATGCTTCGCCGGCGCTTTCAGAATGGCTTCGAATTCCTCCGAGTTCATGCCGAGCTTCTTGATCACGTATTCTTTGTCTTCGGCCAGCAGGTCCGGCGGATAAACGTCCTGCTTCATTTCCTCGAGCGCCTGTTCGCGTGTGATCTGTCCGGAACAAATGAGTGTAGACAAGTGCGCCAGTCGCTTATCGATGTTGAATTTCTGCGGCAGGTAATACGCCTGGAAGAAACGCGTAAACACCGACTCGTAGTGCTTTCCGCCGTAATACACCCAGCCGAGCTCGTCCTGGATGACTTTCATCGCGTCGGATTTGACATACGGGACGAGGTTGAGCAGTCGCACCATGCGGATCTTTTTCACATAGGTGTAATAGAACTCGCGGTTGAAGCCCAGCAGCGGATACGTTTTGAACGGAATTTTTCCGAACAATTTATGAATGCCTTTCAGGTGCTTGACATCTTTGGCGTTGTAGCCCCAGCTGTCGGGCAGAATGCCTTCGGTCGCGAAGTTGCTGCCGCTGAGGAAGTATTTGATATTGTATTTCGCGCACAAATGATAGGTCGCAGCGAGGAACGCATGATCGGTCGGCGTTTCGGCATTCGCAACGGAAGCCTTCAGGAACGAGATCTGCAGGTCGCGGAACTCTTCCCAGTCGACCACCCAGGTCTGGTAATCCACGTCGAGCTTCTTCACGATATTTTCGACGTTTTTCACCGCCAGCTCGGAGTTCCAGCCGTTATCGAAGTGGAACGCCAGGATGCGCAGACCGAGCTTCTTCGCCAGGTAAGCCACGTACGTACTGTCTACGCCGCCGCTCACGCCCACCATCACATCGTAGTCGCTGTTTTTACCGGCTTCTTTGATCTTCGCTACGGTTTCCTGCAACTGCCTGTCGGTTTCGGCGCCTTTGTAAGCGTAATAGGGAGCGAGCGCAAAGTATTCCACGCAATGATTGCAATGGCCTTCTTCGTTGAAAGTGATCTCCAGGTCGGTTGTATCCATGATGCAGCGTGTGCATTGCTGGTAGGGCCTGTTTTCAGTCATTTGCATTGTTCGTTCCTTTGCTAAATTTATATGCCAGCGCAAATTCCACGAGGTACTTCATCGAATAAACAGCGCTGTAAAGCATCAGCGTTGCCCGGGCTTCTCCGTAGATGTAATAACCGCCGTAGAGTGCTGAAAGAATGCCCAAAAATAGGCAAATTTGGAGTAAGAAATCCTTTTTTTGTTGTTCCGCCACGAGGAACATACTGCTCAGCGGACTCACGATGAATTGCAGCATGAACATCGGCATCAGTATCTGTGCGTAGACGCCGGCTTCCCGCCATTCTTCCCCGAAAAACAGCACGAACAGCGGCTCTACGAAGAAAAAAAGCAGCGTAAACGCCGGAACCGATAACAGAACGAGCTTTTTGAATGTTTGCAGGAAAAGCGGAACGCAGTTCTTGTCGCGCTGAAATTGTTCCGTAGCGCTCTGACGGAACACATCGCCGATAGCGCGGGCAATTACGGCGCCCGGCAGGCTGATCAGTCGCTGCGAAAAACCGAAAAATCCTACCATCGACGCACCGAAGAATGGCAGGAGTAATAACGCAGGCAGGTTTCCGGACAGTTTTTCCAGCAATCCGGAAGNNAGGGAACTGTCTGTAGCGCCTCGCCATTTCTTTCAGCTTGCTTTTCTGCACATTGCGGAATATTCCGGGCTCGTCGCGGTTCACACGCCAGCCCAGGAACAGAGCCGAAGAAGCTTGTCCGAGGAAATCACCGATGATCAGACCGGTTTGGCTGAAAGCCTTGAAAAAACCGAATAGGATGCTCAGTACCGAGCTGTTCACCGAGCGCGCCACACGGCTGAAAGAAAGCCGTTTGTATTGCTTCAGGCGATTGCTCCAGTAATTCAGCGCCTGGTAGATCCCGATAACCAAAACCGTAAACGGCAACACGAACAAACCGTCGGCCAGTGAAGGCTGTTCCAGCAAACGCGAAAACGGGTGGCGGAACAGGATAACCAGCAACAGCAACAAGGTCGAAAAAACAAACGAAGTCAGGCAGGAAAGGATGAGTACGTGACGCGCATCTTCCTGTTTCTCCGGCAGCATGATGGCCATTTCATAGCGCAAGGTCACGAACACGCTGCACACCATCGAAATACTGAAGTAAACCTGGAACAAACCGTAATCGAACGCGGAATACAATCGCGACAACACCAGCGACGCCAGGATCGGCACCGCTTGCGATGCAACAGTCCCCAGCATGAGGATCAGTACGTCTTTGTTCGATCCCAGCAGCAGATGTTTAATCCGGTTAAGCATGCTGTTCTTTTAGTCGAACGAAATACGGACGGAAAAACCAGTATAGCAAGATCGTCAGGATCCATCCACCCGAAAACAATGTTGTTGTAAACGCTGCCGAGCTGAGCCAGATAAGCGATACGCTGTTCAGCGCCACCAGCGAACGACGATCGGCTCCGAAAAAGCTTTTGAGCCACACCAGCAGGAGCGCGAGGTAAATTCCCGCTGCCATCAGGCCGTACACTCCGAAATTGGAGTAATCGTACATGAAATAAGCCGTCGTAGCCGTTCCGGTAAAGCCCATGGCCGCATAGCCCGGTTTCAGCTTGTCGTAAATTTCGCGCGAGTAATCTCTATAATCTGATCCGCCGATCAAACGGTAACCGTTTCCTTTGAGATAAGGCAGAGTGTCCGGAATATAGTAAAACCAATTACCGACCATTTCTCCCGTGGTAATGAAAACACGTTCGTAAAGCGCTACCACGAGCTCGACGGGTGCCGAATATTGCTCGGTCCGAACGGCTTTATGCGGAGCCGGCGTTGCCACGACAGGCTGTTCCGTAACCGGCTGTGGCGGTCCGCCGCGTAAAGAAGGATTGCTGACAACCGTCAATGCGGCCACAACGCCAAACGAAAAGAACAGATAGAACAGCGTTTTTTTCCACTCGCGTTCCAGCAAAAAGCCCACGATCAACGGCAAAAGAATGGTAACAATGAACGCTTTCTGCATCAGGGCGAAGGAATAAAACGCTCCGACGGCCAGCAACAGCCAGAATTTTTTCCGATCGCGGTAGTACAGCAAAAACAACAGCACAGGAATCACCGCTTTCAGCAGAAACGAAGAACTATAATTGATCAAAGCCGAATCCACCGATTTGATGTCCTGACGGATGCGGGCGATCTCGTAAAAATCGTTGCTCAAAATAGATTTAACAGCCGGAACAGCGCCGATCATGTAGTAATGCAACACCTGGAAAACGGCTACAAACAGGATGATGAGGTTGATCGTCGGATTGAAATAGTTTGGCGGCAGACTGAAACGCGAAACCTTTGTTTTACGGAACAGAAAGCGATTGAACACCACATACGCTACCGAAAAGGTGAGGATGTAAACAGCCATTTTTCCCGCATACATTGTTCCCGAAGTCGCCACCAGGCCGTATAAAAGCAGCAGAACGACGATAATCGCTATGAAAAAGAGCGTGTTGTTCCGTATTCCGCTTCGAACGACTGAAAGAAACGTGTCTTTTGTTGTTTCCATATACCGGCAAAAATAATCATTTGACCTGTGCCCGTCCTACCTGGGCAAAGCGCAGGTAGAGCCAGCCACCGGCAATCAGGATCAGGATCTGGGAAATCGCCGTGAGCAACAGCAGGTCGTAGATATCGAAAGACGTGATCGTTGGCAGCAAGCCGTAAATAACCAGCTGCATCGCCGCGCTGATAATCCCGATGATAAACATATCGGTTTGCCGGCCAAACACCAGCGGCAATCCCGAAACCGGCGACAGCACGAAGTTGAGCATCAGCCACGGGGCCATGATCTCGGCCAATTGTCCCGATTGCCGCCATTTTTCACTGAACACGAAAGCGAACAGGTCTTCTCCGAAAAAGAACAACAATGTAAACGGAACGATCGCGATCAGGAAGAGCGTGCGATACGTTTTCAGCAGCAACGGCACAACCGACTGACCCGCATTGGCCATTTCGGAACAACGGCTGTAAAACACCTGCCCGACTGATTGTCCGACGAGCATCAATGGAAGCCGCAGCATCGCATAAGCGTGACTGTACGATCCGAAAACCGATTCGCCGTAAAAGTAAACGATGAGCATCGCCACGAGCAGGTCCATGCCCATATCGAGCAGCGCATGCGGAAGATTGATCCGCGGAAAATGGCTGAATTGTCGTCCGAGCACACGCATCCGTTTCCTGGCCAGGCTGTTATTGTAGAATTTCCGGATCACGAAGAATTCGCGGATAAAAACGATGCCCGAAATCAGCGAGCCGATCATCGTAGCGAAGACCAGTCCGATCGTCCCCCAGGAAAACATCCCGAAAACCAGTCGCAGGATATTGGTCGTAAAAGCATTCGCTACACGCTGCTGGGAAATTCGCTTGAAGGCTTTCATCCGGATCGACCAATGCGTTCCGAGATTGATCCAGACGGCCACGTATGCGCTGATAATGGTTATGATGAGCAGGATCAGCGTATCGGGTTCGTAAGGCTGCGACAGGAAATAACCCAGAGCCATCAATCCCATGGCAGTAAGGATTACCAGCGCGATTCGGAACGAAAACCGGTAGAGCATAAAAGCGTGCTGATCACGCGCCGNNGATCGGCAAGGAAAGCTCATATCGCGCCGTGGCGATCGCCGAAACGAAAGCGACGATGCGCATGTACAAACCGAGTTCGCCCATTTCCTGGGGGGAATAGATGCGTGTCAGAAACGGGTAAACAAGATAGGAGATCAGCTGTGCGAGCACCGTTCCGGTTGTGAGTACGAGTACGGACCGGGCAAATTCCGATTGTCTCAACTTCCTAATCATCGCTTCGAAAACGCCAGGTAAGCCGCAATGCCTTCCTCGAACGTGTAAAGCGGCCGGTAATCCAGCTGTTGTTGAATGGTTGAAATATCGGCGAGGGAATCCCGGATGTCGCCTTGTATAAAAGAAAAGTCCGCCCTTGAGGCGAACTCTTCTATATTCTTTTCAAATCCCGTAGACAGATCGTCGAGTACTGTAACGCGGGCTCCCAGCTCAAGTAATGCTTCTACCAGGTTGGAGCCGATGAACCCCGCTCCGCCGGTAACCAGGATGTGCCGGCCTTTCAGTCTCGTAACTGCCTCCCGAAATGCTTTCATTTATTTTGCATAATTCACCGATCGACGCTCGCGGATCACCGTTACTTTCACCTGTCCCGGATACGTCATTTCGGTCTGGATTTTCTGCGAAATCGCGAACGACAATTCGTCTGCACGAAGGTCGGATACTTTCTCGCTTTCCACCATTACGCGCAGCTCGCGGCCCGCCTGGATAGCGAAGGCGCTGTTCACACCGTCGTAGGAAAGCGCCAGGTTTTCCAGCTCTTTGATACGCTTGATGTAAGCTTCGACAACTTCGCGGCGTGCTCCCGGACGTGCACCTGAGATGGCATCACATACCTGAACGATCGGCGAGATGAGCGTAGTCATTTCGATTTCATCGTGGTGAGCACCAATGGCGTTGAGCACATCCGGTTTTTCGCCGTATTTCTCGGCCATTTTCATACCGAGGATGGCGTGTGGCAATTCCGGCTCTTCGTCCGGCACTTTACCGATATCGTGCAATAATCCGGCGCGCTTGGCGATCTTCACATTCAGACCGAGCTCTGCCGCCATGATGGCGCACAGGTTGGCTACCTCGCGCGAGTGTTGCAGGAGGTTCTGACCGTAAGAGGAACGGTATTTCATACGACCGACCATACGTGTCAGCTCCGGGTGCAAACCGTGAATTCCGAGATCGATGCAGGTTCTGCGACCGGTTTCGGCAATTTCTTCTTCGAGGGATTTTTTCGTTTTCGCCACCACTTCCTCGATACGGGCCGGGTGAATACGTCCGTCGGAAACGAGCTGGTGAAGGGAAAGACGTGCGATCTCTCGACGAACCGGGTCGAAGCAGGAAAGGATGATCGCTTCTGGTGTGTCGTCAACGATGATTTCCACACCTGTTGCTGCTTCCAGCGCACGGATGTTACGTCCTTCACGACCGATGATGCGTCCTTTGACCTCATCCGAATCGATGTTGAACACCGAAACGGAGTTCTCCACGGATTGCTCGGAAGCTACGCGCTGAATGCTCTGAATCACGATCTTTTTCGCCTCGCGGTTCGCGTTCAGCTTCGCCTCTTCCATGATCTCCTTGATGTGGGCCATGGCCGATGTACGCGCTTCGTCTTTAAGGGATTCCATCAGCATGTTTTTCGCTTCTTCCTGCGACATACCGGTAATCTTGGTCAGCTCGGCCACACGCTTCTGGTGCATTTTTTCAAGTTCCTGCTGACGAACGTCGTTGGCTTTCAGCTTCGCGTCGAGCTCGGCCTGGATGCGCTCGGTGTCTTTTTCCTTGCGGGAAAGCTCTTCCATTTTCTGGGTGAGCGTTTTCTCCTTGCTGCGCACGCGGTCTTCGTTCGACTGCATTTTGCGCTCACGGTCCTTCATGTTTTCCTCGTGCTCTTCCTTGAGCTTGAGGAATCGTTCTTTTGCCTGGAGGATCTTATCCTTTTTCAATGCTTCGCCTTCCGTTTCGGCGTCTTTGAGCATCTGGTCCCGGCGTTTTTTCAGTAAGGTGCTCTGGATGATGAATGTGACGATGCCACCTCCTATCAACCCGATCAGACCTGCAATAATTACTCCTGATTCCATAATTTTTAAAACATATAATCCACTGCCTTCGGGAAGAAGAAGGTAAACAAGCGGAATGGAACGAGGAATTATGCCAGCGTATCGAGGTCCTCAGAGAGACGTTTCAATGCTTCGGTGGCTTCTGTATAATCGGGAGCGGCAGCGGGTGCAGCTGCTGTTTTTCCACTCCTGGTCGACAACTGAAGCGCTGTCATAGCTAATAAATCTTGCATATCGCGAACGGCGAAATTGTCCTGAAGCTGCTTGATGGCTTTGTTGATGTCATCGGCTGCGCGCTGCACCTTTTCCACTTCCGATTCCTGTACGGTTAATGGATAGGTACGCCCGGCAACAACGACTTTCAGGGACACTTTACTCATTCGCTAGTTTCAATTGTTGTATGCAGAAATCAATTTCCTTCACCAATCCGTCAATTGCCTGGTCGTCGGAATACCCGTTGACCGGCTGCTGACTTGCTTGTTCACGCTGTTCGTCCAGCGACTGCTGCAGCGTTTCCGCCTGACCACGCAACTCCTCAATGGTTTGTTTATGGTCGTTCAGCAATCCTTCCAACCGGGAAATTTCAGCTGTAAGCGAGCCCGACCGTTCGCGCTCGACCACCAGTGATTGGTGCAATTCCTGCGCTTTTTGTCGTATCTGCTCGACGTACTTTCTGAATTCTTCGGTCATCCGTTCAGCATTTGTACAAAATTAACAGGTAAAATTGGTTTCGCAAGCACTTTCTTCTCACAGAAACAGAAACAGCATGAGAATGAGGTGGAAAACTCCCTGTTAATAAATCATTCATTTAAATTACTTCCGGAAAACCAATGCTCCCGATCCGTTGGCGTCGTCGTTTCGCTCGAGCCGCATGAGGTCTTTCTGCATGTCAGTCACTTTCCAGTCATCTGCCAGGTATTCCAACCCGCCTACAGGTGGAAAGCTGAGGTAGAGGATCGCCGGATTTTTATTGAGCCCGAGCTCCCAGGAACCGGTAGCGGACAATCCGCCGCTCACTTTTATATTCCCGGACTCGCCGAAAGCAAATTTGTAATCTTCGTAAAATGTCGCAACCGATTCACCATCTACGCTGAAGGAGGATATTTTCCAGGTGCCTTTTGTGATTCTTCGTTCGACTTTTTTCGGAGTAGTATATTTTGTGCAGCCGGCAAACAGCAAAAACGCACAAAACAGGATGATCCAGTTTTTCATTGGGTGTCGTTTGAGCCAATATACGCAAAAGTCCTTTCAGGGTTCCGGTCCGATGAAAATTATTCGTTGAATGTCTTTCCATTAGCTCCGAAACAACCATCAGATCTTAAGCCTGCGTTGCCGGTCCGCCGAAATTCATCGGAGGAAAGGGCGTGTTGTCGGAATCGCTGATAACGCCGTTCGCCTGTTCATATTTCTGAATGTTTTCGGAAAGTGCTTGTAACAGACGCTTGGCGCTTTGCGGCGACATGATCACGCGGGAACGAACACGCGCTTTCGGCATACCGGGCATCATCTGAACGAAGTCGGTTACAAATTCGGCCTGCGAGTGCGTGATGATCGCGAGGTTGGAGTATACACCTTCGGCTGTTTCTTCCGAAAGCTCGATGTTGATCTGGTTGTCGTTTTTTTCCATAGTGGGTCAAAAATAAGAAAGCTCGCGCAGATTCCGCAGAGGTACATCGCACCCCTCTTAATAATCTCACCACAAAAGGCACAAAAACTCTCATGGATGAGCTGTGTTTGGTTCGAAGCATCCACCTCCGGCGGATTACACAAAAGTTTATTCAAACTTTGGCTAGTATGAATGAAATTAGCTTAGCTAAACACCATCATGAAGTTGGAAAACTCTTTTATGGTGAAAAAACATTCGTTAATTAACGATGCGGCGTTCACAATTTTCGGGCGGCGAGGCAAGAGGCGGAACACAACTTGCTAATTTTGACAGAACGGCCCGGCTCCTGCATCGAATAACGGAAGCCACCGAAACAATAAGCACGATGAATAACATCACTTTTCAGAAAGACTGGCAGGACATTAAAACGAATGACAGCTGGGCTATTTTCAAGATCATGTCCGAATTTGTAGAAGGCTACGACCGCATGGCGACCATCGGACCTTGCGTATCGGTTTTCGGCTCGGCGCGAACGAAGGAAGACAATCCTTATTACGATCTGGCTGTGGAAGTTGGTGACAAGCTGGCAAAAGCCGGTTTCGGTGTGATCACGGGCGGCGGCCCGGGAATTATGGAAGCCGGAAACAAAGGGGCGCAGCAAGGTGGCGGAAAGTCTGTCGGGTTGAACATCAATCTGCCGTTCGAGCAGAACTACAACCCTTATATCGATAAAGAGCACAACCTCGATTTCAAATACTTTTTCGTCCGCAAAGTGATCTTCGTGAAGTATTCACAGGCTTTTGTGATCCTTCCGGGCGGATTCGGAACGCTGGATGAATTGTTTGAAGCGATTACGCTGATCCAGACCAAAAAGATCAACAATCGTCCGGTAGTGCTGGTCGGTCACGAATACTGGGACGGGCTCGTGGAATGGGTGAAGCGCGTTATGCTGGAAAAGGAGAACAATATTTCTCCCGACGATATGCGTTTTATGCACGTGGTAGGCAGCGCCGACGAAGCGGTAAAGTTCATCGAGGATTTCTACAAGACGCACGAGCTGACGCCGAATTTCTAATTGGACGTCAGGACTTCAGGAGAACAAGACTTCCGGAGGGCAAGAGTTCAGGACGGCAGGATTTCAGGAGCTCGGGATTGCGGGCTTAAGAACTTTGACCGGTTTCAGAAGTTTAAGCGGACTTCGGGAAAAGCGCATTCAATTCCAGGGCTAAGACTTCGTTTTTGAGATTTCAAGAATAAAAATCCCACTTGCATTATTGCAATATTAGTTTTTGCTGGATGTTTGCTGGGGTGGTTTTGCTGTGGCACATCGTTTACCTTCTTCATTACTCAAGTTAGCTTTCCCAATCAAAAAATCTTGAAAACCTACGAATTTGCAAAAGATCTGCAACCGCTATAAAAGGCGAATGGCACAAAGACGGGAGTCTTTATGCCATTCTAATCAACCTAACCTAACCACCTAAATCAGGGCTAAGGTAGTATTATTTTTTCGAGGATTAAAAGAATTCCTGCTTTTTTTTCTTGCAAAGTGGATAGACGGTCTTTCGGGAAGTTCTAGCGGATGTCCTTGATTGCCAGTTGAGCAGCGCCGCGATTCTCGGAAAAGATGCGTTCCAGCTCTTCAGCAACAGTCACTTTATTGCTCATCAGTGATTGTATTACAGTCACTAATGAAGAATCGTCAGTAATACTGACCGCCACTCCCCTGTCGATAAATAATTGTGCTTCGGGAAAGCGCTCGTGGTGCGGACCGATGATAACCGGCAATCCGAAAGCGCCTGGCTCGAGAATATTGTGCAGCTTGCCTGTAAAGCCGCCGCCGATGTAAGCCACATCCGCATAACGGTAGGCCGCTGTAAGCTGACCGATCGTATCCATCACCAACACACGGGCCACTGGATCATCGAAAGTCGTATAACGCTGAACCGAGGAGCCGAATTTTCCGACGATATCGGTTACGTGGTTTTCGGAAATGTCGTGTGGCGCTACGATGAGCTTAAATTCCTTTGTCAATCTTTCGAGATGTGGAACAAACAGCGCTTCATCTACCGGCCAGGAGCTTCCGAGAATAAGAACGGGCTCGTTTCCTTTGAACTGCTCGAGCACGGGATTCACAGGATTCGATTCGCGAACGGCCCACATGCGATCGTAGCGCGTATCGCCGGAAATCGTTACGGAAGCTATTCCGATAGACGCCAGCAGATCGGCCGAGCGTTTGTCCTGTACGTAGAAATGATCGAAAAGCCGCAGTGCAGACCGGAAAAAACCGCCGTACCATTTGAAAAAACGGTGTGTCGGACGGAAAAGGCTGCTTACACCGTAAACACTGGCGCCGGATTGCTTGGCTGCTAATAAGTGATTGTACCAGAACTCGTATTTCACGAAGAACACATGCTTCGGACGAAAATGACGAATGAATTTACGGGCGTTGCTTCGTGTATCGAGCGGAAGATAGCACGCCAGGTCCACCTGGTGCTTGCGCTTGTTGTAGAATTCCATTCCCGACGGACTGAAGAAGGTCACCAGCAAAAATGCGTCGGGAAAGCGTTCTTTGTAGGCGTTCATCACCGGTAATCCCTGGTCGAATTCACCGAGCGACGCACAATGGAACCAGGCTACTTGTTTGCCTTCGGGAACGGGGAAATCGGTAATGCGTTTTTTTCTTCCGCTGATCCATTTCTTTGCTTTCGCGTTGAACAGGGAAGCCAGCCACAGCATGCTGTAGAGAACTCCCATTCCGATCGCGTAGAAAAACCGCATCAACTCAATTGAAGTAGTAATCTTTGGGCTTGCGCTGATAGATCGGGATGAACCAGCCGATTTTGAAACCGTACATGATGTCGAGTCGCATGTCGGTTGGGACCGGTTCCGACGGACGATCGAAAAAGACTTCGCGACGATTATACGTCAGGCCTTCCTGGATGTAAAATCCACCGTAGAAGTTCACCACACCCTGATTCGCCAGGAAAGCATAGCCCACGAACTGGTGAAAATTGAGTCCGGTCGTATACCGATCGTAACCTTTGCGGTATTTGAGCTCGATGGAGGGAATCACATGGTCCTGCGTTTCCACTTTCACGCGGTGCTGCAGATAACCGGCTCCCATGTGAACATAGATCCCGGAATTGGCATTCGGACTCAGGATAGGGAACACTTTACCGACCATCAGATTGACGTTGAAGCCGCGCTCAGCCACCACTACTTTCCCCGGAAAACCGCCTTCGTCCGTAATCGTTCCCTGGTTGTCGACGATGCTATCGAACAATCCCGTAACACGGATCTGGTTACCAAAAAGGAAGTTGCCATCGAGACCGTAAACCCAGTTCCGCGAAGTTTTATAACCGGCCATCGCTCCGAGGTGGTTCGTATAACCGAAACGATCGGCCATATCGCCCGCCGTCCAGTTACCGCCATAGTGCAAAGCAACCCAGGGCGTTCCGATAATAGAGTCGCGAACGTTACGTTGGGCAAAGGCCGCTACCGAAAGAATCAGGAAAAGGGAAAGCGTAGAAATCGATCTCATGGATAGCAATGAATGTCAAAAGTAGAAAAATAATGTTGTGGCATTAACGGAAAAATCGGAAGTGTAGTATTGGTTGAGTTGGCAGTTGATGAGTTGGTGAGTTGATGAGTTGGGAAGTTTTTGAGTTAGAAGTTGGAAGTTTAGGTTTGAAATCAACTCGCAACTCAAAACTCGTCAACTGACCATTGTCTCCTCGATGTCCGTTAATAGACTGGTATTCAATCGGAATTTTGTGTTTGTCTCCCCGTTGTCTTCTGTTCGCCGGTCTGTCCTGAAGTCTTGATATCCTGAAATCCAATCAATCAACGGAAGCGAATGGCTTTCGACGGCAGGATGCGTGTGATCACTACAGATGGCAGCAATAGCGCTACGAGGCAGACAACCAGCGTAACGACATTCAATAAGATGACGGCTGAAATGGGCAGGCTAATCGGAACTTTGGTGAGGTAATAAACTTTCGGGTCGAGCGACAGAATGCCGAAGTAATGCTGGATCAGGCAGAAACCGATTCCGATCACGTTGCCCCAGATCATGCCGCGGAGAATGAGCTTTCCGGCCTGGATGATGAAAATCCGGCGAATCACCCAGTTACCGGCTCCCATGGCTTTCATGATCCCGATGAAATTCGTGCGGACAAGGATCATGACCAGCAACGCCGATCCCATGTTGATGATGCCGATGATGAGCATCAGGACGAGAATGATGGCCATGTTGACATCGAGAAAGCCGAGCCAGACAAACAATTCCTGCTGATGGTCCTTGATACTTTTGACCTGCACCTGCTGCTGATAATCCGGGCGGAACATAACGGTTTTGGCCACTTTGCGCTTGAGGTCGTCCACGTGTTCCCAGTCGTCGACCATCAATTCGCNNTGTCGATAGCTGCCTTTGCCGGGAATGGACTCGACGCGAATGGTTTTCGCACCGGCCGATAATTCGTAAATGTAGCCCTGATCGTCTCTGTAGTCACGGATGAGCGAGCCGTCGGTCGTGAGCTTGAAATTACACGGTGCTGCTTTATTTCCACGCACGGTGATCTTCAGCCAGGCCGTATCGGGAATAGCGGTTTCGCCATCGCGAAGCATGCTGGCCACCGGCTCGTTCATTTTCATCCAGTAATNNGGCCACAACCACGCGAATTATGGTGTCTTTTGTCGGACAGAACGGGAATCCGGCGTATTGCTCGAATCCTTTTCCCCAGTCGTAGCGGTAATTGCCGTTTCCGCCGTTCGCTTCGGCACGGACGATCAGATCTCCGCCGACAAGCGTATCGTCGATCGCAATGGAAACCTGGATGCCCCAGTCGTTGAGCATTTGTACCTGCGGCAGGTGACAGAATACCATTTCCTTGTCGAAATCTTCGAGCCCTGTTTCATAAATTCCCGCAATGCGGAATTCCCGCAGAATCGGTCGTTGTTTCACGAAATAGGCGCGGACGGTATCGCCGAGCTTGTAGTGCAGATCGCGGCAAATGCGTTTGGAAATCACTATTTCATCCGACAAGCTGTCTTGGAAAGCCGGAATTTTCCCTTCTTTAAGGTGTTCTTTCATGAAGGCCCAATCATAGGTGCGATCCACGCCTTTTAGCACCACACCAAGGATTTCGCGTTGTTTATTTTTTGTAACCGATTGGAATAACGCCGGTTTATAAGCTACTCCCTGAACGGAGCGGACGCCGCGGATACTTTTCAGTGTTTGCAGGAAGCCCGGCTCGTATTTCAACGGTGTACTTTCGAACAAGGAACCTTCGCCGGATTTCTGGATGGAGATGTGTGAGCCGAAGCCGATTACTTTTCGGCGCACTTCTTGTTGGAAGCCATTTACGACGGCTATTGCAATAATATTTACTATCATTGCAAGCGCAATGCTGATGGTAGCAATCCGCGTGATGGGACGAGCCACCTTTTTGCCGCCGCCAGCCCGTCCAGCAGGGTCGATCTGCTGTTTTTGAAGCTTACGAGCAATGAAAAATGTAAAATTCCAGGAACCGTTCATGAAGGTACGAAAGTACATAAAGCTTTTATGCCTTGAAAGCGTTTTGCTGGTTTTGATGACGAGCTGCGGTTTCGGCAAGGGCATTGATAAAGAAAGCAAGAACAAAGCCGATAC
>DJFN01000207.1 GCA_002432085.1 Flavobacteriales bacterium UBA5871
GGGGAGAACGGCGCGGGCAAGAGCACGCTGATGAACCTGCTCAGTAAATCCGAAGTGTTTGCCGAAAACAAGCTCTTTGCAACGCTCGATACCACAGTGCGCAAGGTCGTGATCGAAAACCTGCCGTTCCTGCTCACCGACACCGTTGGATTTATCCGGAAATTGCCGCACCAGCTGGTGGAATCGTTTAAATCGACGCTCGATGAAGTGAGAGAAGCCGATTTGCTGCTGCACGTGGTGGATATTTCCCATCCGCAGTTCGAGGACCACCTCAACGTAGTGAAGGAAACGCTGCACGAAATCGACAACAAGGACAAGCCGACAATCCTCGTCTTCAACAAGATCGATGCCTACCAGCACGTTCCGAAAGATCCTAACGATCCGAGTCCGATGCAGCCGGAAAACATTCCGCTCGAAGAACTGAAGCGCACATGGATGTCGAAGCTCGAGGCAAACAAATGCGTCTTCATTTCGGCTGAGAACAAGATCAACATCGAGGAACTGAAAGCGATCATGTACGAAGAGATCAAGGAGATTTTCGCCGTGCGTTATCCGTATAACAACTATTTGTATTAACCTTATAAGTCAATTGATGGTTAGCAACCCTTGATAATTGCTAATTCATCAATTGATAATTGTACTTTTAACCGCTATTCTTCAGCACACCAGCATGATACGATTTATCCCGCTACTCGTATTCACTTTTAGCTTTTCGGCTGCTTTCGCTCAAACGGACCAGATCGACAGTCTGCGCCGTCGTTTGAAAACGGAGACCAAACAGGACACTTTACGCGCTTTCGACCTCAACGAGCTGGCCTGGCAATTTGTCGATTATTCGGCTGATTCGGCGGCACATTATGCAAAGAAGGCGCTCGTCCTTTCCCGAAAGATCAAGTACATGAACGGAATCATCGATGCGCGGAACGTACAGGGAATCGTTTACCGTCTGACGAACAAATCCGACAAGGCCATTCAGATCTACAAGGAGAACATCCAGCTGCGGCTGAAGCAGCAACGCCACGATCGACTCACGGGTGCTTATTCCAATCTCGGCTCGGGCTATTACGAAACGGGCAAATACGCCAGGGCGCTTGAGTTTTACATCAAAGCTTACGAGAACGCGAAGAAGTACGGTCAGCTGGAAAACCAGATGATCACGCTGAATAATATGGGTGTGGCCTACAAATCTTCGGGACTTTACGACGAAGCGATCGCCGCTTTCCGGAAAGGGCTGGTGCTTAATAAACAGTTCAACGACGATTTCCAGGAAGGACAGCTGTACCTGAACATCGCCACAGTCTACGATCAGCGGAAACTTTACGGTGAAGCGATCCGTTATTACAAGCATTCGTACAACATCTTCAGGCGCGATAACAACCTGCGGCAGCTCAGCATGGTGGTCTACAATATTTCGGTGAGCTACCGTTCGAACAAGAACATGGCGATGGCGGAAAAGTACCTCGAGGAAATGGCACAAATCGCTAAAAAGCTGAACGAGAACGAGTACTACAGCCTGCTTTACCAGACACAGGCCAATCAGTACAACACACTTGGTCGTTACAACGAAGCCATGGACGCGATCAATCGTTCGCTGGCAATCGCCGATTCGGTAAACGATTTGTATCAATACGGCATGGGATTGCTGGTAAAGGCCGATTGTCATTTCAACCTGAAACAATACGATCAGGCGCTGCGTTACTGCGATCTTGGTCAGGCGATCATGGAAGAGCTCGAGATGCAGACGGAAATTGTGAACTGCTACAGCACCAAATACGAGANNAAAACGGCGCTTGCGTTTTACGAAAAAGCCCGTTCCTTGCAGGAAACACTCGTTTCGGATGAATTCACTACGAAAGTCGCCACGCTGAATTCCCTGAACGAGCTCGACAAAAAAGACAAGCAGGTGGCGCTCGCCAACAAGGAAAAACAACGCGTCCAGACTGAAAACGATCGTCAGAGCACCCAGCTGACAGCTAGTCTCGTTACCGGATTTCTTGTACTTGTTTTGCTGCTTTTCAGCGCCCGCGCCTACCGCGTGAAGAAGAAAGACAACGAGCTGCTCAATACCCAGAAGGAAGAAATCGCGTTCCAGAAACAGCGTGTGGATGAGAAACAAAAAGAAATCCTCGATTCCATTCTGTACGCGCGCCGGATTCAGACAACGCTGTTGGCCAACCGGGCTTTCATCCAGGAACATATTCCGGACAACTTCATCCTGTTCCAGCCGAAAGACATCGTGAGCGGCGATTTTTACTGGGCAACCGAGAAAGACAACCGGTTTTACCTGGCCATCTGCGACAGTACCGGCCACGGCGTTCCCGGAGCTTTTATGAGCCTGCTCAACATATCCTTCCTGAACGAAGCCATTAACGACAAAGACATTCGCGAGCCACACGCGATTTTCAATCATGTGCGTTCGAAGCTCATTTCCAGTATTTCGCAGGACGGCGCCCGCGACGGCATGGACGGCATTCTGCTCTGCTTCGACCGCAACAACGATACGGTTACATATGCTGCTTCGCAAAACAGACCGGTGATCGTACGTGATGGCACGCTGACCGAATTCCCGGCGGATAAAATGCCGGTCGGCAACGGCGATATCCTGGATTCGTTTACGCTGTATACTTTGCCTGTTCAGAAAGGCGATCTGCTTTATTGCTACACGGACGGCTATGCAGACCAGTTCGGCGGACCGAAAGGCAAGAAATTCAAATACCGTCAGCTGGAAGAATTGCTCGTCCAAAACGTGCAGCATTCCATGGAAGAACAGCACAGGTTGCTCACCGAAACGTTCAACCGATGGCGCGACACTCTCGAGCAGGTCGACGATGTAGCTGTGGTCGGCATTCGCCTTTAGAGTTCAGGACAGCAAGACCCACCTACCGGCAAGTTTCAGGAGCGTCCGCCACGGCGAACTTCAGGAACCTGGTCGTTTAAAGAAAGACTGATGTCCTGATGTCCTGATGTCTTGATGTCTTGATGTCTTGATGTCTTGATGTCCATAAAAGACTAGATTACAATTATTCACGCGCATTGCCAATTGTTCAATCTTGCTACCTTTAAACCGAAATCCTAAAGCTATTTACATGAACGCCAGCTACGCACAGCAATGCACAAAGAATACGAGCGCGCCACCGAAGGAACGCAAACACATTATTCTGCTCGACGGCACCTGGAACGATGAAACGGGCGTCAAGCTGGATGGCTTCGTGACCAACATCGTACAGCTGAACCGTATTTTCCTCAACAACGAAGACCAGCAGATCGTGCGTTACCACCGCGGTGTGGGCAACGGCGACGACAACGACTGGTTTGCAAATAAATGGGGCGGTATCACCGGCCGCGGCGTTCGAAAGATCGTTGACAAAGCTTATGCGCGTTTTGTGATGGACTGGCAAAGCGGCGACCGCATTTACATTTTTGGTTTCAGTCGCGGAGCTGCAGCTGCACGCATGCTGGCTTCCAAAATCCACCGCGAAGGCATTCCGAACCAGATCAATGTGGTATTGAAAGCCAATCCGAACAACGAAACCAACGTAGTCGAACAGATCATTTCCAGCTTCGAGATTTCAGGGAATCCGGCAACGAATCTCAAAGTTCCGATCGAATTCCTCGGCGTCTGGGATACCGTGAGCGCTTTCGGCATTACGTCCGTGCTGCGCAGAGTGCTGTTCAACCGTTACCAGGACCTGTTTACCAACAATCACATCGCCGACAACATCCGCCGGGCCGTTCACCTGGTTTCCATCGACGAAACCCGTACGCCGTTCATGCCTTCGCTGATGAATTACAAGGAAGGCGTGGTTCACGAAGTCTGGTTCCCGGGCGTTCACTCCGACGTGGGTGGCAGCTATCCGGAAGACAGCCTGGCGCGCGTATCGCTGCATTACATGATCCGCATGCTGCGCGAATGGAACGCATCCCAGCACTTGCCCGAGTTTGTCATCGATCCCGAAATGTACAGCCGTTTTACCTCAGCTACGATCGATAAAGCGTATTTCCATTTCCACGGCGGTAGTACGGCTAAAGATCTTCGAGACGTTTTCGTACAGGTCGACGGTCAGAAATCCAATATCAAGCCCAAAATCCACGGCTCTTACATCGACATCTGCAATTCCAGGCACGCCTATTCGGTGGTCGAGATCGGTAACGGCGACAAAAAGGAAAAGAAATTCATCAATTTCCAGTACATGCCGTTTAACCTGAAGGTGCTGAAGCTGAAGAACGGGTATGAGGTGGTGAGGTAATTCACCACAAAGGAGCAAAGGTTAATGAACGCCCATACTGCTTAAAGGAAGCAAAGGGATTCGTGTCATTCTATTGTGCTACTTTCTTTTCCGAAATCGTTTTTGAGACGAATTGCATCCCGAAAGCTTTCGGGGGAGGGGGAAATGCTTTGGCACGAGAATTAACCTAAAACCGTTATTGTCTTACAAAAAAGGAGTCGGGGTAATATCGCAGTCCCTTTGCTCCTTTGTGGTAAAAGAAAAGCGCCCCTTTCGGAGCGCTCTCTTACCTATTGCTCTAAACCAAACTATTGCTAATAGAAAATGTCGAATTGTACGCGGCGGTTTTCAGCACGAGCTTCGACTGTCGTTGCATTCACTTTCGGTTGTGATTCGCCTTTGGCAGTCGTAGTGATGCGATCGCCGGAAACTCCCTGTGAAATGAGGTAGGCACGAACGGCATCGGCGCGGCGTTGTGACAGATCCATGTTGTATTCATCGGACGCACGGTCATCGGCGTGACCGGTAATGTTCAGCTTGTAAGAAGGATTGTCTTTCATCACCGTTGCAACGCTGTTGATCATTTGCTTGAACGAAGGGCTCAGATCGGACTTATCGGTTTCGAATTTCACTTCGCTTTGCTCTACCATGGCGATCATAGCCGCGCTGCCCGTTCCCGTTCCGCTCAATGGCGTTACTGTTGTGGAGCCGGTTCCAAGGATCTGCTCGTCGTCGTCTTCAATGGTGCGGCCTTTCGTGTCGACTTTCGTTCCCGGAGGCGTTCCCGGTTCCTGGTCGAGGTAATTCGCAACACCGTCACCGTCATCGTCTTTGAGATCGTTTTCGAGGCGGCTCACGCGATCCTGCAACATGCGGATATCGTCTTCGTGATCGTCCTTATCGGCAAGAACGGCCCAGTCGGCATGTCGTTCGTTGCGGCCAAAGTTGTACTGCAGACCAAGCGACAGGTTCACAAGGTAGCCATCGACACCGCGATTCAGATTGCGCTCCGTCTGGTCGTAAGTATATTCCTGGTAGATGTGCACGATGGTCGTCGCATCCAGGTACAGGTTCCAGCGCTCGGATAAACGCACCTGCGGCGTTAACCCGATGCTACCGTGCAGGATGTGGTTGGCATCCATCTCGTCGCCATTCAAAATAGAATAGCCGGGACCTGCGTGCAGCAACAAGCCAATTCTTCGGGTCCAGCTCTGAAAATCCATGATATTACCGAGATTGGCCACACCTTCGAGCGAAACGCGGTAATAATCTGTACTGAATTCTGGTGTTCCGGCCCTTTCCTGGAATTGATCATAACCTCCGCCCAGGCGCAAACCGAATTTGGTGTTGAACGCATATCTGAAGCCAAGGCCGACGTGAAACAGGTTTAATGTAGCGGCATCGTATTCTGCTGCCATAGGTTCGACGGGATTATTCAACCCGAATTGTGCGTCCACTGAGAAGCGATTGTATGTCGTGTCCTGCCCGAAGGCAAAGCAGAACGATAACAAAACACCCAGGGTAGTTCCGTATTTCATAAGCTTAATTTTTTAAGGATATGGACTAAATTATGGAAACACAAAACCGCCAAAAGTCAAAAAAACCTAAAACACCGGCCGGCGGCCGGTTTTTTTAGAATCTATTAGGAAATCGGGAGTTGGAAACAAAAAAAGCCACCCCGCAGGATGGCTTTTTCAGTCGTTTTAAAATCGTTTAGCTGCCGAGGGAATACAATACCGCATCGTGAACGATGATCGGGTGTTTTTTCGACAGTTCTTCCAGCCAGAGCTTCTCGAGGTAGTTCTGGTAATCGGAAGTCACGGCACCTTTGGCTTCGCTCAGTTGCTTCGGTCCCGGAGGAATGACCTCTTCCACGTCGATCACATACACTTTTCCTTCGAAAGTGAACGACGGGTTTACGCCTTTTTTCAGATCGCGGCCTTTCAGGAAGTTGGTTTGCTCGACTTCGTATTTATTGGTCTTCACGCGCAGGTTCAGCTCGGAATCCTTGTTTACTACTGCGATCACCGTTTTGGAAGTCGTTGTGTCATTTTTCAGGAGATTCGTTACCTGGTTGGCCACGTCCTGGTTACGGCATTCGTAAACGAAAGCGTTGTAACGTTGCCCCCACTGGTAGTTCGCCGCGTTCTGCTCGAAGTAATTACGCAGACCTGCTGTGTCCTTGATGGCTTTGTTCCATACTTTATCGGTCATGATCTCGTAGAGCAGGATTCCGTCGTGGTATTCCTGCATCAGCGCCTTGAACTCCGGGTATTTGCGGTCGAGCTGCTGCTCTTCGTAAGCCAGGATCTCGGCACGCTGCCAGCTTTCGTATTGTTTTTTCACCGTTGTTGCAGGATCACCTTTACGAACGTTGCGGTAGCCTTTTTCGAGGTAATCCGCGAACTGCTGCTGTGTGAACGCCTGCTTGCCGAGGGTGAACATCGTTTTGTTGGATGTGAACGCATCAGCCGTCCATTTGCCCTGGAAGTAAGTCGAATCGAGGTTTTGCTCAAACCACTTCGCTGTTTTGGAATAGCTGTCCTTGAAACCGTATTCTTTCTTCAGCTTGGAAACGAAAGACGTTTGTGTTTTCATGGAACGCTCGTCCTTGTTCACTTTGCTTTGCAGCTCTTTTTTCATNNGAGACGTTTGATGATGTGGTAGCCGTAATCGGTTTTCACCGGCTCGGAGTATTCACCGTCTTTCTTCAGCTTGAACGCCGCTTCTTCGAATTCAGGCACCATACGTACGGTTGAGCCTGTTCCGAAAAGCTGCAATACACCGCCTTTTTCAGCAGTCTGATTGTCGTCGGAGAACTCGCTTGCCAGGTCTTCGAATGGTGTTCCCTGCTTGAGCTTCTGATAGATCTCATCGATCTTTTTCTGAGCGCTCGCAATATCTTCCGGTGTAGCATCTTTGCCGGTAGCGACCATGATATGAGCCGCTTTCATTGTTCCACGCGCCGGACGCTGGTCTACAACTTTCAGAATATGGTAGCCGAAGCGCGTACGCACAGGATTGGAAACTTTGCCAACCGGAGTTGTGTAAGCAGCTTCTTCAAACGGATACACCATCTGGAATGCGGTAAAATAACCGAGATCGCCGGTGTTGCGCTGAACGGAAGGATCATCAGAGCTCGCTTTGGCAATGGTATTGAAATCTTCGCCGTTTTCGATGCGTTTCTTCAATGCCATGATTTTGTTCCATGCACGAAGCGTGTCTTCCGGCGTGGCGTTCTCATCCAGACGGATCAGAATGTGGGATGCGCGCACTTCGGTTTTCATACGCTCGTAGGCTTGTCTTACCAGCGCACTGTTCTGGGTCGAATCCACGAGGTAAGGCTGGGAAAGCTGACGACGGTAGCCGTCGAGCTCTTTTTTCAGCTTCGGAATGGTATCGTAACCAAGCGCTTCCGCTTCCGCTACTTTCAGTTTGAATTTCTTGAAAAGCTCCATGTATTCATCCAGGGAAGCTTTGTCGTATTTAGGAGCATTGTTGTTTTTGAGGTAGATCTGCAGAAATTCGGATTTGCTGACCTTCTTTCCATCGATTTCCAATACCGTTTCGTCTTTTTGAGCGGCAGCCTGAAAGGCAAGCACCAGACCCAACGCCAGGAAGATTCTCTTTTTCATGAAATAGTTTTCTATAATTGATTCTAACCAATCCCCTCCACCTGAGGCGGACGGGACTCAAATGTAACATTTTGTTTCTGCTCTCGGAGCGGTATACCTTGAATTAGCAAAAAATTAAGAACTGCTGTTTCACGGTTTTATTGTTCGCTAACAAGGCTTTGGCAATCGGCTACCGATGAGTATAGACGCAAAAAAGTGAGATTGGATGGAAAACGCAGTGTTTTTTTCGTGCAAAAACACAAAGGGCATACAAGATCGCTCCTGTATGCCCAACGCGGTTTATTAATTATCGCAGCGCTATAACCCTGGTTTAACAAATAATCAAATCAGAGTTACTGCTTCCCCACGAATACACGAATAACGTGCTGCGTAGAATTTTTAGCGAATAATCCGCCAGAGCGGATGTTCACGAACCAAAAATTCCATGTTAATGCTTATTCGGTTATTAACTGGAAATAAGGTTTCCGGCATTCGCCTTAATTGACACAACGTGCATCATTCGTGCATTCGTGGG
>DJFN01000159.1 GCA_002432085.1 Flavobacteriales bacterium UBA5871
CCGGACATACTCTACAGCATCTTCCCGGACCTGAGTGGCGTTGTTCCAATCTCCCCATGGAGTGCTGTCGAGGCTTTTTGAAAAAATGAGCTTGGGAGTCGCATTCAGACGATCGGCAATGAGCTCATCTTTCGACTGTTCAGTCGGCCAGTAATCGACAAACATTTTGTACGTTATGCCTCCCAGCAGAATGGTGTCGATGCTGTCCATAAATTTCAGCAGATCATCGTCAGAATCGACCGCCAGCTCGGAAGCAATAAAAAAGTCAATTTCGTCATTGGGTCCGGCGGCAAAACCGTCAAGCNNCCATTGTTGCATGGTGATTTTTCTCATTTTTTATGCTTTTCATATAGCGGTCAATCCACGATACGAATCCCGTGGCGGTTGGCCTCGCACTCATTGCAATACATCTCACCGTCGCAGCCCAGGACACCTGGACAATCGGCTGTACAAAAATCGTTTTTATGCTTCTTATACAGTTTGTGATCGTAGCAATCGTGTGGCTTGGAACAGGCCGTCAGCATTATCCCAACTGCAAAAATTCCCCAGAAATTCCGAATTCGTCTCATAGGCATGAATTTGAATTGAAAAGATACGAAAAACGGTTGTCTTGTGAACGCTTACCGGGTCAAGAACACCGGCGAGCTCAGCCCCAGGGATTGCAGCGTGTCATTAATCAAGTGAAAAACAACCACACGCATACTTGCTTTAAGCTGCTCGTAATCGGCAGGTTTGGAGAAGAAGCACAAGGCACCGAGCTGCCAGGCCCGGTGGATATCTTCCGGGTAGGAAGATGTGGAATACATGATCACGGGAATCTGTTTATACGAATCGTGATCTTTCAGTACTTCGAGGCATTGCCAGCCATTCATCACCGGCATGTTAATGTCGAGGAAAATAAGGTCCGGCATGGCGGTTTCCTTACGGTCGAGCTGCAAAAACGCCTCGTGGCCGTTCGGAACTGTGTGGCACACCACATCAGTCGCGACATCTTCGAGTGCTTCACAGAAAAGCTCCCGGTCATCGGCATCATCGTCTATTAATAAGATCTTTGCACTCATCGTTTTGAAAAAGTTTCGGGGGTTGGTAGTATGATAGTGAATAGGGCACCCTTATCTGTCTCTGTCGCGGAGGTCGTTCCCCCGAAGGACGATTTCTACACAGGGCCAGCCCAAAACCGGTACCTTCGTATTCGTCAGTGGAATGCAATTATGTAAATGTAGCAAAAATTCGTTCGGATTGCTCCTGAGCGAATTCTATTCCATTGTCGGACAATAGAATTTTGTAAAAAGTCGAGCTCAACCAGCTCTTCAGAAATCTCGGAAAGAAAAGCTTCGTTTTTTTCACGGTATTTGCGTTCGGTAATATCGTTGAACAAAGCGGCTAAAAAACGACTATCTCCGGTCCGTGAGAAAAAGCCGACACTTCATACATACGCCTTTTTTCAGTCAGGAAGCATTGTTCCCGAAATGAACGGGCCGGCAGGATTTCGCCACCTGAAAAACCTCCGGCTCTTTCCTTTGTCCGAAATACCTTTTCACGTCGCCGATGCTGGTTACTGTTATGTGTTGTACGTTGGTAATTAATAATGGTACTTTAGCATGAGCTCTGCTGTTTTCGGACAAATCACCCGAAAGTATGAGGCAGGAACAACAGACCTGGCAGACCTTTGCACTATCACTTTAACAAAAACAATATGAAAAGAAACGTACTTATTTTCGGAGCGATCTCGGGGTTGATCAGCACCCTTTGGATGATGGTCATCGTCATGAATTTCGACCCGTCCAAAATGGAGAATATGGATTCAGGCATGTGGTATGGCTATGCCGCCATGCTGGTTGCCAATATCTTCATCATCGTGGGAGTGAAGAACTATCGCGATAAACAGCAGAATGGCGTGATCACATTCGGAAAGGCGTTCAAAGTCGGTTTTCTGATCGCGCTGGTTGCTTCAACGATGTATGTTGTTACCTGGCTGATCTATTACTATGCTTCCGGAACGGATTTTATCGAGCAGTGGTCGGGTTGTCTGCAGCGTGATCTGGAGGCAAAAGGTGCAACACCTGCCGAGCTGGCGCAACATGCACAGGAAATGAAAGACTTTGCCCGTATGTATCAGAATCCTTTCTTCAATGCACTGGTGACCTATTCGGAAATCCTGCCGCTCGGAATTGTATTCGCATTGCTGACGGCGATCATCATGCGACGCAAGCGTCCGGTGAATCCAAGCCTCGATGCTGACATTGATGGACGGTCTTGACAGATCGGCTTGTATGCTTATCTTTGCCGGAGTCGAAAGACGGCTCCGTAGTTCAATGGATAGAATAGAAGTTTCCTAAACTTTAGATATGGGTTCGATTCCCGTCGGAGCCACCACAGAAGTAGAAAAAGCCATCCATCCGGGTGGCTTTTTCGCTTCGTGATAGCCGTAGGTATTACTCACACTTGTATTCGACGTGCTTTTGTCCCTCAATACTCGCTCTCACACTTGTCTGCTCTACCTGTCGGTAGACAGGCGACAGGCAGGCTCACACTTTCCTAAGCTTTTTTCTTGAGCTTGGATCGCTTAGAATCAAGGTATAATCCCCAACCTTTTTCCCTGCTCAACTGCCTGTGTGCGGCGCTTTACATCTAGCTTGTCGAAGACATTGGAAGAATGCGTTTTGATCGTGTTCAGGGAAACAAAAAGACGGGAAGCGATTTCCTGGTTGCTGAGTCCTTCCGACATGAGCTCAAGAACTTCCAGCTCGCGTTTGCTGAGGCCTGTTCGTTCGAGCGCCTGTTCGTCACGAATAAATTCCGTTGTACGGATAATGACTTCTTTTTCGACCACGATCGTTTTCGGATTCGTCAGCTTGAGCGCCAGCCAGATGCCGAGACCGGTAAACAACAGCGCAACAGCTCCGACATAAAGCTCAGTCGCGTGATCGATCAACATAAACCGAATTTCCAGAAAACGCAGCAGGAACAGGAATACGGCCAGCGAAATGCCGTACAGGAAAATCATCTTATAGGAAACCAGAAAGCGCTTGATCATGACTGTATTCCCTGCAAAGATACGGAGAAACGGATTCTGTGTCCAACTGTACAAACGCGATTACGGAACCGGATGGTCGAGCACATCGCTGAAGCTGTCATCGCCTTCCAGCACCTTGCGTGCAAACGGACAAACAGGAATGATCGTCAGCTCGTTTTCACGGGCGTAATTGACAGCAGCCATTACCAGCTGCTTGCCCACACCTTTGCCTCCGAAAGCAGGATCGACCTCCGTATGGGTAATGATGATCTTATCTCCGGCCCATTCATAGACCATTTTTCCGGCAGTTACGCCGTTCTCGGATGCGGAAAAGTAACCAAGTTCTTCACCATCGTGCTGTTGGATTTCCATATTGCGTGTATTACACGACTAAAGTAAGGTGCAGAAGGGATAATTGCAATCTTCAGGCGGTGAAACAACGGTGGCGGTGGCAAACGATCAGGCGAGCACGTCTTTGAAATCAGGTGTCCGGTTCAGTACCAGTCGCACGAACCAGCACAGCGGCAGGATCTTCAGCTTGTTCTCACGTGCGTAGCGCACGGCTTCTTTTACCAGTGAATGACCGATGCCACGACCTTCGAATGCCGGGTTGACTTCCGTGTGGTTGATGGAAATTTTATCAGCTCCCGAACGGACATAGGTCATCAGTCCCACTTCGCGTTCGTTCTCGATCGCCGTAAACCGGCCGTAAGCATTTTCGATGGAATGTTCAATTTTCATGACTCAGGAATTGCCTAAGAAAGTTACTGCTTTCATCAGCCAAAACCCAGCAGCATGAGTCTGAAAGCCATATTTTTAGGGCAATTTAACGAAGCTGCTAAAAATTTGTTAGCAGATCTATCGCAGTACCTTCTCAAATGCCTTCCGGGCGCTTCCTCTGAAATAAACTTCGCCGCAATAGGTATAACCCAGCTTGTTGAGAATGTGCAGCATCGGACCATTATCGAAATTCGTATCGACCTTGATACTGTATACCGCTCGTTCGATACAGCGCTGTTCAATTAGTCGGAACACTTCCGTTGCTGCACCTTTGCCTTTCGCTTTGTCGGAAACGGCTACGCGATGCACGACCGCATAGTCGCCATTGGTTAGCCAGTTCACATCCGGAACCTCATAAGCCGGCTCTATTTCGAAGATCAGCGCCGCATACGCAAGAATCTCGCCGTTTTCGTCGAGCACCCACGCATTGCCTTTGTCGAAATCATTGCGCACCGAGGTTTCGTTGGGATAGCCGTCCTGCCATTGCTGACTGCCGTCCTGTTTCCGTCGTTCAACGGCTTGTTGAAGGATTTCCCAGATTGCGGGAAGCTCTGACAACATTGCTTTCCTTAGTTCCATAGAGTACAATGTTAAAAACAAAAAGGATTGCCATCTGACAATCCTTTTTGTTTTTGCGGAGAGTGAGGGATTCGAACCCCCGGAACCTCGCGGTTCAACGGTTTTCAAGACCGCCGCAATCGACCACTCTGCCAACTCTCCGCGGCAAAAGTAGCAATACTTTCATTCTTGGCAAGTGATGCTTCAAAAAAAAAGCACCATCATTCACTTCACAGTTGAAAATCAGCCACCTTCAGTCAATAGTCCGGTAGAAAAGCCCAACGAACGGCTATATTGCCTATCTTTAACCTAGAATTCGGACCCATGATACGTTTACTTCTTGTGATGACAGTTTGCGCTTTTCTCTTTCCGGGGTTGAGCAACGCCCAGACGGGCAAGCTGAAGGCTTATATCGATCAGAAAACCTATTTCTCGCCTGAATCGGGCTCTTATGCTGAAATTCACCTGCAATTTGTCGGTTATACATTCCAGTACAAACCGGTCGATGGCGGCCTGCAAACCAACGTTGCGATCAGCCTGTTCGTTGAGAACGGTGTCGATACCGTATTCCGCGATGCCTACATGCTTCAGAGTCCCGTTATGCGCGATTCCATCATCGAAGATTTTTTCGACCTCGCTCGCATTCCACTGAAGCCGGGCAGATACATGGTGAACATTCTCCTGCAGGATGCCGTGAGCATGGCCGATCCGCTTACCGGGAAAATCGAGCTGGAAGTACCGAATTACACCAACACCGTTGCAATTTCTGACGTGATGGTGGCCGAAGTCGCTACACCGACAACCGAAATCACGCCGTTCTCCAAGAGCGGCTACGATATTCTACCGCGCATTTCGAACTTCTACCCGACCGACCTCGTGACCATTCCGTATTACCTGGAAGTCTACCATTCGGACCTGATGAACGACACGATTTTCGCGCTTCGTCAGAAAGTGATCGAGACAACGACCAATAAGGAAGTCTCCGGTTATACGCATTACACCAAGCTTCGCAACGCACCTGTTGTTCCTGCTTTGAAGAAGCTCGATATCAGCAAGCTGCCGTCCGGATCGTACCGACTGGAGCTGGCCGTTGTGGACCGCAAGAACAGCCTTCATGGCAACGTGACGAATTATTACTTCGATCGTGTGAACGAGCTGGAGCAGAATGTCAACGTCGATGAGATCATTCTCGATCCGTCGTTCCAGGCTTCCATTTCCGACGATTCGATCGCTTATTACCTGGGCAGTCTGATTCCGATCGCGCGTCCGGCCGAGGCGAAGAACATCCTGGCCACGCTCAAAAAAGGCGATAAGGAAATGGCGCGCAAGCACCTGCAGCAATTCTGGCTGCAAACTGCCGGCAACAACGCTTCCAATGCGTGGAAAGACTATAAAAAACAGGTTATGCTGGCTCAGCAGCTGTATGCAACCAACTTCCAGGACGGCTATGAAACCGACCGCGGACGTGTGTTTCTGCAATACGGCCCGCCGAACAGCATCGTTACACGCGCCAATAATCCGACGGAATATCCGTACGAGATCTGGCATTATTACAAAATCAAAGTATACAGCAACAAGCGCTTTGTGTTCTACAATCCGGACCTGGTGACCAACAATTACCAGCTGCTCCATTCGGACCTGATCGGCGAGCTTCAGAATTACCGCTGGCAGCAGGCCCTGGCCAAACGCACCAGTCCGAACCAGGATATCGATGATCCGAACGATGGGAACAACAGCCATTACGGTGGTAACAGCAACTATTACTACCGACAGGACTGATCGCTGAATGGAACACGCTGACCTCGCTATTGTCATTCTGAACTGGAACGGAAAAAAATTCCTGGAGCGCTTTCTCCCGGATGTCGTACGTTATTCTGCGCCCTACCGTGTGGTCGTGGCCGATAACGCTTCCACGGACGATTCCCTTGTTTATGTGCGCGAACACCATCCGGGTGTTGAAATTGTCGTGAACGATATCAACGGCGGGTTTGCCAAAGGCTACAACGATGCGCTGAAGAAAGTCACGGCCGAATTCTACCTGCTGCTCAACAGCGATGTGGAAGTCACCGAAGGCTGGCTCGAACCGCTCATGGAAACGATGAAAGATCCGGAAGTAGCGGGCTGTCAGCCGAAAATCAAATCCTTCGACCGACGCGGTGAATTCGAACACGCAGGAGCTTGCGGCGGTTACGTCGACCGGGATTATTTTCCTTTCTGCCGCGGACGAATTTTCGACGCCATCGAACCGGATCGCGGTCAATACGACTACGCCACCGATGTTTTCTGGGCAACCGGCGCGTGTATGCTCATTCGTTCGGAAGTTTACTGGAAAGCGGGCGGACTGGACGAGCGCTTTTTCGCTCACATGGAAGAGATCGATCTTTGCTGGCGTGCACAGCGAATGGGCTATCGTTTTCGCGCGATTCCTTCGGCCGTCGTTTACCACGTTGGTGGCGGAACGCTGAGCTATTTATCACCGCGTAAAACGTATCTCAACTTCCGGAACAGTCTGCTGATGATCTACAAGAACTACGAGAAGCCGCTGTTCGGAATGTTATTCCGTCGACTGGTGATCGACGGCATTGCGGCTATTTCCTTCCTGCTTCGGGGAAATTTCACGCATTTCTGGGCGGTGCTTCAGGCTCACGGATCGTTTTACCGCTTACTTCCGACTTCAGCAAGTGAGCGCAAAAAATACCGTCACTTATCCGGAACGGCGACTCGTGGAAAATACCGTGGAAGTGTGGTTGTGGCGAAATTTCTGCGGAAGATCCACAGCTTTGAACGACTCAATCAGCGTTTGCTCGAAACGACTGAATAGCCAGCTCGTAGCCTTTTAAGCCGAATCCCATAATAGAGCCCGCGCAGACAGCCGTGATCAGCGAGTTGTGTCTGAATTCTTCGCGCTTCGCCAGGTTGCTGATGTGCACTTCTACAACCGGAACACTGATTGCTGCTATACAATCCCTCAAAGCGACACTTGTGTGCGTGTAACCGCCTGCGTTGAGAATGATCCCGTCGTGGCACGAAGCCTGTAAGGTATTGATGAGCTCGCCTTCCACATTCGATTGAAAATAGTCGATCGTTCCGTCGAAACCGGCGCGCAGGGCTGAGAGGAATTCCGAAAACGTCTGATTCCCGTAAATTTCGGGCTCGCGTGTTCCGAGAAGATTTAAATTAGGGCCGTTAACGATTAAGAGATCCATACATGCG
>DJFN01000250.1:0-26980 GCA_002432085.1 Flavobacteriales bacterium UBA5871
CCCATCGTTGCCATGTATTCGATTCCGCAGCAGGAAGTCGCAAACGGAAGCGGCCATACGGAGTTCACACGGGCAGCTGCGATAACTTTATCGAGCATTGTGAGCTGAAATCCTTCGCCGTTGAAAACGTCGTTCGGATCGACAGTTGCTACTTTTCCCATTCCAGTGCGCCTTTCTTAAGTACATAAAAGAATCCTGTCAGGAAGAACCCGACAAACATGATCACCGCCAGCAGTCCTTCAGCTTTCAGCTCATGGAAGTTCACCGCATACGGGTAGAAGAAGATCACCTCCACGTCGAACAGCACGAAAAGAATCGCTGTCATAAAGTAGCGAATGGAGACCGGGAAACGTGCATTTCCCACTTCTTCGATACCACACTCCCAGCTGGCGTCTTTTTTCTTGCCTTTAAGTCGCGGTCCCAGGATATGAGTGATCACGAGCGTACCCGCCACAAACGCCAGAGCCACAAAGGCTTGGATCAGGATTGGAATATAATCTTTTGCAGAAGACATAGTCTACTAATTTTCAGACCTGCGAATTTAATACAAATTAACATCTTCTGCCGAGCGGAAAAGGCTATTTAAACTCGTTCTAAATTAGCCGCTTTTCGTCGATGGAAAGTCCCGGTTTTTCTTTGGAAAGCGGTGATTGGGCGGGTGGGTAAAATGGTAATTGGAATCTGTTGATCTTCTACCTGAAATTGAATAGGTCGAATGACTCTTTTTACTGACGACTGGAGACTGAACGACCGGTGACCGCAGACCAATTAAATTTCTTCATCCACCGCATCGCCCCGCAACGCCCGGAAACGTTTGCGTGCTTCGACAGTCAGCAGACTGCCTTTGTAGTCGAACAGGATCTTTTTGTAGTACTCGGCCGCCTTTTCTTTGTCGTTGAGGTGCTTTTCATACAATTCGCCGAGCTGGAACAGGGCGTCGTCGGCCAGGATGTCGTCGCTGTGCTGACTTACGATCTTTTCCAGGAACGAAACGGCTTCCTGCCATTTTCCTTGTTGCTGCATGGCCTGCGCTTTACGCAGGTAGATTTCGTCGGCCAGGCCGTGATACGGGAAAGCTGTCAGAATGGAATCGTAGAGTCCAAAAGCCTGCTCATACCGATGTTGTTCCAACAACAGATCGGCATTGGCAAAGAGGTTCATGGCCACGTAATTGCTGTCGAGACCGAGGTTGTCGGTGATCAGGATTGACAGCTTCATAGCGTCGTTGGCAATGAGCTTCGAAGTCGATTGTTTCAAGACGTCCAGCTGCGATTGCGCGAATTTGAAGTCGCCGTCGTAATAGAAAATGCGGGCGTTCTTGAATTTGGCTTCGTGACCGATGGTCTCGTATTTGAAATCCTTGTCGACCTGCATGTAATAGAGCGAAGCCTGCCAGATGTCATCCTGGAGCACGAGCACGTCCGCAAGGTTCATCTTGACCTCTGCCTTCTGCATGTCGGTCAGACCGGGCATTACGAGGCAGCTGTCAAGCAACTGCTGTGCACCGGCCGCGTCGTTGCCGTAATACGCTTTGATAACCGCCAGCTCTCGCGCAATCGGAATAGCGTTGCGNNCTTCAGTGCAGTGCGGTACTCGGATTCTGCATCGCGAATGTCGCTTTGCGTGTAGTTCTTTTCGAACGTTATCTCACGGAAACGAACATTCAGCATCGCGTTGTAGGCGCGATTGAAATTCGGTCCGTCCTGTCCCTGGTCGACCACGTATTTATAGGCGCTGCGGGCTGCTGCATAATCGTTGTTCTCCACGCAGGTCGCGGCCAGCTCCATCACACGTTCGCCGGAACCGTTCTCGCGGCGATCGAGCGCCTGAGCCTGAACGAGCGCACTTTTGAACTCTTTTTTCTGAACGAACAGCCAGATGAGCATTTCGGTGTAAACGGTTTCGTTCGGACGTTTCTGAATGCGCTGCAGGAGCTTTTCCTTCAGCTTTGTATAGGTATCGTTCTGGTCGGCGGTGAAGTCGATCTGCTTCGACAAGGTCGCTTCGATACTGCTTCGGTAGTTCGGAAATTCGTCCAGCAGGTCGAAATACTCTGCGATCATTTCATCGGTTTTGCCCGTGAGGTAATAGATCTCGGCAAACTGGATGTTGAGTGGGAAAGCTTTTTTCAGCTCTTTCCGGCCGGCTTCGAGACTTTTGAGCGCATAATCGTAGCGGGCTTTCCGACGAAAAAGATTGGAAAGGTCCACGATCTGGTAGCCGTTTTCAGCCGATTCTTTGATCAATTCGTTGTAGAGCTTTTCCGCCTGCTCGCCGCGGTCGGTGCGTTCATACAATTCGCCCAGCAACAACGGGTATTCCAGATCGGAAGGCGATTGCGAACGGGCTTTCTTGAGTACTTTTTCGGCGTCCTTGATGTTATTGGTCTTTTCCAGGCATTCCACATAGCGCAGCAGGTCGAATTTCGTGCTTTGCTTCGCGAGGATCTTCTCGAAATAGCCGAGCGCCTTCTCGTATTCGCCGTTGCTGTAGTAAAGATTGGCCAATTGCTGGTCCGTGCTTCCCTGCGAATAGCCGGAAAACGCCATAAGAACGGTCAGACAAAAAAGCGCTATGATCTTCATGAAGCTGTGGATGTTGTACAAACGTACAAATAAAACGTTCGATAAGCCCCGGAAATTGTGTGTTCACCGCTTATCGGATTACAATTGGTTTATTGCATACATGATGCACTTGTAAGGCTTCCCACGAATACACGAATCAGCCACATTCATAATTAAGGGCGAATGCCCACCAGCTGTCAGCTAGCTGACAGCATTCGTATCAAATTTTTACACCCCTGAAGATTTCGTGTATTCGTGGGAAACCATTAAGACACTTGTTGTATCATTTGCTTTCCCTTGTCGTTACAAACTGCTCTATAACAGCCTGGTTTTCCGCGATGACATTCTTCGCCGACTCGAACTGTGTTTTCAGGATCGTACAGTGCTCCCGGATCTTTTTCATTTCGGCGGTCTCGCGTTCCATATTCTTAGCATACGTGGCGCGTTCTCCGGCACCAAGCTCGATATCTTTTCTGAGGATCGCTCTTCGCTTCGTTGCCAGCTCATTTTCCAGTAAGCAGATACTCTGTTCTTTTTGGAGATAATGCAGATGATCGATAGCCGACAGATAGGCATCCAGCTTACGGGCGAAATCCAGCTCGAGCGTATCGCCGGCAAACGGACGAAAACGCTCTTTCCATTCATGGGATTGCTTCAGCAATGATTCGACCTCATCCATGTTGATCGCTTTCAGATCGGCAGTCGTACTATCAGCCGATTGCTGCAATTCGTCCAGCTGATCGATGTACTCATCCGTAGGAACGGCAGAGCAGGCAACCAGCAGGAAAAGGGCAATTACAGGCAGAATTCGGAACATCATAGGGGAAAGATACAAATCTCAGCGAATCTTGTCCAGCAAAGCCCGGGCTCTGGCCAGCAGATCGGAAGTCTGCAGCGTTTCGTCCCCAAAGCCGTAACGGAACTGGTCACAAACGGCGATAATCTCTTTCAGTTCCTTCGCTTCCTCATAATAGTTATCCGAAAGGATGGAGAACGCTTTTTCACGCGTCAGGCCGGATTGACGGAAGTGTTTTTCAAGCTCGGCCACAATGGCTTTCGGCAGCAGAACGGAAAATGCGCCGGGATTGCTCTGTGCTTCTGCTGTTTCTTTCCAGAAATCACGGTTAGGCAGTGGCGCTACCGTTACAGCGGTTTTACCAATGGCATTTTCAGCATTGATCTGTTGTCCGGCAGGAACGGCTTTTTTCTTTCTGCGAATCAGGAAGAGCAATAGTCCGAGCAGGCAAACCGGAGCGGTAATTCCCACAACCAACGCAGTTTTNNTTCGATTCACCGGTTTTTTTGTCCGCATCGGTTTGCTGAGTCGTGATATCCGCACCACCGCTTTTCGGCTGCGTACTGTCGGCAATGGCCTGGAATGCTGCGTTCTTCTCTACTTCCAGCGTAAAAGCTTCGCCTTTCGACGTTACATACGCCTCGGTTTCCGGGTTGAAGTAGGAAATCGACGGTGCGGCAAACGGAATCGTTCCGCTGCGTGTGACCTGGATGTTGTATATGTACGTGATCGTTCCCTGCACGCCTTCATCGGTGAAAACGATGTTTTCCTTGCGTTCAGGATCGCCGTAGATCGAACAGCCGGCCGGCAGGCTCAGGATCGGTGGATTGCTGTTGTGCAGGTTGCCCAATCCTTCCACGACGAGCGTCAGAGAGAACACATCGCCCTGTTTTAGTTTAGTCTTGCCGAGCTGCTGTTTCAATTCATAGGTTCCGACAGCTCCGATAAAATCCGCTGGAGCTCCATCCGGCAAGGGCTTAATAGTTATCGTAGCCGAAGAAGACCGGAACGAAACGGTTTTGTCGAAGAACGTGCCGTGGCATTTGAGCGACATCTCGAACGGACGGATCTTGCATTTACCGGTCGTGATCGGGAATAACAGCTGTTTACCGTATTCGAAGGTCAGCATGTCTTTGCCTTTGAACCGAACGGGTTCCACCTCGTAACGCTGGTTCTGGAAAACGTGCTCTTCGGCGTTTTTATCCGGCTTGAACGGACTGTAGCCTTCCATGAAGTAGATTTCCAGCTCGGAGAATACCTTTGCTTTCAACAATAACGGTTCGCCTTCGTAAACAGTCGTCTTCTTGGTCTGAATAATTCCGAAGATCGGCTCTTTGGAGTTCAGCCCGGTATTACTGTCGTCTACGGCATCTTCCTTCACTACGACAGTGACTTTATTGGAACGCACGTTTTTGCCTTTATAGCGCACATACGCGTAAAAAGAATACGTTCCCGGCTTGCGGAACGAGCCTGATTGCTGGATATAATAATTGGTCTTGATTTTCCCGGTAGACGGGTCCATTTTCTGTTCCATCCCGTTCATCAGCCCATAATCCACGGTGAACTCGAGCGGGTAATCCACTTTGATGGTCCCGTTAAGCGTGGTGCTGACGGTAACGGTGATCGGATCGTCGGGCGCCACGTGATTGTCGTCCACACTCAGCACCGGTCGTTGGGCGAAGGTGGCAGAAGTAAGTAACGTTATGAAAAGGACGGTGAGAGCGCTACCAATCCTTTTTTGCAGCTTTTCCATTTGAATTCCCTTTTGAACCATCCAACCGCTTCTTGGTATCCATTTCCTGACGCATCAGATCATCCAGCTTTCTATCTGTTTGTTTATCGGCCAGTTTCTGTTGTTCTTTCCCCTGTTTCCGGGAATTGTTCTGGTTGCTCTGTTGTTGCTGGTTCTGGGAGTTTTGCTGCTGCTGTTGCTGCTCCTTTCCCTGCTGGCCGGAAGATTGTTGCTGCTGCTGATTCTGGTTTTGCTGTTGCTGTTGATTCTGTTGCTGATTATTCTGCTGTTGCTGGTTCTGTTGTTGTTCTTTCTGTTTGCGTTTCCGTTTGGCCTCCGCCAGATTCTGGCGGGCCGTTTCATTGGAAGGATCGAGTCGAAGCGCTTCCTTGAATGCATCTTCGGCACCCTGGTAATTCTCCTGCTTCATCCGTGAGCTGCCCAAGTTATTGTAGGCCGCCGATTTGCGTTTGGCGTCTTTTTGTCTGGCAGTCGCTCTTCCGAATGCTTTTTCCGCACCGGGATAATCTCCTGCACGGTAAGCCGTCTGACCTTCCTCTTCCGACAAATCTACACCTTCCGGCGCTAACTGCTGAGATGATTTATAATACTTTAACGCTTTCTGATACTCGCCTTTCTTGTAAAGCGAACGCGCATGGGAGAGCGAATCGCGCCACTCCTGTGACCAGCTCGCACCGGTCAGCAATACGGTTAGCAAAAGGAAGATCGTTTTCATATTCATTCGCGATTTACGAGTAATGGGACAAAAAGATACGCCAAAAAGCAAAAAAATGCAATCAGCAGCGGCACCTGGAAATAGTTGTGCTGCACCTGAAATTCCATTTCCTTGACGGTTTTATTCTGCACAGACGATAAATCGGCGATCAGGCTGGTCATATCAGGAAACGGCGCATCCGAAAAATCGACATTGCTGTTGGTGGCTGCGGCCATTTTCCGCAAGCCTTCGCGATCCAGACGGGAAACGACCGCTACTCCTCCTTCCCGCTTGTAGCCCGCTGAAAGATCATACGGATCGTTCGGGATCAAACCGCCTTTCGTCGTACCGATGCCGTAATAGCTCAATTCGATCTTTGCTTCACGGAGTTTTTCGATCTGCTCAAGCCATTGCTGTTCATGATCTTCGCCGTCGGTGATCACCACGATTGCGTGGCCGGATTCACCGTCGCGGAATTGTTCCTGCGCCACTTCCAGCGCTGCACCGACGTTCGTTCCCTGGTCGGAGATCATCGATGTCTCGATTTCCTGGATGAACATCTTCGCCGCACCGTAATCCATCGTCAATGGCAGCTGCGTATAGGCTTCGTTGGCGAAAATAACTACAGAGATCCGTTCGCCTTTCAGGTTGTTCAGCAATTGGATCAGTCCGCGTTTGGCGACCGTGAGACGACTTGTATTCTCGGCAATGTCCATCGTGTTCATCGACGATGATATATCGAGGCAGATCACCAGATCGAGCACGCGACGCGAGCCCTTCACCTTGCGCGAACCCATCACCGGCTGTGCCATGGCTACGACGACGAAAAACACCACGCAGCGCAGCAGGAAGTATTGTAAAAAGTAACGGATCGGCTGGAACCGGACGCGGATCATGCGCGTTTTCCCCATGGCGCGATAGGTATCATACAGCCTGATCTTCCAAAGCCAGCGCCATACAAATCCTGCAAACAAGGCAGGAATCAGCCAAAAGAACCAGAACATGCCCGGATGGAGGAAATCCATCGAGCCGGGCTTCACGAAAGCATACAGCAGCATGGCAACGCCCCAGAAGACGGCTTCAGCGATCAATGTCAGCTGCAACAATCGCCGGAAACGGCTGTTGAATTCGTTAATCATCCAGTTTGAATTTGAGGGATTTCAGCAGCCATGCGCTCAACAAAAAGATCAGCGACCACAACAGGAACGGCATGATCGTGACCGGCGGCTCGGCACCGAAATGCATATCCTCCATTTTGCGTTTTTCGAGCTTATCGATGTCTTTATAGATCGTTTCAAGGCTTTTCTCATCCGTCGCGCGGAAATACTTGCCGCCCGTTTCCTCCGCGATGTCGCGCAACGTTCCTTCGTCGATGTCGACCGGCAGGTTTTCGTATGAAATTCCATTCGGCGTTAAAACCGGCGTTGGCGCCATGCCGTTCGAGCCCACGCCGATCGTATACACGCGGCATTTTTTGTTTTTAGCGAGCTGTGCAGCTTCCAGCGGCTCGATCGTTCCGGCGTTGTTGCTGCCGTCGGTGAGCAGAATAATGACTTTCGATTTCAAACTGTCGCTCCGCAAACGTGTGACAGCGACTCCCAATCCGTTTCCGATGGCCGTTCCCGGCTCGAGATTTCCCGGCTGAAGATCGGCGATCTGTTTTTTCAGCATCGGGTAATCGAGTGTAGCCGGACAAGCCGTGTAAGCTTCGCCTTCATAAGCAACAAGTCCGACGCGATCGCCTTTTCGCGTGTCGACAAAATCCTGCGCAACGGATTTCGCCACTTCCAGGCGGTTCGGCTGGAAATCCTGTGCGAGCATCGAGCCCGAAACGTCGATGGACAGAATGATATCGATGCCGTTTTTGTAATCGATACGCGGCGGATCGAACGCCGGATGAAAAGGCCTCGCAAACGCAATCAGCATACAGCTCATGGAAAGCGCGAGCGAAGTGGTAATTCCCCAGCGGAAATAACGCACCCACGATGTTCCCAGCTCCTGCTGCTCGTTTTCGCCGCGTGAAAAGCGCAAATGTCCGGACGATTTCCGGTGCAGGTAAAAATAGGTGACGAAAACGACCGGAACGAGTATCAGCGCCCACAACCAATGCGGTGCGTAGAAATCGTATTCCCAGACTGCTATGTTGAAGTAACGGCTCATTCGACAATATCCAGTGGACTCAGTTCAACAACCAGTTCTTCAAAGCGCAGCAAGCTCAGCTCGGTTTCCTCAGCATCGGGAAGACCCTTGGCGAATTTCACCATATCGGATTCCTGCAGCAGCGATTTGATCTTGCGCAGCGTGTCTTCCGGAATGTCTTTTTTGGTGAGCAGCACCATCGTTTCGTAAGTCGTTCGCTCGGTCAGGTTCAGCTCATATCTTGCGGAAAGAAACGACCGCAGCAGAAACGAAAACTCAATGTAATGCTCGTTGATCTTGCCCTGTTTCCAGTAAGCCTGTTTTTTCAAGGCATCGATGGCGATCTGCGTGCGCTGTTTCAATGAAAGCTGTTTTACGGCTTTAACCGTATTCCTTCGACGGATCAGCAATACGATTACTACTGCCAGCGGAATAAATACGAGCCACCAGTAGGTTTCCAGCCACGACGGCTCATCCGGAAGCTCGGCTGTCATTTCCTGTAGCTCGTCAGCGAGTGGCTGCTTGGTGAAACCCACTTTCAGATCGGGCGCCTGGAGGTTCAGCGTCGTGTCCGACAATCCGACGGAAAGCACCGGCATGACATACACACCCGTGTCCCAGGCCGTAACGGTGTAAACGCCTTCCCAGATCTGTTCGTTGGCTTTGCTATAAGTCGTATCGGCAAACGGACGCGTGATCTCCAGTTTTCCGTCAACCGTCAGACTGGACGAATCGGAACGCATACCGCAGGAAATTTCGCCTTCCAGCGGATGGTGCTGCACTTTTTTCGGCGGTTTTTTGATGCGGATACGCAGCGTTGCCTGTTCGCCCATCTGAATGGTGGAACGATCCCATTTTATGGTGGCACGCTGACCGAAAACGACAGCCGAAACCAGTAGAAATGCTATGACAACAACGGACCTCATTTGCGTCGACGGAATAAATTCATCAGTGGCAGAAACACCGGCTCGCTGCTTTTGAGCACACAATTATCGATCCCCAGCGAACGAAACAAAACTTCATTGGCCGCTTTGCGCTGTTCCTGTTTGGCGTTGTATTCGTCACGGACTTTAGTTGAAGAAGTGTCGACCCAGGTCGTTCGACCCGTTTCGGCGTTTTTCCATTGCACAAAACCCACGTTCGGGAGCTGATGCTCGCCTTCGTCTTCGATCTGGAGGGCGATCAAATCGTGCTTACCTGAAGCTGCCACCAATCCGTCGCGAATGGCCGGCGCGTCGATAAAGTCGCTGATCATAAAGCACACGCTGCGTTGCTTGGCAATGTTAACAGCGAACTTCAATCCGGCTTCCAGGTCGGTTGCCACGTTCTTCGGCTCGAAGTAAATGAGGGATTTCAACAGCGCGTATACGTGTTTCACGCCTTTCTGCGCGGGAATGTGCTTTTCCACTTTGTCGGTTACGAAAACAGCCCCGACCTTGTCGTTTTTCTTGGCTGCCGAAAATGCTATTGTTGCTGCAGCTTCTACAGCCGTAGCGAATTTCGATTGTTCCGTCTGACCGAAATACATCGAGCCCGAAACGTCGATCACCATCATCACCGTGAGCTCGCGCTCTTCTTCGAAGACTTTCACATAAGGCTCGCGAAAACGCGCCGTCACGTTCCAGTCGATGGAACGAACGTCGTCGCCGAAATGGTAATTGCGCACTTCGCTGAACGACATTCCGCGGCCTTTGAACGCAGACTGGTATTCGCCCGAAAAGACCTGCTGGGTCAATCCGCGCGTTTTCAGTTCGATGGTCCGAACCCGTTTCAGCAAAACCTGGTGATCCATAAAGGAAATCAGTTATTAAGGAACTTCTACCCGTTGGAGCAGCTGCTCGATGATCGTTTCGGAATGCATGCCGTCGGCTTCCGCTTCATAGGTCAAACCGATGCGGTGACGCAGCACGTCGAGGCTGATCGCACGCACATCTTCCGGAATTACGAACGCGCGTTTTTCCAGGAAAGCCTGTGCTTTGGCTGCCAATGCGAGATTGATCGTTGCTCGCGGTGAGCCGCCGTAAGCGATGTAAGGCTTCAATTCGGCCAGGCGCGCCGCTTCCGGGTTACGGGAAGCCGCCACGATGTCGACGATGTAGCGCTCGATCTTCTCATCGAGGTAAACCGAACGCGTGAGCTGCTTTCCTTTCACGATGTCGTCGGGCGATAGGCACGGCGTTACGTTCGGCAATCCTTCGGCGCGAACGTTGTTGCGCAGAATAAGCTGCTCTTCCTGTTTGGACGGATAACCCAGCGCGACTTTCAGCATGAAGCGGTCGACCTGCGNNGCTTCCGGCAGCGGATAGGTTCCCTCCTGCTCGATGGGATTTTGCGTGGCCATCACGAGGAACGGCGTTGGCAATTTATACGATGTGTCGCCGATCGTGATCTGACGCTCCTGCATGGCTTCCAGCAAGGCACTCTGCACTTTGGCGGGCGCACGGTTGATCTCATCGGCGAGAATGAAATTGGCGAAGATCGGTCCTTTTTTCACCGTAAACTGCTCCGACTTCTGCTGGTAGATCATCGTACCGGTAATATCGGCCGGAAGCAGATCGGGTGTAAACTGAATACGGGCGAAATCGGCGTGAATGGCCTGCGACAGTGTACGAATAGCCAATGTTTTCGCCAATCCGGGAACGCCTTCCAGCAATACGTGGCCGTCGGCCAGCAACGCGATCAGGAGGTTTTTCACCATGTTTTCCTGACCAACGATCACTTTCCCGATTTCCCTGCGCAATTGCTCGAATTTGACGGCTTCTTCCTTGATAGAACCCGAAAGCACCTGAAGTTGTTCAGATGGTGTAAGCGAAGATGTTGACATTTCGTCTGTATTAGTGTTGTGTACGGTTTCCCGAAGATACATATTGGACCGTTGAAAACCGATCCGTGCTTTATAGTTTATCCACGGGGAACGTTGCAAAAATGAAAAACAATGCCCCGAACGGCTTGCAGGTGCTGTTAATTTATGTTAACATTGTTTTCCGCTATACACTGAAAATGAGCTAACCATGAATGTACGCGAATGCCATGAATGCAATCAGAAGATCTCGGGAAGGAAGGACCAGAAGTTCTGTTCGGACTATTGCCGCAATACCTTTAACAATCGCCTGAATGAAGACAGCACGAATTACATGCGCCGGATCAACAACATTTTACGCAAGAACCGCCGCATCCTCGTTCGGCTGAATCCGGCCGGCAAACGCACTGTGGATGCCATTACGCTGGCGGAAGAAGGCTTCAACTTCCATTACTTCACGAACACGTATACCACGCAAAAAGGAAGCACCTATTTTTTCTGCTACGACCAGGGCTATTTAAGAACGGAGAACGAGCAGTATATGCTGGTGCAGAAACAGGACTATGTCAAGTAATGGACAATTGACATTGGACAATTGACAATTGGTGTCAGCAAATGAGAATAGAAAACCAACAGCCCGAAGGGCTAATTGTGCATTGTCAATTGTGAATTGTCAATTGATCAGAGGATCCACTTCTCCTTAAAAATCTCCAGCTTCGGATGATCTTTCAGGCTTTCGGAGCCGAGGAACAGCACTTTTTTGCATTTGGTGCGATCAAAGAAGAGGGAAAGATGCGAGAGCGCCACGTTCATGGTTCCGCTAAGATCGATCTTGTGCATTCCAACCTGACGGTTTTCGAAGAGATCGCGGAGCTCGGCAACAGATTTATCGAAGTTGTGGTTGTCATGGAACAACACTACGCCATCGATGTACTCAATCTGGGAATCGTCAAATGGAGCCGTAACCAAACCACGGTCTGTTAACGAAGGGCGAATAGAGGCTGCGAAAGCCGTTTTTTCCTGTAAGTATATGGTACTGTCGTGCGGTGTCATATGCCAACGGCAAATTTTAACTGTTTGGTCTCGGAAGATTAATGTGTGGTGCAAAAATAGTGCTTTCTTCAGGCTTCGTTACAGCATCGGGTTAAAATTTATCAACGTTTCGCTAATAAAACGATTTAGCCGCCTATCGATAGCCCAGGATTCGCAGGTAATCGTCTGCTGTTTGCTCTTCCGAGAACAATTCCGTGTGGATTTTCCCTTCATCGTCCCTGCGGATCAGCACGTGTTTCGGCTCCGGAATCAGGCAGTGTTTCAGTCCGCCGAATCCTCCGATCGTTTCCTGGTACGCGCCCGTGTTGAAGAATCCGATGAAAAGCGGCTTGCTCTTGTCGAATTTCGGCAGGTAAATCGCGTTCGAGTGCTGCTCGGAGTTGTAATAATCGTCGCTGTCACAGGTCAGGCCACCCAGCAGTACGCGCTCGTAGTCGTCGTTCCAGCGGTTGATCGGCAGCATGATGAAACGCTGGTTGATCGCCCACGTATCCGGCAGGTTGGTCATGAACGAGCTGTCGATCATGTTCCATTTCTCACGGTCGTTCTGCTGTTTCTGGTGCAGCACGTTGAAGATCGCTCCACCACTTTCACCCACGGTAAACGAACCGAATTCGGTGAAAATGTTCGGCTCGGGAATGTCGTTATCGGTGCAGACGCGCTTCACCTGCATAAGGATCTCGCGCACCATGTAGGCGTAGTCGTAATCGAACGCCAGCGATTTCTTGATCGGGAAGCCGCCGCCAATGTTCAGCGAGTCGAGCGTCGGACACACTTTCTTCAGATCGGAATAGATCCGGAGACATTTCGTCAATTCGTTCCAGTAGTACGCCGTATCGTTGATCCCGGTGTTGATGAAGAAGTGCAGCATCTTGATCTCCACGCGTGGATTGTCCTGGATGAACGCCTTATAGAATGGCACGATCTCACGGTAACGAATGCCCAGACGCGAGGTATAGAACTCAAACTTCGGCTCTTCCTCGGATGCGATCCGGATACCGATCTTGATGTTGTTGCTTTGCGAAGCCGCCAGCAGCTCGTGAATTTCCGTTGTGTTGTCCACCACCGGGATCACGTTCAGCTGACCACCATCGATGATATCGGCGATATTCCGGATGTATTTCGGCGGCTTGAACCCGTTGCAGATCACAAAGCTTCCTTCCTTCAGCTTGCCCGTTTCGAGCAGGTTTTTCACGATATCGATATCGAAAGCCGAAGACGTTTCGATGTGCACATCGTTTTTGAGCACCTCATCGAGCACGAAGGAAAAATGCGAACTTTTCGTACAGTAGGAATAAAAATACGAGCCGGAATAACCGAGGTTGTTCATTGCTTCGCGGAACCAGAACTTCGCCCTCTGGATGTTGTTTGAAATCTGGGGCAGGTAATTGAATTTCAACGGTGTTCCGTACTCCTCGATCAGGCGCATCAGATCGATCCCGTGAAAGATCAAACGATCTTCGCGCAGGTTGAATTCGTCCTGCGGAAAGTCGAACGTCTGATCGATAAGGTCAATGTATTTGGTTCTCATTCCTCGTCTTCCGTGTCAGCTCTTGTTTTTTAGAAACCTTGCCTTTGCGGCAAGCAAGTGCAAATGTACGGAATCGTGTGACTTAAGGGGCGTTTTTTGAATTTTTGCGGAAAAAGCAAGATTTGGTCGCCGTATCCGGAAAGGAAACGGTTAATCAACAGCGGAATTGACAAGGTCTACGATCAACGAAGCCGGTCTTCCGATCACCGCCCTGTTGCCTTTCACTACAATCGGACGCTGGATCAGCTCGGGATATTTTACCATGATGCGGATCCATTCCTTCCCGTAGATTTTCCGGTGAGCGAAACGCTGCTTGTACACATCTTCGTTGGTTCGAACGAGCTCTTTCGGTTTGATACCAAGCAGGTTGATGAGCTCTGTCAGGCTTTCTTCCGTGAACGGATTTTTCATGTACTCCACGATCTCGAAATCGTTGCCCAGGTTTTCCAGCTCGCACAAGCCATCGCGGCTTTTGGAACACATGGTGTTGTGGTAAATAATCGCTTTCATTCAATTATCAATGCGCAATTATGAATTATGAATATCTTGCTAATTCATAATTGATAATTCATCATTAGCTTCCGTAGGTCATCAGGTACGACTTCAAAAATTCGTTGAGCTCGCCATCGAGTACTTTATCCGGATCGTTGACCGTGTAATCCGTGCGGTGATCTTTCACGCGGCGATCGTCCATGACATAGCTTCGGATCTGGGAACCCCATTCGATCTTTTTTTTGCCCGCTTCGATCTGTTCACGCGATTCGGCACGCTTACGCAATTCGATCTCGTAGAGCTGTGAACGAAGCAACTGCATCGCTTTTTCCTTGCTGGCCAGCTGCGAGCGCGATTCCGAGTTTTCGATAATGATTCCCGAAGGCGCATGTCGCAAACGAACGGCCGTTTCGACTTTGTTCACGTTCTGACCGCCGGCACCACCCGAGCGGAAGGTTTCAAACGTGATATCTGCAGGATTGACATAGATTTCGATCGTGTCGTCGACAGAAGGGTAGACATATACCGACGCGAACGACGTCATACGTTTTCCCTGGGAGTTATACGGACTCACGCGCACCAGGCGGTGAATGCCGTTTTCGCCTTTCAGATAACCGAACGCAAATTCGCCTTCGATTTCCAGCGTAACGGTTTTGATTCCGGCCACATCGCCTTCCTGGAAGTTGAGCTCTTTAACCTTGTAGCGGTTTTTCTCCGCCCACATGATGTACATCCGCATCAGCATGGACGCCCAGTCGCACGCTTCCGTTCCACCAGCACCGGCCGTGATCTGTAAGACCGCGCTCAGCGCATCTTCTTCACCGGAAAGCATGTTTTTGAGCTCTACTTCATCGATCTGCTGAATAAGCTTTGCGTAGGCTTCGTCCACTTCTTCTTCGGTCGCGGCTTCTTCCTTTACGAAATCCATGAGCACTTCCAGATCATCGAGCTGACTTTTGAGCGCCGTATAGGATTCTATCCAGTATTTCAGCGAACGGATCACTTTCATATCTGCCTCGGCCTTTTTCGGGTCGTCCCAGAAGCCCGGATCCTGTGCTTTCAGCTCATTTTCCTTCAGCTCCATCTGTTTCTCCGGAATTTTCAAATAGCTCGCGATCGCTTCGATGCGCTGACCCATTGCCTTGAATTGCTCAGTCGTAATCATGGTGCAAAATTAGCAGATTCCTTTCAGTAAACGAATAGTGCGATCGTTTACGAAAAAGGGCCGCCCATTCCGGAACAGCCCTTCAGCATCATTTTGTTCTGTTAGCGGTTTCCACCGCGGTTCCCCTGGTTTCCGCTTTGGCCACCTTGATTGCCGCTACGGCTTTCCTGATCGCTTTGGCTGCCACCGCGATTGCCTCCACCGGATGATTCGCCGCCTTTGCGGGAAATGTCACGCTGCTTTTCTTCGTCCATGGAAGCAAATCCACGGTTGGAAGTGCTGCCTTGCATTCCACCCTGATTCTCCTGGTTGCCTTGATTTCCCTGGTTACCGCGATTTTCACCCTGATTGCCTTGATTTCCTTGATTGCCCTGGTTACCACCCTGGTTCCCCTGGCCTTGATTTTTTTCTGCCATGACTGTTGAATTTTAAAGTTTCCTGCAAGTTCGGAAGCTCGAAGCCAGGCTGCATTACAGAATTCGTGGTTTCATTGCAAGATTCACAGGCTTGGCGTTAAGGTTCCTAAAAGACAACAGCGACGGAATCCGGAAAGTAAAAAACTCCACCCGGTTAAGGATGGAGTCAGCTATATTTTTTAGAAAAAAGGGCTTATTTCTGCGAGCTGCAAACGAAATCCGTCACGGGGAGCGCTGTTTTCTTGATCGCGCCGAATCCGCCGGCAATATCAATGAGGTTTTTATAGCCCCAGCGCTTGAGTAAGGAAATCGCAATCACACTTCGGTAGCCGCCTGCACAATGGATGTGATAGGTTTTCGAGCGATCGAGCGTGTCGCGGTGATTGAGCATGAAATCGAGCGGATAATGCTGAGCGCCGTCTACGTGTTCGGCCTCCCATTCGCCCGGCTTGCGCACGTCTACGAGTGAAACGGTATCGAAAATCTGCTCGAGCTCCGAAGCCTGGATGGAGGTAATGGTTTCAACAGGCTCACCAGCTGCTTTCCAGCTATCGATGCCACCGTTCAAAAATCCGATGGAATGATCGTAGCCCACGCGCGCCAGACGCATCACGGCTTCTTCTTCTTTTCCTTCCGGAACGATCAGCACGAGCGGCTGCTTGATGTCTTCGATGAGCGCGCCGACCCACATCGCAAAAGTTCCGTTCAGACCGATGAACAGGCTGGATGGAATGTGTCCTTTGAGGAACTCGTCCTGCGGACGTACGTCGAGTACCAAAGCACCCTGCTGCATCGCCTGCTTCACTTCTTCCACCGACAATGCCTTGCTGCCGCGATTCGCCACGTCTTCGTAGCTGTCGTAGCCGGTTTTGTTCATCATCGCGTTTTTCGGGAAGTATTGTGGCGGAGGCAAAATGCCTTCCGTTACTTCTTTGATAAAGTCCTCTTTCGACAAACCGGCGCGAAGTGCGTAATTGGTTTGTTTCTGCTCGCCGAGCGTACCAACGGTTTCCGAGCTCATGTTCTTTCCGCAGGAGCTGCCGGCGCCATGTCCCGGATAAACGATCGTTTCATTCGGCAAAGTCATAATCCTGTTTCTGAGGGAATCGTAGAGCATTCCGGCCAGCTGGTCCTGTGTCAGATTGCCTTTAATAGCCAGATCCGGACGACCGACATCGCCGAGGAACAAGGTGTCGCCGGTAAAAATGGCGTGTTCTTTTCCGTTTTCGTCGATGAGCAGATACGTCACCGATTCAGGCGTATGCCCCGGTGTGTGGAGCACGCGGATGGTGACTTTGCCCAGCTTAAATTCCTGGTTGTCATGCGCAACGATGCAATCGAAAGAAGGGTGCGAATCCGGGCCATAAATGATTGGCGCTCCGGTGTTTTTGGACAGGTCGAGGTGACCGGAAACGAAATCCGCATGAAAATGGGTTTCAAAAATGTACTTGATCGTTCCGTTCCATTCCTTCGCCAGATCGAGGTACGGCTGCACTTCACGCAATGGGTCGATCACAGCGATCTCACCCTCGCTTTCGATGAAGTAAGCCGCCTCAGCGAGGCATTTTGTATAGAGTTGCTCAACGCGCATATCAGACAAAATTAGTCTTGCAAAGGTGAGGAAATTTTGGCGACATGGCAACAAATTGTAGTATATTCCATGGTAACTATTGTTTTCCTAAGTTCCCGCTATCCGCCTTTGAAAACCGGCAGGGTATTTGGAAATTAATGTATTTTAGCACAAAATATGCATATGAACCGTATCCAAACTGCTCTGTTGAGCATCCTGATGATGGCAGGCTTTGCCACGACTGTTTTTGCAGGAAAGCCAAAGGCTCCAAAACTGGAACCGGGCATTTACGCCAAATTTGAAACCACCAAGGGAGTGATCCTCGTGCAGCTCGAATACGAAAAAGCGCCGATGACCGTAGCGAATTTCGTCGGATTGGCGGAAGGAAAATTCAAAGCCGGCGATAAAGAATATACCAAGCCTTTCTTCGACGGACTGAAGTTTCACCGTGTAATCAAGGATTTCATGATACAGGGCGGCGATCCGCTGGGAACAGGAGTGGGCGGACCTGAGCACCGTTTTTATGATGAATTCCATCCTGACCTGAAGCACTCCGGACCGGGCATCCTGTCGATGGCGAATTCCGGACCAGCTACCAACGGCAGCCAGTTCTTCATNNTTGCTACGCCATGGCTGGATAACAAGCACTCTGTTTTCGGACACGTGATCCAGGGACAGGAAGTGGTAAACGCTATCGAGCAGGACGACGTTATGACAAAAGTGACCATTATCCGTAAAGGAAAAGTGGCTAAAAAATGGAACGCGACGGCTGTTTACGCTGCGAACTACGACATCAAAAAAGCGGAATACGATAAGCTGAAAGCCGAAGAAGACGCANNCTAAAATGGAAAAAATGCGTGCCGAGCGTGCAAAAGCTGAAGCCGAAGAAAAAGTGCGCATTGACAAGATCGCTAAAATGACCGAAGCGGAATACAAAGCGTTCCTGTTCGAAGAAGTGAAAAAGCAATACCCGAATGCTCAGCAGTCACCAAGCGGATTGATTTACGTACTGGAAACTCCTGGTACGGGCCTGAAACAACAGAACGGCTGGCAGGTCGGCGTTCATTACAGAGGAACGTATATGAACGGCCTTCAGTTCGATTCGTCTTACGACCGCAACCAGCCGCTGAGCTTTAAATACAAGGTACAGCCGTTGATCGCTGGTTTCTACGAAGCACTCGATATGATGCAGCAAGGCGGTAAAGGAAAATTCTTTATTCCTTACTTCCTAGCCTACGGAAAAACAGGAAGCCGCGGCATTCCTCCCTATACTGACCTGGTATTCGATCTTGAGCTGGTAAGTGTACAAGCTGTTGCTCCGGAGAAAAAACCGGAAGAGAAAGTGAAAGAAGGACATGAGGGACACAACCATGAAGGTCATGGCCACGGTCACGAAGGACACAACCACGAATAAACCATTCCGCTTCGGCGGTTTCAATATGGGAAAGCGGTTCTTTGGGGCCGCTTTTTTTATTTAGTGAATAGTGAACAATTAGCGGTGAGTAGTTAGATAATACTGTGATTTAAAAGAACTGCCGCTTTATCACCGCTTTATCATCAATAAAAAAGAACAGTTATAAAGCTGTTTTTATAGTGCTCATTACTTTTTAGCTGCCTGTGGAAAACAAATCCAGCTTCATCATCATCCTCTTCTTTTTCGCGCTAGCGTTTGGTTTCGTTCACCACGGTGACTAGCTCAGTCTGTATCCTCCCCCTCGGTCTCCCAAAGGGGGAAGAAAAAAAGCGGCTCCGATAGTTATCGAAACCGCTTTCTCTGTTTATTTAATACTGTATTACAGCTGTCCGTCGGAGTGGTAAACGCCGCCTTTGTAGACTTTCACTTTGAGGAGGATACCGTCGCGGTCGTAGACGTAAACTTTACCATCCCAGAGCTTGCCATCTTTAAAGATTCCGTCCTGCCAGATCTCTTTATCGGAGTTGTAGACTTTGTTGTAACCATTCGGCATCCATTTGATACCCCCGGTGTTTGGTGTTCCCGTAATAGCAGGTGCTTTTTCCGTACTTCCACCCGGATCTTTCACATTAACTGCAGGGCTTACCATTTCTTTTTGCTGGCTGGATGCTACGCTTCCGTCTGCATTGAACTGGATGATCTCCTTCACGTCGCCGTTTTCGTAATAGCGAACAGCTTTACCGGTTTGCACGCCGTTATTGGAAACGTATTCGAACTCGACCTGACCGTTGGCATAATAGTACTTTACCTTGCCTTCTTCCTTGCCGTTGGCATTGAAGTTCGCCTCGTATTCGAGCTTGCCGTTTTCGTGAAAACGTTTGAGCGAATCGTGGTATTGATTCTTAATATAGATCCCGGTCTCTTTGACCTTGCCGTTGGCGTGGTATTTCGTATAGCTTCCCATCGGACGATTGTTCTCGTACTCGCCTTTCAGCTTTGGAGTAACACCGTCGTTATGGTACTTGATCCAGACGCCCTCTTTACGGTCGTCCTTGTAAGTTCCTTCTTCCACCTTACCCTCCGGCGGGATTCCCGACTCAGGGCGGTCTTTTCCGTAGTAGACCCACTTTCCTTGTTTTCTTCCCTGGCTGTCAACCGTACCTTTCCCATCCTGATCATTGTTCAGGTTCATTTCAAGGGACCAGCCTGGGTTAACAAATGCTAAGAGGAAAATCAGAAGTGGTAATCGTTTTACCTTCCACATGGTTAACATAAATTAGTTTAGTAGCGCATTCTAAAGATAGATTTTTTTTCAAACGGTTGTTGGTTGTGTGAATTAATTTCGATAAAAAGACGAAATCGATCGATGAAATGGGTATCACTTGTTAATAATCAAGTCCAAATCAACGTTTTCCAACATAACGGCTACCGTTTTTTGTAAATCATAACTTTCCTGCCAACCCCAATCGGTCCGGGCAACAGTATCATCTATAGAAGCTGGCCAGGAATCGGCAATCGCCTGGCGAAAATCGGGTTCGTAAGTGGTCTGGAAACCAGGTTTCAATTCCTGAATGGCGCTTGTAAGCTGGGCCGGCGTAAAAGAAAGCGCCGACAAATTGTAGCTGGAACGTATTGTCAGCTTTTCAGCAGGAGCTTCCATGAGCTCGATCGTTGCGCGAATAGCGTCTTCCATGAACATCATCGGCAAAGCGGTGTCTTCTTTCAGGAAGCAGGTATATGCGTCTCCGGCCTTTGCCTTGTAGAAAATATCCACGGCATAGTCGGTTGTTCCGCCGCCCGGCAGGCTTTTGTAGGAGATCAGTCCCGGGTAGCGGATGCTGCGCACATCGACGCCGAATTTGTTGAAGTAGTATTCGCACCAGCGCTCGCCGGCCTGCTTGGAAATTCCGTAAACGGTGCTCGGCTCCATAACGGTGTATTGGGGCGTGTTGTGACGCGGTGTCGTTGGTCCAAACACAGCAATGGAGCTTGGCCAGAAAATCTTCTTAATAACGCCTTCCTTCGCCAGATCGAGGATGGTGAACAGGCTCTCCATGTTCAGCTTCCAGGCGAAATCAGGATTTTTCTCAGCTGTAGCCGAAAGCAAAGCCGCCAGCAGGTACACATCGTCGAAGCCGGAAGAACGAATGAATGCTTCCACGCCTGCCCGGTCCAGAATGTCGAGGTGTTTGTAAGGTCCGTCAGAGAGTGCTTCCGGACAAGCTTCCTTCACATCGGAGGCCACCACCTGATCGTTTCCAAACTTAACGCGCAGAGCCAGTACCAACTCTGTCCCAATCTGCCCGCAGGCGCCTATTACCAGAATCTTTTTCATTCAGATGTGTTACAGGGGCAAAAATAGCTTTTTTAGTGAACAGTGGAAAGTTGACCAGTTGACGAGTTGTTGAGTTGATGAATTGATGAATTGGTGAGTTGCGAGAGAAGTTGGTGGTCGTTAAAGAGAAGTGACGACGCGACATCTATTCATTGTTTACTCGGATAAAAACCTAACGAAAATCATTTTTTAGCCGAAAACGATTTCCCTATCTTTGTTTTGATAAGGTAGCCGGGACCGTTCCCGCTCAAATTCATTCAAGTATGCCTTTTTATCATTCACTGGGGAAGTTCCCGCACAAGCGGCACACGATCTTCGAAAAACCGGAAGGCGGTTTGTATTACGAACAGCTGTTCGGTACGGAAGGCTTCCACGGATTTTCTTCCCTGCTCTATCATGTTCACCGTCCGACGATGGTGCGCGAGGTGAAAAAACCAGTCGATTGTGCTCCGAAGGCAGCTGTCGATAAAAACATCACTTCGCACATGCTGCGCGGGTTCGACGTGAAGCCGAAAGACGATTTCCTCGAAAGCCGCGTAATCGTGCTGTTCAACAACGACCTGAATATCGCACTGGCAGCGCCGCGCAAATCGATGCGGGAGTATTTCTACAAAAACGCCGACGCCGATGAAGTGATCTTCATCCACCGCGGTTCCGGAAAGCTTCGCACGCTGGTAGGAAATATTCCTTTTTCTTACGGCGATTACCTGGTGATTCCGCGCGGTATCATTTNNGCTGGAGTTCGATACGGAAGACAACCGTCTGTTTATCGTTGAATCTTTTTCGCCGGTCGTAACGCCGAAACGCTACCGCAATCATTTCGGTCAGTTGCTGGAGCATTCACCGTTCTGTGAGCGCGATTTCCGTCCGCCTACAGAGCTGGAAACGCATGACGAAAAAGGCGACTTCATAATGAAGATCAAGAAGGAAAACGTGATGCACGAGCTGACTTATGCTTCGCATCCGTTCGATGTGATCGGCTGGGACGGCTTCAATTTCCCGTATGCGTTTTCAATCCACGATTTCGAACCGATTACCGGGCGTGTGCACCAACCGCCTCCCGTGCATCAAACCTTTGAAGCACATAACTTTGTGATCTGCTCGTTCTGTCCGCGTTTGTACGATTACCATCCGAAATCCATCCCGGCGCCATACAACCACAGCAACATCGATTCGGATGAAGTTTTGTACTACGTCGACGGTGATTTTATGAGCCGCAATCACGTGGAAAAAGGCTACATATCATTGCATCCGGGCGGTATTCCGCATGGTCCGCATCCGGGCGCTTACGAACGCAGCATCGGTCAGAAAGAAACGGCCGAGCTGGCAGTGATGGTGGATACGTTCCGTCCGCTGAAATTAACGCAGGCAGCGTTGGATATCGCCGATGGGAATTATCATACTTCCTGGCTTGAATAACAATGTACAATTGACAGAGGACAATTGACAATGATCCCGCCGTGGCGGAACAATTTTGAATAGAAATAAACTGAAGAAATGGATAAAGAGATAAAAAGTGTTGAGTACGGGCTGGAGAAGATCTTCGAAGGCGCTCAGGATTTCCTGCCTTTGCTGGGAACCGATTACGTGGAATTTTATGTAGGTAACGCCAAGCAGGCAGCGCATTTTTACAAAACGGCTTTCGGTTTTCAGTCGTATGCTTATGCCGGACTGGAAACGGGCCTGAAAGACCGCGCTTCGTATGTATTGAAGCAGGATAAGATCCGCCTCGTTCTGACAACGGCTCTTAACAGCGACTCTCCGATCGGTGAGCACGTAAAAAAACACGGTGATGGTGTTAAAATCGTAGCCTTATGGGTGGAAGACGCTCGCAAATCCTACGAAGAAACGATCAAGCGTGGTGCGGTTTCCTATATGGAGCCGACCGTTGAAAGCGATGAGCACGGTGAGACCGTTCGCGCCGGAATTTACACGTATGGCGAGACCGTTCACATGTTCGTGGAGCGCAAAAACTACAACGGATTGTTCCTGCCGGGCTACCAGAAATGGGAATCGGATTACAACCCGGCACCGGTTGGCCTGAAGTTCATCGACCACATGGTTGGGAACGTTGGCTGGGGCGAAATGAATACCTGGGTGAAGTGGTACGAAGACGTGATGGGATTCGTGAACTTCCTTTCGTTCGACGACAAGCAGATCACGACGGAATATTCCGCACTGATGTCGAAAGTAATGTCGAACGGAAACGGCCGCATCAAATTCCCGATCAATGAGCCGGCAGAAGGAAAGAAAAGATCCCAGATCGAAGAATACCTCGATTTCTACGAAAGTCCCGGTGTACAGCACATCGCTGTTGCAACCGACGATATTATCAAAACGGTTTCCGACATGCGCTCACGCGGTGTGGAATTCCTTTCGACACCGCCACAGGCTTACTACGATGCCATTCCGGAGCGTCTGAAAGATCATATGTCGAAATTCAAAGAAGACATCAATGAGCTGCAAAAGCTCGGTATCATGATCGATGCGGATGAAGAAGGCTATCTGCTGCAGATCTTCACCAAGCCGGTAGAAGACCGTCCGACGCTGTTCTTCGAGATCATCCAGCGTATGGGTGCACGCGGCTTCGGTGCCGGAAACTTCAAGGCGCTGTTCGAATCCATCGAGCGCGAGCAAGAGAAACGCGGTACGCTTTAATGAGTTACTAATTGAAGAGTTTGAAGTTGGAAGTTAAGTGTTTCTGATCACTTCAAACTGGAAGAGTATAAACCCCGCCTTCATCGAAAGCGGGGTTTTCTTTGGATAGAATCAGGAAATAAATCCGATGGCGATGGCCAGTACGGCCGCTCCCAATACTGCGATGACTTGTTGTGGTTTCATAAAATTTCAGTTATAAGAATAAGTGGTTTTACGTGATTTGTTACGTGGTCATGACCAGATAAAGTTATGTCACGGAAACACTTTTCCCTAACCCTCAACGGATTGAGTTAGTCAAAAAAGGACTGTTTTTACTCAGAAAATTCTCGATTTCTACAATTCGCAATATTGCGAATTTGCAAATTAGCCGACCATGATGCCCACGCCGCCCATTTCAGGAATTTCGCGGTAGTTGCGCTCGTCGATTGTTTCCGGCAGGAAGATGAATTTTTTGTCGTACATCACATCGTCGGCCCAGAAGCTCAGCCAGTATTCGTTGGTAAGACCGAAGACTTCTTCCATAATCGGCTCGATGCGCGCCGCTTCGTTCGGGAGCAATACTTCGAGGCTATGGCGCAGCATGGAGGTCTGAACGGTTTCACCGGTGGTGAGGTTCTGTCCGTAGCCTTTGCTGGTAATGATGATGCCTTCCATGATGTCGTCACGCAGACTCAACAGGTAAACATAGTGCTGAACAGAACCGTCTTCGTTCTTTTCAGGTACCACAACCATTTTGACATTCTCGACTTTCGGACCTTTGAGTTCTTCGCGCATCGTTTGTTTGTTAGAAGCCTGCCATTGCGGCAAAGCAGGTGCAAATTTACGCAATAGATCGGCTGGAATGAAACTATGTGGAGCTGCTTCCCCGCGAATTAGCGAATTTTCGCGAAGTTCTTGTTGGCAGACCTCGACGGACAACAGATGGAGGCTTTATTGCTCCGCCTGGCGGGCAATGGCGCGACCGATCTTCAGGTAATGGAACAGGTCGGAGGGGTGACCGAGGTAATCCGTGATTTTGGCCAGAAACTCAGCGTCGTCGCGCTTCTTTTTCGGGATGACGTAGTTGTCGGCGCGTTTGCGGCCTGTGCGCACGATCACCAGATCTTCGGCCGGAATGGAAATGATATACTGACCGTGAATTCCGCGGCAGTAATATGCCGGATTCGGTCCGCCGAGGAAAGTCCAGATGTGCAGGCCATAACGTGTATTGGGCACGTGTTCTTCGGTTTCCATTTCCGGATTTTTGATCATTTCGGCAAAATACCACGCCGGAATGAGCTGCTTGCCGTTCCAGCTGCCGCCGTTGTTGATGAGCTTTCCTAACCGGGCGAAATCACGCGAGGTACTGTAAAGACAGCAGAATGCTTTTTCATCGCCGTTTTCCTTGTCGAGACTCCAGAACGCATCCGATTCTGCACCCATGGGCTGCCATAGCTTTTTGTCGGCATAAACGGTCAGATCCTGTTTGGTCGCTTTCTCAAGAATGAACCCGAGGATCTGCGAATTCCCGCTCTGGTAAACGAAGGCTTTTCCCGGAGGACCAACAACCTGCTGGCGGTGCACCAATCCCCAGAGATCGCTGCCGTAATACGATTCGGCATTTTCGGACAGCGGGTCGCTCGCACTTTCTTCCCAATCGAGCCCCGAAGCCATCATGAGCAAATGGCGGATCGTGATCTTTTCCTTTCCTTTCCCGGAAAACTCAGGCAAATAGCGCGAAGCCGGGTCGTCGAGGCTTTTGATATGGCCTTCTTCGATGGCGATCCCAATGAGCATGCTGATCACCGTTTTGGCGGCGGAAAAGGAATTGGAAACCGTGGATTGATTGTGCTCGTCCCAGTATTCTTCGTACAAAAGACTATCGCCTTTAAATACCAGCAAAGACCGCGTTCCCAGCTGTTCGATATATTTCCGCTCGTCGGCCGGTAATTTCAAGGTGCCGAATTTCGGGTGCAAGGCCCACGGCTCGCTTTTACGCGACGCCTGAAGTGTCGACGAATGGAATTTGTCCTTGTCGTAGATCGTCGGTGAGGTTTCTCCCGACAGATAGGTAAAATAAACGCCTTTGTAGAGGTAGAAACGTCCGCTTAGGAGGATGAATACGTTGACAGATAGGAGTATCGCCACGACAAACCAGAGAAAGCCCCGAACGAGTTTTCCCAGCTTGCTTTTGCCGGTCTTTTTAGCCATATTATTGATAGGTGTAGCCGAACTGCTCTGCCAGTTTTGCTTTCAGAAGCTGCTTTACTTCCTGCATATCAACCGGTTTTCCCAATTCGTGTTGCATTGAAGTTACAGCTTTATCATCAATTCCGCAAGGGACGATATGGGAAAAATAAGACAAGTCGGAATTGACGTTGAAACCGATACCGTGCATGGTTACCCAGCGGGAAGATTTGACGCCCATCGCGCAGATTTTACGCGCCCGCGGAGTTTCCGGCTCGATCCACACACCCGTCAATCCTTCGGAACGACAGCCTTCGATACCGTATTCCTTCAGCGTCTGGATCACGGCTTCCTCGAGGTAGCGCATGTATTTGTGGATGTCGGTAAAGAAGTAATCGAGGTCGAAGATCGGATATGCGACCAGCTGACCCGGACCGTGATAAGTAATATCGCCGCCGCGGTTGATCTTGTAATAGCTTGCGTGGTGTGCTTCCAGTCCGGCTTCGTCAAGCAGCAGGTTGCTTTCGCTTCCGCTTTTCCCGAGCGTATATACGTGCGGATGTTCCACGAACAGCAAATGATTTGTCGTCGGCTCGGTGCTCGTGCCATTGCGGTGCTCGATCTTCAGGGCAATGTTTTTTGCAAAGAGCGTCTCCTGGTAATCCCACGCTTCTTTGTAGTCCATGAGACCGAGGTCCTGGAAGACGACGGTTTTCGAAGAAGATCCGGTTTGTCCTCCCCCTTTATCCTCTCCGGACGAAAAATGGGAAGCTGGATTTCCTCCCCCCTGCCCCCCTCCAAAGGGGGAGTTATGACCATTAGAATTCAAAGTACACGAATGGTTTGAATGAATCCGAAACGGCCTGGTACATCAGCAGAATGGTCACTGAAACGCTTACCATCTGCAACGCGACCGGCATGGACGTGAAAGCACCCACGATTCCGTCTTTCCAGCGCTGCGGCATCCAGTGAGTGAAAAAGCCGAGGGCAATGATGATGAATACGGAGCCGTAATTCCAGAGAACGGTCCACAAAGCCTGCCACGTGAAATTGAAGTGATTCCAGATGTGATCGAGCATTTCCATCGGCTCATCGTTGCCTTTCAGACGGAACCAGATCCGCGTAAAAGTGATGAAGTTAAACGTCAGGAAGATCTTCCAGAAGTGGACGATGAACCAGTTGCTGTTCTCGTAAGGCGAAACTTTTTTCCAGTATTTGTAAATGATGAGCGCAAGTCCGTTCATGGTTCCCCAGATCACGAAGTTTTGCGTGGAGCCGTGCCACAAGCCACCGATGATCATAGTGATGAGCAGGTTGAGATCGCGGTGCATGAATTGCTTGAATCCGGGACTGATGAGCACACCGATGACGTAGAGCACCATGAGACCGAGGTAGATAAAGATGAGATCGTACCAGCCGGTAATGAAGATCAGG
>DJFN01000250.1:27096-27217 GCA_002432085.1 Flavobacteriales bacterium UBA5871
GGTATAACCGGAGAAATCACCGTAGATCTGCAAGGAGTAGCCCCACATCGCCAGAACGCTCACAAAGCCCGGATAGGCTTCCGGTGATTCCACGACTTTGTCGATGAACTGCACGGCGATG
>DJFN01000250.1:27232-42105 GCA_002432085.1 Flavobacteriales bacterium UBA5871
GCGGGCACGCACGATCGGTCCCATGATCACGTGCGGGAAATAGGTCACGTAGAACGCGTAATCGAAGTAGTTCTTCACCGGCGGAATTTCCTTGCGGTAGATATCGACGACGTAGCTGATGGACTGGAAAGTAAAGAAGCTCACACCGGCCGGAAGCAAGATCTGCGTTTCAAACGTATGATCACCGAAGAAGCCATTGCCCCACAAAGCGAACTGGTTGAAGAGCTCGTAATCGGTGTGGAAGAGCTCGTTGAACGACTCGGTAAAGAAAAGCGCGTATTTGAAATAAGCCAGGAAGAATACGTTGAATATTGCGGAAAAAGCTATGATCCATTTGCGCCGCAGATCGGTTTCCGAGCGATAGATCCATTTCCCCAATGCGAAATTGACGGTGATGGAGAGCAGCAACAGCAATACGAACAGCCCCGACGTTTTGTAATACAGGAACACGCTGACACCCGTGATGAAGATGCTCCGCATGAGCTGGAATTTGTGCAGCGCGGAGAACACGATCATGATGAAAATGAAAAAGATCCAGAAATCAAGGCGGTTGAAGACCATTGAATCCATCATCTTGAAGCTAAAAATATCGTGGAGACGTTCCATCTATCCGATTCGCTTATTTAGGGTTGTTAATTGTATTCATTTGCTGGCGCCACTTCTCAAACGCATCGATGAACAGCTTTGATTTCAGGTGATAACCGGCTGCCGTGAAATGGACCATGTCGCCGCCCATCAGGTCGTTGATCNNCCACCCATGATGGAATAAAAATCCCAGACCGGACATTCGTATTCTTTCGCCAGCTCGATAATGACATCGCGCTCACGGGCAACATTCTGATTCGGATAACGACGTCGGTAGGCCGCGTCATTTGGCACCGTTAGCAGGATCGCGCAATTGGGATTCGCCCGCAGCACGCGCTGGATCATTTCTTCAAGATTCCGTTTGTAAGTCGCCGGGTTGAACGACGCATACGGCACATTCGCATCGTTGGTGCCGACCGAAAACGCGAAGAAATCCGGCGGCGATTCTTTCAGCTGTTCTTCGAATNNNATATAAACCTGCGCCGTTGATGCCGATCGCCGTGTATGAAATTCCCGGTTGGGCGTTTGCCAGCTGAATGGCGTGGATCTGCAGATTGAACGGCTGACTCGTCGTTCGGGAAAATTGCAGGTTGAACGTATCGATGTTGTCGGTGAAAACGGCTTCGGTATAACCCAGCACGGAGTTGCGGTATTCGTCCACGATCAGGATCTCGTCCGGACCGAAGTTCAGCTCGAACGGAAATTCACCTTTGTTGTGGTAAACGCGTAAACGCGTAAAACCAGGTTTTACCTCAGTTTTGTCGTACTCGAAACGGATCGTGATCACGGAATCCGGGCATTCGATAACGGCGCCCATGAGTCCGTATTCATGTCCCGAAGGCTTGTTTGCAGCCACGCTTCGGTAATCGCGCCAGCGATTCGGCGAAGAAAAACGGTAATTCCGCGGGTTATTCGTATGCGCCAGGTTGAACGGAAAGATCAGTCCGCGCTCGCCCGGCAAGCCTTCCCACTGCGTCTGGAGATAGGTGCGAATATCGTGCGTATACAGATCCGCCTGCACATGCGAGCCGCCGATGTGGTAGAAGTTCAGCTTGCGGTCCTTGTATTCCACCATTTTGTTGAGATCGCTGTAAAGCTTTTCCCAGTTTTTACTGCGCGGCGAATAAAACCGGAAACAGTTCTCGGCGAAATTGATGAACGGATAGGTATTCTGCAAGGAAGTATCGAGGTCCAGGAAAGCCGGGTAGAAATAGGTGTTGAGTGAATCTTTCGGGCCGTTATAGTGCGACTGGGAACGAGCTGTACAGGCTACAGTCAATGCCACCACTATTGCTATTTGTCCAAAGATTCTCACGCAGTATTTCCAGTTCTTACGGCTCATTGTCAGCCTTTAATTCCCATTTTTCCAGCGGACATATTCTGCCGCAAATGCATCGAAAAAGAGCTGCGAGGCAATACTTGCTCCTTTCGGGGTAAAATGGATGTAATCTTTTCCGGCCAGCCCCTGCTCTACCCAGCTCGGCATGGAGTTCAAACCACCCATCGCGTTGTAGAGATCCCAGTAGCAGGCACCGATATCTTTCACGGCTTTCCGCATTTCATTTACGAGAACGGGCAGCATCTTATAAGTTACCATTCCGCCCGAGCCGGAGGTCGACATATCGCTTGGCCCGATGACCATGATCGCCGCCGAAGGACGGAGTTTTTTGAGCGTCAAAAGCTGTCCGCGGAAATTGCGCACGTAATTGCGCACATCGGATGAATCTTCAAGGTACGGAACGCTGTTTCCACCAAATTGCATGATCACCATTTCCACGTTCAGATCAGCGTACATTTTCGCAGCTGTGATCTGGTCGATTTTCCCGAAGAAGGTTCCGCTGGAGCCGCGCATACCGATGTTGTCGACCTGAACGCCCACATCGCCTTCCAGGGAAAAACCGATGATTGTCGGGCTGACAGTCGATGAAAAAACGTATTTCAGCTTGCCCGGAGTAGACGGAAACGACAACGCCAACTCGTGGTAGCGGCCATCCATCACAAGGCTGTCCTCGTGCATCAGGTTGCCGTTCTGATAAACTTTCACCGAACATGGCTTGAGACAGCTCGTATAATAAAGCTTCACGTTGTTGTAATCACGGGCGCGGGCGTAGGCTGACGGCGACGGCTCGATTTCGATAAACGCTTCTTTCACGGAAGTAATGGAAGCCATTTCGGTGCTGTCGTATTCNNCGCCGTACACATGGAGCCGTAGCGCTTGGATTTCAGCTTCGCGCCACCGAACGCCGTGTAGCGGACAAAATTCGGCGAGCAGGTTTGCTTGAACGTTTGCGTGTGGTATTCGTTTTTGGCCGGAATCATTCCCGGTCCGTTTCCGCCGAACTGGCTTTGGAGTCGCTGACGGATATAAGACGTCATACGATCGCCCTCGATCTGCGAATCGCCGTAGTGCAGAATGCGGATCTTTTTTCCTTTGGATGCGCTTTCCAGCTTCGCGAAGAAATTATGAAGCGCCTGTTTTCCGCCTTCGGAATACTGGATCACCGTTGCCGATTCGCCCGAAAGCTGTCCGCCGGATGGAGCTCCCATTTTGCCATCGGAANNCACCCGGATCGGCCGGCAGCTCAATGGCAGTGGTATCAACCTTCGCGATGATATTCGTGATGTCTTTTTTCACCGGATCTTTCGGGTCCAGCAGGTCTTCCGAGCTCAAAAACCGCATCGAAAAATCGCCTATACTGAACGCGTCGTCTTTCACCAGCCAGGAAAGCGGTGCCAGCAGCGCAAAAACGCCAACGGTAAACAGAAGGACATGGAAAGGTCTGAATTGCTTCACGGGAACGAAAAAAGTTGGGTGCAAAGTTACGAAGTAATTAGTGAACAGTGAACAGTGAGCGGTGATTAGTTGAAGGTGAGCAGTTGGCAGTGAGCGGTGAGCAGTAAACAGTGAGCAGTTGACGTTAGCAGTTGTTAGGGCCAAATTATGTTAGGATATCCGCTGCTCACTGATTACTATTGACTGTTCACTATTTTTACAAAATGGAGAATTATACGAACGACCTCATCCGCGAATCGAGTCTTTACCTGCAGCAGCATGCTCATAATCCCGTGAATTGGGTGGCGTGGTCGAAGTCCGCGTTTGAACAGGCACAAGCGGAAAACAAGCTCGTCCTGGTGTCGGTCGGTTATTCTTCCTGCCACTGGTGCCACGTGATGGAGCACGAAAGCTTCGAAGACGAAGAAGTGGCGGCGCTGATGAACAAATTCTTCGTTTGCATCAAGGTCGATCGTGAAGAACGCCCCGACGTGGACCAGGTTTACATGAACGCCGTTCAGCTCATGACCCGTCGCGGAGGCTGGCCGTTGAACTGCTTCACGCTTCCCGACGGAAGACCGGTTTACGGCGGAACATATTTCCCGAAAGAACAATGGATGCACATTCTCCGCAGTCTGCAGCACATGCACGTTTCGGAGCCGGAAAAAATGGTGGAATACGCCACGCAGCTTACAGAAGGTATTTCCGCGAGCGAGCTGATTTCTATAGCTGCGCCGGTAAGCGATCTTCCGGAAGACAAACTCCCCGAGCTCGTTCGCCGCTGGATGCCAAAAATGGACAACGTGGAAGGCGGTCCGACACACGCGCCGAAATTTCCGCTGCCGAATAATTACCTGTTCCTGCTGCATTATGCCGAATGGAAAAACCACGGGTTGGTGCGCGATCACGTTAGCCTGACGCTCCGGAAAATGGCCATGGGCGGCATTTACGATCAGCTGGGCGGCGGTTTTTCCCGCTATTCCGTCGATATGCTGTGGAAGATCCCGCACTTCGAGAAAATGCTCTACGACAACGGACAACTGTTGTCGTTGTACGCACAGGCTTATCGCTACGATGCTCAACCCGAATATCAGCGCGTAATGGAAACAATGCTGCATTGGCTGGAACGCGAGATGCGCTCGCCCGAAGGCGGTTTGTTTGCCGCTCAGGACGCCGACAGCGAAGACGTAGAAGGAAAATATTACGTCTGGACGCCGGAAGAAATCCGTTCGATCATCGGCCGGGACGCCACGTGGTTCCTGGAATTGTACAATCCGCAGAACAAAGGCTACTGGGAAGACGAACAGTGGGTTTTGCTGAGAAACGAAACGTGGGAAGCTTTTACAGCCCGGCATCCGGAAATTACGAACGAACAGATCCGCCGGGCATGTGACCAGCTGTTTGCCGAACGAAAGCGTCGGATCGCACCGGTAACGGACACCAAATGTCTCACTGCGTGGAATGCAATGACCATCACAGGACTCACGGATGCGTTCCGCGCCTTGAACGACAGCAGTTATTTGTCGCTGGCACTCAGCTGTGGGAAATGGATCGTTCAGTACCAGCTGCGCGAAGGCGATCAGCTATGGCACACGCGTCAGAACGGAAAATCGTTCATCGAAGGATTGCTGGACGATTACGCATTCTCTATCGAAGCCTTTCTGGAATTGTACCAGGCAACAGGCGATTCCGACTGGCTGGAACGCGCCACGGCATTGACCGAAACGGCGATCGAACGCTTTTTTGACAGGCAATCCGGCATGTTCTTTTTCACGCCTGCCGACAACGAATTGATTGCCCGGAAAATGGAGCTGCACGACAACGTGATTCCTTCGACAAACGGTGTGATGGCGCACAACCTGCTGACACTTTCGCAGATCACCGAACAGGAAAAATGGGAATCGATGGCGCGTCAGCAATTGCAGAATATGCTCGACGGCATGGAACAATACGGTTCGGGCTATTCGAGCTGGGCGCTTTTGCTCCAACGCTTTCTGGAACCGCGCTACGTTTTGCACGTGCATGGAAATCATACATTCGAAGAACGCCAGGCTTTGCAGCAGCACGTTTCACATCGCCTGAAGCTGATCTACCTGCCGGATGAAACAAAAAGCTATGTGCTGTGCGGCGATTCAATGTGTTTTCCACGCACAAACACGCTGGAGGAAGCACTTTCTGCAATTGACAATTGACATTGGACAATTGACAACTGTCCAATGTCAATTGAGATTACCAGCTATTGCGGCGCTTAAACAACGCGTGGTGGAAGTTCGTGTAGCTCAGTGAAAGCTCGATACTTCCGGCGCTGTAGGCTTTGCGCATGGCAGAAACCGTTACGTCGTAAGACAATCCGAAACGGAAGCCTTTGAAATCGATCTGTACTGTTGGAATGATAGCATCTTTCATACGCACATAGCTTCCGAAGCCAAACGAAGCATCCTGGCTGAAACCGGTTTGTTTCGTTGCTTCACGGAACCGCTTGCGGAGCAAACCACCGAAGATCGTTTCATAGTGACCGCCCTGAATGAACTGAACGAATTGCACATCGAACGACCACGAAGTCGAAGGAAGGTCCATCGAGTAATTCATCATCCCGACGTATTTGCGTGCCAGTTTTTCGGTTCCGCCGGCACGGTATTTCATCTGCGGCGAATTCGCATGGTAAACCGCGAATCCCGCCTGGAATTTCATGTCGTTGTTACGGGCAAAAGTCGATTGTCCGCCGTCGAACTGGTAGAAAATACCGGTCGAAGCGTCGAGGTACTGGAACGAATTCAACGCGTCTCCTTCGCCTGAAGCGACCGTCGGATCGAATCCTGCGCCCGTCCACTGGCTTTCGTACAACAGCTTCGACATATCGCCTTTTCGCGAACCGAAACCGGCCTGAATACCCAATGAAAGCTGGCTCGCCGCACCGATCGGAAGAATGCCGGAAAAAGTCACGGCACCGGTCTGGATACCAAACTTGGCATCACCGCCCACGTCGTTGTAGAACGACAACCCGGTTCCCAGGTAAGCTGTATTGCGTCGCGCGTCTTTAAAGAATGTCACGTCTGCAGCAATCGCCGTTGACATGAACTGCGTATTGGAGCCCAGCCACTGGTTGCGGTGATGTACGACCGCGCGTTCCCAGCCGTCATACACACCTACCGCGCCCGGATTGAGCAAAACCGGTGACTGCAGCACCTGTGAGAAATGCAGGTCCTGTGCCGACACTGCTGTGGCCATCCCGGCCGAAGCAATGAAAAGAAACAGCTTTCTCATGACTAGCGTGTTACAGTGACGTTACCAGACAATGTTTCCTTGCGACCATCGATGAATTCCACATCGATCATGTAGGCGTAAACTCCCGTGTTGATGAGCACACCGTTGAAACGGCCATCCCATTTGAAGGCAACATCGGAAGACATTACCATGCGGTTGCCCCAGCGATCGTAGAGGTACCAGGTAAATTTCTTCACGTCGCGGCCAACTTTAGGACCGAGCAGATCGTTCAGGCCATCGCCGTTCGGAGAGAAACCTGTCGGCATGAAAATACCGTTGAAGCAGTTGTCACCCATTGGCTCCGGATCGCACGGATCGAGCGGATCGGAAGTANNGTGAGGCCATCGCCGTCGGTATCGATCTGACATTCCGGATCGGAATCATCCGGATCACAAGGATTCAGCGGATCGGAACCGTTGTCTGTTTCCGTACCGTCGTTGAAGCCGTCGCCATCGGTATCCGGGTTGTTCGGATCCGTTCCTGTCGTTGCTTCTTCGCCGTTGGTCAGACCATCGCCGTCAGGATCGCAATCTGTATCTACCGGATCACATGGATCGGTCGGATCGGAACCGTTAGCTACTTCCTGTCCGTCGTTGATGCCATCGCCGTCCGTATCNNATCCGTATCCGGATTGTTCGGATCGGTTCCATGTGTCGCTTCGTCTTCATTCAGGATGCCGTCGCCGTCAATGTCCGGGTTTTCGACAATGAACACCGCCGTTACGTTTTCCGGACCGTTAATGATCATGGAGTTCGTATCCTGTGTATCCGGCAGCAGCATCGGACCGGCTGTGTATTCCCAGTGCGAGAACATATAGCCGGTATTTGCCTGCGCAACAAAGTTCGTATTCATTCCACCGAAGTACTCGGCCGTCCACGGATAAGTCGGTGCCCAGATGGAGTTCACTTTCACTTCACCTGCTCCCGGAGGATCAACATCCACCACCAGCTGGTAAGGACCTGTAAGATCGTAGCAGTCGATCAATCCCTGTTCGAGCGCCAGACAGCGCGCATCGATGAAATCGCGCAGCTGTTGCACATTGTTTTGCCAGCCGGCGTAAGTGTTTCCACCCCATCGCGTGATCTGGCCGTTCATTTCCGGATCGATCACGTTGATCATACTGTCGAGCAGGAAGTTCATGTAATCGCACGAGAAATGCGTATTGATAAGGTCGGCGTAGCGCGCAATGTAGTATTGCTCGACAACCGGGTTCTCGTTGATCAGTTTCTGAAGAATGCCGGTGTGTCCTTGTCCTCCCGGGTTCGGAAGGCTTTCCACGTTACACGGATCGGCATTGGCCGTAGGATCCGGAATACCGGTGTAATTAATGTAATGGCCGAACGTCGCGTCCATATCCCAAAGGGTATAACGCCAGCGCTCTTTATCGCCCGCTGGATTGAGTCCGCGCCACCAGGCCGTATTGTAGTTCAGCCAGTCCTGGCTCACAACATAGGAGTTGATCACAAAGTAATCGATCAGTGATTCCCAGTTGAGTGTCGTATCGACATTCTCAAAATTGGCCGGGATGCCCATGTTGTTCGTATTGATAAACGTACGCAGCGCATTCCAGGCAGGAATTGCGTTTGGCGCACCGTATTCTTCCCAGGTTCCGCCCCATGTTTTGAGGTACTGGATGTTGAATTTATCCTGCTCGTAGTAGTATTCGGTGAAATCGGCGTCGTCGACTTTCTCACGCGTTTCGTAAACGCCCCAGTATTGTCCGTTGAGGTAAACCACACACGGCATCCAGGTACGCTCGTCCATTTTGAGATCGGCTTTTTGTGAAAGCGTGTGTACGAAGGCATCGCGGATGTGCGCACCGTCTTCGAATGAAACATTATCGTTGGCAGCCGGCTTGAGAATGAGTCGCTGAAATTCCGTACGGTCTTTTTCCGGGAAAATCTGGTGCTCCACCGCATCGTTGTAGCCGAACTGGTCGCGCATGATGTAGTCGAAGCCACGCTGATCGTAAGCCCAGGAATCGTTTCCATGCTTGTTATAGTCGCCTTCGCCTTCGTCGATGTAGGAACCGTCGGCCTCAAAGTATTCGAAGAAGCCTTTATAGTTGGTCGACCAGCCGTTACCGTTCGCAACAAGGTCAAACACCTGTGTTCCTGAAATGGAAACTACCGGAACCGTGTGGCTGACATTGATAAAGTAGGTATTGGAAGCACAGAAGCTTGGCTGATCGGCACTGAAAGCCTTGGCTCGCAAAACGGTCGTCGTGTTGATCGCAACGGGGCCGGCATAAAGCGTCGAAGCAGCTGTTGGCTCGGAACCGTTCGTTGTGTAACGGATCTGTGCTGTAGGCTCGGAACAGGTAATTGTCACGGATTGCGGTCCGCCGTAAAAACCAGCCTGGATGTCCATGACCGGCGTAGGCGTATAGAAGTTGATCGCGCCGGCGTTCGGTGCTCCCGGAGTTGGCACCATGAACAGCTTCCAGGTGCTGGAAGCATTGGTTTCACGACCAACTGAATGGTTTTCCTTCGTCATGTGGACAATCTGAATGGAGTCGGCCACGATACCGTTCGGACGCGTCAGGATGATCCATTCGCCGCGGGTTTGTGTAAGTCGGAAATTCGGATGAAGCTGGCCGCCCGAAACGGTGTTACGACCGGAGCAATACACCATCAGGTAGCCGCCCGGCGCAATATTTCCCGAAGGAATTTCCCATTTATCGAGATTGGTTTCTTTATCGGAGAGAAAATAACCCGTCAGATCGACGGCGGTAGCTCCCATATTGTAGAGCTCGATCCAGTCTTCCCGTTCGCCGAATGCATCGGTAGGTCCGGCAACGTTGGAACAGGAATACTCATTGATGATCACCTGTGCTTTTCCCCAGATGGGCAGAAATAAGGTTAAAGCAGTGATAATGAAGTATGGTATGCGTGTAGTCATGCGAGGAGAGTTTATCAAAGTAATAGATGCTAATTATACGAAATGGTTGTATCATTTAAAGGTTTTTTAATAAAATGATCACATTATTTACAACCACAGTTAAAGTTTTTACATCTATAGCTGACAAGCCATTACAAATGCTTGGTACATTTATGCTCTCCAAATACCTGTTGAATGAAACAATGGATTTTTATCGCTGCGGCGACATTCGGGCTTTCGGCCTGTAAAAAAGTAGAAGGCGAAGGCGGAACCTCGACCATTAAAGGAAAAATCTACATCCACGATTACAACTCTGTCGGAACATTGCTCGCCGAATACGATGGCGCCAAAGAAGACGTGTTTATCATCTACGGTGATGAGGACCTGACCTACGATGATAAGATGGACGCCAGTTACGACGGATCGTTTGAGTTCAAATACCTCGAAAACGGAACTTATACCATCTTCGCTTACGAAGACTGCCTGGAATGTCCGAGCGGTGAAAAAGAAGTAAAAGTGACCGTGAAAATCGACAAGAAAAAGTCGGTGATCGACCTCGGCCAAATCATTCTTAAAAAATGAAATCCGCTGTTTGCCTGATCGGCACCTGCCTGTTCCTGCTGAAGGGTTATGCCCAGGACCGCTCGGAAATCTGGTTCGGAGCCGGAATCAAGCGAGAGGTCATCAAGGACCTCACGGCCGGTTTCCAGACCAATGCGCGTATCAGTACGGCCGGCGTCTGGCAAACCTTGTTTCAGGAAGTCAGCCTGAAGAGCGATCACATCAAGTGGTTTCGCCCTTCGATCGACTACCGTTTCATTGCTTCACAGGCGAAAAACGGGAATACGGTCTACAGCAACCGTCTGAATTTCAACGGCGATTTCCGGCATAAGATCAACGACGTTAAATTCGGTGTGCGCGGTCGTTACCAGATCTTCCTCGGAGATTACGTCCTGACCGGAACCGACCTCGATCCGTCGTTCCGTATCAAGCCGTATGTTGCCTGGACGATTCCGGACACACGTTTTACCCCGGAGCTCTCCACCGAGTTTTTCTACAATCCGCAGAACGGACCAACGGGCGATCGCTTTAATCGTGTGCGCTACGGTTTGTCGGTGAATATCGACCTGCCGAATTCCCAGGAGCTGGGGCTGACGTATTACTACGGCCGCCGCTTCAACACCGGAAATCCGTACAACGAGCACCTGTTCTCGCTCGAATATTCTTACGAGTGGAAAACCGCCGAGCAGAAAGCTAAAAAGAAAAAAGGCAAGGGCGAGTCGCGGAGCATTCGCGATCTGTAAATGCGATAAACGGTTATCATTCAACGTGTTTTTTCTATCTTTAACACGTATGAAACCGCTTTTCTCTTTTTTCTTCTTGTTAGCTCCGCTGTTTTCGGCAGCTCAATTGAACGAATCTTTTACCGACGGCAATTTTACTTCCAATCCCGTTTGGACAGGAACTGACGCAACGTTTACTGTTAACGCGTCTCAGGAATTGCAGACCGCCAATACCGTTGCTGCGACTTCGTGGCTCACGGCTCCGCATGGATTATCGACGCTCGACGAACAGGAATGGCGCGTTCGTGTGAAAATCACGACGGCTCCTTCCGGCTCTAATTTCGCACGCGTTTATCTGACCAGCATTTCCAATGATCTTTCGACCAATCCCGACGGATTTTTCCTGCAATTCGGCGAGGCAGGTTCGACAGACGCCATTCGATTGAAAAAGAGCGTTGGCGGCGTGGAAACGGAAATTTGTGCCGGCCCTGCTGCACAGATCTCTGCTCCGTTCAATATCAACGTTCGGGTCGTTCGCGACAATGCCGGACTCTGGTCGCTCTTTGCGGATGCGACCGGTAGTGTCGATTTCGTTTTTCAATCTTCCGGAACGGATGTTACATTGCTGATCGGAACACACTTCGGCGTACTGGCAACCTACACCTCCAGCAACGCAAACAAGTACTACTTCGACGATATTTATGCCGGTCCGGAAATCGTGGATATGCAAGCGCCCTCTTTGGTTTCCGCAACGCCCGTTTCTTCCACACAGATCGATCTGCTTTTCGACGAGCCCATAACGGGAACGGCAGCCATAACAGCTTCGAATTACACGTTAGATCCGGCTGTAGCAGTTAGTACGGCGACGATCGATGGCGGGAATTCATCGCTCGTCCATTTGCAATTGAGCTCAACGCTTTCAAACGGACAAACGTACGCGGTGACGGTCACTTCGATCGAGGATCTGAACGGCAATACGGCCACCAACCTCAGCGATGATTTCGCTTACCTTGTGAATGAAACGCCCGAGCCCGGCGACGTAATTATCACGGAATTCCTCTGCGATCCTTCGCCCGTGATCGGATTGCCGGAAGTAGAATTCGTGGAGATTTATAATGTCAGCGGCAAATACTTCGACCTCACGGGCTGGAAGCTCGGCGATGCTTCGGGTGACGGAACCATTGTGTCGGGCTGGATCCTGCCGGGCGAATACAAGGTGCTCTGCGCAACGTCTTCCGCTGCTTTCTTCCCCGACGGATTCACGGTAACCGCTTTTCCGAGTCTCAACAACACCAGCGATGAAATCGTGCTGAAAAGTACCGGATCGGTGGAAATCGACAGAATCAGCTACATCGACAACTGGTACCGCGACGAAATCAAGCAGGAAGGCGGCTACAGCCTCGAGCTGATCAATACGGACGATCCTTGTTCGGATCGTTCCAACTGGACTGCCAGCAATGCCCTTTCGGGCGGAACTCCGGGAATGCAGAACAGCGTTTTCGACAATACGCCGGATACGCAAGCCCCGTTTTTGCTTTCCGTACTGGCCATCGCGCCTTCGGCTTTACAGCTCGTTTTTTCGGAAGGAATGGATTCAGTCGCGCTCGTTAATGCCGGGCTGACGACCAACCCGGCTTTGACTATCGGTACTATTTCTGCTACGGCTGCTTTCGGGGATACCGTAACGATCACTTTCGGCCAAGCCATTACGCAGAGTCAATTGTACAGTTTTACTTACGGAGCTATCGCCGACTGCTGGGGAAACAGCGCCACCATTGCCGGAACTTTTGCTCTCGCCGAAGCACCGCAACCGGGCGATCTGGTGATCAACGAATTGTTGTTCGATCCCGGAACCGGCGGATCGGATTTCATCGAGCTTTACAACCGTTCGAACAAAGTGCTGGATCTGTACGGATATGAGCTGGCGCGTTTCGAAGACGGCGTGATCGGCGATAACGAGCTCATTTCGACGCATTACCTTTTGTTTCCCGGCAAATACGTGGTGGTAACGCCCGACAGCAATTTCCAGCTGCAACAGTTTCCGCAGGCCGTTCCGGGAACTTTTCTGCAAATGGAGCTTCCTTCGCTGAACAACGATTCGTCGACCGTTTATGTGTTGCATCAGGGCAATATCATCGATCGCGTTTCTTACACGAGCGACTGGCACCTGAGCATCATCGACGAGACGGAAAACAAGACGCTGGAACGTATCGATCCGAACGGGATTTCGAGCAGCGCTTCGAACTGGCACACGGCTGCTGAAGACAGCGGTTTCGGAACACCCGGACGACAAAATTCACAATACATGATCGCTTCCGTTAACGGCGATTTCGGTACCACCAGCTCTATTTTCTCGCCCGATAACGACGGTTTTGAAGACGTCCTGCTGTTCTATTATACGATGCCCCAGGGCGAAATGGTGGCTACAGTCAAGATCTACGATGAACACGGTCGATTAGTACGCGAACTCTTGAAAAGCGAATTGCTGGGTTCCAAAGGCAATTTCAGCTGGGACGGCATCAACGACGAGAATGCCAAGGCACAGCTCGGCGTTTACCTGGCTGTTATCGAGGCTTTTTCGGTCGACGATACCGCCGGCTTCAGCAAGCGCATCGCTTTTACACTGGCCGGAAAGCTCGATTAATATCCGATTCTACTATTGGAAAGCTACTTTTCTCCAAAATGCTAATTTTTCTAAACGTTTCTCCTAACTCTTGCAGAGAAAATGGATTAGGCTCATATTTGGCTTAAGAAAATGGGTTATGAAAAAATTACTATTGGCGCTTTTTGTCGTTTTTGGGATGGTGCAATTCACCACAGCGCAACAATATCAAACGGCGATCGGACTTAAAGGAGGTTTTCCGGGCTACGGTTCTGTCAGCCTGAAACATTTCTTTGGCGGCAGCAGCGCTCTTGAAGCGAACCTTGGCGGTGGTTACCGACACTTGTGGCTGCAGGCTTTGTACGAAAAGAACTTCAACATTCAAGGCGGACTGGACTGGTACATCGGCGGCGGTGCCGACATCGGTTTCTGGACGAACGGATACCGTTACCGTCATCCACGTTGGGACGATGATCGTTACTATACCGGCGCTTTCGGAGGTTTGGATGGCATCATCGGTCTGGAATATACCTTCGAGCAGGTTCCGATCAATATCGCGCTCGATGCAACGCCGACGATCCGCTTATTCCCATGGGTAGGTTTCTACATCTACGGAAGCTTCGCGGTACGTTTCGCGATCAAGTAATTTGAATGAAATTGTATTGTTAAAGCCGGTTCAAAGCCGGCTTTTTTGTTCTAAAAATCACTGATTATGAACCGAGTCGATACCATTGTTCTGATATTACAGCTGCGGGCCATTCTGGAAGCGCTAACTCCGGAACAGAAGGAAATTTACAACGCGGTGCTCGAAACGACCATTCGTTACGCTACCAGCGAAGAGCCGAATTTTCTGAACGCTTATCTGAACGGACTTTCAGCTACAGAAACCAGTCGTGTGGTGGAGCAATTGAAGCTGGCACTTATCGATTAACTCTAACGAAAAAAGAGCGGAAAAAATCCACTCTTTTGTTTATTCTCTTTTGTGTATCCGCCTGAGACGGACGCTACTGCGGAGAGCGCTTTCATCTACGCTAGTACTTTGCCTGACTTTTGTGTCTCCTGTCTGCCGACAGGCAGGTTNNGAATGGAAGCGATGTTGATCACCAGGTCGCCTTGCTTCAGCAAACCTTCCTTGGTGAGCAGGTACTTGATATCGGCAATAGTATGATCGGTGCTCACTTTCATGTCGTAATAGAACGCGCGAACGCCCCAGACGAGGTTCAGCTGCGTCAGAATGTTCTTGTTGCCGGTAAAGACATAAATCGGCGCATTCGGACGCTGGGAAGCGATCTTGTAGGCCGTATAGCCAGAAAACGACATCGTAATGATCGCATCGGCCTCGACACGCTGTGCAAGACGACAGGCATTGAAGCAAATGGAATCCGAGATAAAGCGCGCCTGTGATTTCTCCGGCAACTGTTCTTTGTTATAAATACCGTCGAAGTTTTCCATTTCGCGCACGATATTCGCCATCGTACGGATCACT
>DJFN01000250.1:42173-46616 GCA_002432085.1 Flavobacteriales bacterium UBA5871
GGTGATCATGCTTTCCATCATCTGTGTTGCTACGATCACGGGTTTCGCATGCTGATGGCCTTTACGGATGAGCATTTTCTGGATCAGCGGCACGTTCTGGTAAGGAACTTCCACACCGAGGTCGCCACGGGCCACCATCAATGCGTCGCTGACCTTGATGATCTCGTCGATATCTTCCACCGCTTCCGGTTTTTCGATCTTCGCGATCACGCGTGCTTTCGCCTGGTTTTGCGAGATGATGTGCTTCAATTCGATGATATCGCGCGCAGAGCGCACGAAGGAAAGTCCGATCCAGTCCACGTCTTCTTCCAACGCAAAAGCAAGGTCCTCTCGGTCCTTTTCCGTCAGGGAAGGCAGGGAAATTAACGTATTCGGCAGGTTCACGCCTTTTTTCGAGGACAGAATTCCGCCATGAATGACTTTGGCTTTGATCTCGCGCTTGCCATCGGTGGAAACGATTTCCATCACGAGCTTGCCATCGTCGAGGAGAATCCGCTCGCCGGGTTTTACGTCCTGCGGCATGTATTTGTAGCTGATCCCGAATTTCTCGGCCGTTCCGACGATCTTTTCTGTTACGATGGTCACCATCGCACCGTCGTTCATCATCACGCCGTTGTTTTCCATTTCGTAGGTGCGGATCTTCGGCCCCTGCAAATCGGCCAGGATAGCGACATTGAATCCTAATTCTTCATTGAGCTCGCGGATCATGTCGATGTTCCGCTTATGGTCTTCGTGAGAGCCGTGCGAGCAGTTCAGCCTGCACACGTTCACGCCTTCGAGCATCATTTTACGCAGCACGTCTTTTTCCGTTGTAGAAGCAGGTCCGAGCGTTGCTACAATTTTCGTTTTTTTCATTCAAAATACAATTTGTTCAGCGGAAGGCAGGTCGGCCGGATCGAACAGGTAGGCCGCCATCACGCTTGAAATTTTCTTTACGTCTTCCAGGACATCTTCCGGATCGAGCAGCACATTGTTGCGCAGGAACAGGAAGTAATCGATCTGACTTTTTTCGGGGATCAGAAATTTGCCCTCGTTTTTGTTCCTGATCAGGTAATACTCGATCTGGTTTTCCTCGTCGTACCATTGGTAGTACGAGTGTTCCGAAACGGGTTGTCCTTTTTTGTTGGTGATCACGAACTGCTCGTCGTTCTTGGCGAGGCTGAGCCGCAGGCCCTGGTTCAATCCCCAGGCCAGCCGGTAGTCGCTGTGGTGGGAGCAGATGCCGATCAATTCAAAATCGATCTCGGCTTCCAGCGACAACACATGACGTTTCTGTTTTCCCACGACGAGTGATTAATTCCCGAAAATACACATAAATGGCAGGAAAACCTGAGTCCGTAAGCATTATGTTATAATCAATAAAGTGTGAATAACGACGATTTGCTACTTGAGAGGGCAAGATGTCAGGACGGCAGGACATCAAGACTTCAGGATAATGGGATTTCCGGTAAAAGCAGATGAATTCGTCTTAAAGTTCTGATGTCTTAATGTCTTGAAGTCCGCCACGGTGGAAGCTCCTAAAGTCAATTACATTTCCCCCATCAGGATGAGCGTTTCTCGCGCTGCGGCTTGTTCGGCGACTTTTTTCGAAGCTCCGATGCCTTTTCCGTAGTTGGTTCCGTTGACCTGCGCCACGACTTCGTATTTCCAGTTGCCGTGGAGGTTTTCTTCGCGCAGAACGACAAATTCGAGCTGCAGACGGCGTTTCTGGCTCCAGATAAACAGGCGCGACTTGAAGTCGATCTCTTCTTCCAGCACTTTGTTCAGGTCCACGTATTTCCGGAAGATGTGGTGGTGCAGGATCTTCTTCACCGTTTCGTAAGAGCTGTCGAGGTAAATCGCACCAATAATGGCTTCAAAAGCGTTTCCTTCGAGGGAAGACAGGTTGATAGAACGGCCTTTGTTGTAGCGAATGATCTTCCGCAAGCCAAGCTCTTCGCCGATTTCCGAAAGGGTTTTGCGCGAAACGACCTTTGATTTTACTTTCGTTAAATAGCCTTCGTCCTGGTCCGGGAATTTGTGAAACAGGAATTCCGCGATGATGGAATCGAGGATGGCATCGCCGAGGAATTCGAGCCGCTCGTTGGAAAATTCGCGCGAGGCGGAATAAGTCAGCGAACGGTGAGTCGTTGCCTCGTAAAAAAGGTCAAGACGTTTCGGCCGATAACCGAACTTATCGATAAAGAACCGGATGAATTGCAGATCTTCTTTGGATCTCCGGGGGGAAAGTAAGGGAACTCGGAAACGCAAACTATCCTTTGTATTTTCGAACAATCACAGATGTATTGTGACCCCCGAAACCAAAGGTGTTTGATAAAGCCACATTCACCGTGCGATGCTGGGCTTTGTTAAAGGTAAAATTCAAACGATTATCGATTTCCGGATCATCTGTGAAGTGGTTGATTGTCGGAGGAACAATATCATGCTTTACAGCCAGCACGCAGGCAATGGCTTCGATAGCGCCGGCTGCACCCAGCAGGTGACCGGTCATGGATTTCGTTGAACTGATGTTGAGGTTGTATGCGTGCTCACCGAAAACCTGCGCAATGGCTTTTGTTTCGGCGATATCGCCCAGTGGTGTGGAAGTTCCGTGAACGTTCACATAGTCCACTTCTTCCGGACGGATGTTCGCATCTTCGAGTGCCGCGATCATTACGTTGCGGGCACCGATTCCCTCAGGGTGCGGAGCTGTCATGTGATAAGCATCACCGGACATTCCGCCGCCGAGTACTTCGGCGTAGATTTTCGCTCCGCGTTTTTTCGCGTGCTCGTATTCTTCGAGGATCAGCGCGCCAGCACCTTCTCCCAATACGAAGCCGTCACGGTCCACATCGAACGGACGGGAGGCGGTTTCAGGCGAATCGTTGCGCGTCGAAAGGGCTTTCAGGGCGTTGAAACCGCCCATTCCCATTTCGTTTACCGCAGCTTCCGATCCACCGGTTACAAACGCATCGGCTTTACCGAGACGAATGAGGTTGAATGCGTCGATGATCGCATTGGTCGAGGAAGCACATGCCGAAACGGTTACGTAGTTAGGCCCACGCAGACCGTATTTAATGGAAATGTGTCCTGCCGCGATATCGGCGATCATTTTCGGGATAAAGAACGGATTGAACTTAGGCGTTCCGTCGCCAGAGAAAAAATTCTGGGATTCATCCTGGAACGTTTTCAATCCACCTACACCCGAGCCCCAGATAACGCCGATTCTGTCGAGATTCGGATTATTTTCCATCAGGCCGGAATCAGCCATGGCTTCTGCAGCAGAAACCATGGCATATTGTGAAAATTGATCTAATTTCCTAGCTTCCTTCCTGTCGATGAATTGCTCGACATCAAAATTTTTGACTTCGCAGGCAAAAAGGGTCTTGAATTTAGAGGCATCAAATTGTTGGATAGGCGCCGCGCCGCTTTTGCCGCTCACGAGACCGTCCCAGTATTCCTGAACGGTATTCCCGATCGGTGTTAAAGCACCCAGCCCGGTCACCACAACTCTCTTCAGCTCCATAAATTCCTTTTTGTTTGTTAACTGCCTTGATCCTGCAAATATCGGGTCGACTTAGTTTGCGTTCTTCTCGATGTAAGAAACCGCGTCACCAACTGTTTGGATGTTCTCAGCCTGATCGTCCGGAATAGCAATGTTGAATTCTTTCTCGAACTCCATGATCAGCTCAACAGTATCCAGGGAATCAGCTCCCAGGTCATTTGTGAAGCTCGCCTCATTGGTCACTTCGCTTTCTTCAACTCCCAGTTTATCTACAATGATAGATATTACTCTTGATTTGATATCAGACATCTCTAAATCGTTTAAAGGTTTTTCAGTGTGCAAAGAAAAAAGGAAAACCCATATAAACAAAATATATCGCAAGATAATTCCCCCCGCTTCGAAGTCTTTGCGACCCTTTCTCTTTGTAAATCTGTTATTTAGCCTAAAAGGGGTAAACTATTCCTAAACGCCAAATAAGACTAAAATGGCTTCCATGCCTCGTCCCCAAACACGTTAAATCGTTCATTATAAAGGTCAATTCTGGTTGTGACCGATAAGCTGCCGGAGTGCTTTACCACGAATTAGCTTCGCTGTCCGCCATGGCGGATCACGAATAATGGGCTGTAGAATTTCAGCGAATAATCCGCCCGAGGCGGATGTGTCACGAATAGCAGGACGTTTTCGCCACAGCGGAATTGTGCATTATGTATTTTGAATTCTGCATTGTCACTACCTTTACGCCATGAAACAGCAAACGGTAGCGATTTTTGCTTCGGGAACGGGTACCAATGCCGTCAACTTGGTTCGTCATTTCAGCAACCACTCTTCCATTCGTGTCGGACTGCTGGTGTGCAACAAAGCCGATGCTCCGGTTGTTGCGAAAGCGCGTGAGCTCGGTATCGACGTACTGCATTTCGACAATGCTTCTTTCGAAGAAGGAACGGCCGTCGTTGCTACAC
>DJFN01000242.1:0-13434 GCA_002432085.1 Flavobacteriales bacterium UBA5871
CGGCTATACCGTAACCGAATACGATGTTACGGAAGTTTCTCCGGCGTTTGCGAAAGTGCCGGGCGGTGATGCGAAAATTCGCCGCGTACTGCTTTCACATCCGGAGCCACGTAAAGGGCCGTTTGCCCGATTGCTCGGACCTACACAGATCGAGCTTATCCAGGCAACCGAGCGCACAGACGCCCGCAAGATCTTTGAAAACCGCTTCTGGGGCGACTGGGGCTTCATTCACCTTTGCTTCGATGTACAGGGAATGGATGCATTACAGGCTGAATGCGAAGCAAAAGGCTTTCCGTTCACCGTCGATTCGGGAAAAACGTTCGATATGGGCGAAGCCGGCGGCCGTTTCAGTTACATCGAAGATCCGGACGGAACATGGATCGAATTCGTTGAAACCCATAAAGTCCCGGTGATGAAAAAGCTGGGCTGGTACATTCACCTGAAGAACAAAAAACCGGGTGCTTACCTTCCGAACTGGATGCTGCGCGCCATGCGTTTCAACCGTGTGAAAGGGTAATTTACATCGCACTTCATTGAGTAAAGGGTTGTTATCCTTTAGCCTGTCAGTCGGAAAGACCGTTAAAAAAATGCTATATTTGGGGTCTAACTAAATTGCGTACATGAAACTCATTCGCTTATTTCCATTCGTTGCGTTGTTGTCTGTTCTTTCGCTGACATCGTGCAATGAAGAGATCGATTTCGCAGCCGATTACAAAAAAACAGCTGTTATTTATGGCTTGCTGAACCAGGCCGACAGCATTCATTACATCAAGATCACACGGGCTTTTGCGGGAAACAACAATGCGAATGAAGTCGCTCAGATTCCCGATTCGTGCTACTTCTCCGAAGTTACAGCAACCATTACCGAAGAAATCAACGGGCTCGTAATTCGCACGTGGGAGCTCGACGATACGCTTCTGACCAACAAAAAGCCCGGCGCTTTTTACAATCCGGAACAGAAAGTCTATTACTTCAAAGCGACGCTTTTTCCGAACGCCACCTACAAGCTTGACATCAATGTCAACAACGGCGAATTCCATGTTTACGGAGAAACCAGGCTGGTGAAAAACCTGAGCATCGTGTCGCCGCTGAGCCACGAGAGCTACACCTTCGCCAACTATAACGTTCCCGACGACGGCTACCGGAATACCGTTTTCAAAGTGTCACCCGGAACCGCGAAAGTGCTGGATTGCCGGATGGAAATCTTTTTCAACGAATACATCGGTGGTGTTCCAACAGAAAAGTCTTTCATGTGGAAGCTCGGTGAACAGAATGGCTTTGTCGCGGGAAGCAATCCAATGTTTACCGCCGTTGGCGCCGTTTTTTACCAGCTGATGCAGCAAAATTGTACGGACAATCCGGCCATTCACAAACGCGAATTCAAGCGACTGAAGGTTTACTTAACAGGCGGCTCGCAGGATCTGGCCACTTACCTGCTCGTCAACAAACCTTCTTCTTCCCTGGCGCAAAACAAGCCTTCGTTCACGAATCTGTCGGCGACCGATGATGTGCATGTGATCGGACTGTTTGCCTCGCGTTACACCATTACACTGGAACGACAGGATTTTGTCAACCAGCCGCCGCATTTACGCGCCATCGACGCCAATTCGACGCGCGAGCTGTGTATAGGTCCATCTACCGGAAACCTGTCGTTTTGCAGCGGTATTCCGCTCGACCAGTTTTCCAGCTTCTACTGTCAGTGATCGCAAAATCCAGGTGATAATCGCCCGCTTTGTAGCGAATCCTGCTTACCTTTATCGCCATGAGCGAACGCCAGACGATCTTTGTGGATGTGATCATTCCTGTCTCCATCAGCCAGGAATTCACCTACCGCGTTCCGTTTGAGCTGAATCCGCATGTGAAGCTGTTCACACGCGTGGTCGTTCCGCTGAAAGGCAAGCTTTATACGGCGCTCGTAACGCGCATTCACGAAGACATTCCGCAGCATTACCAGGCCCGGTACATCGAGCACATTCTCGACGACGAACCGCTGGTCACAGCTGTTCAATACCGCTTCTGGCGCTGGATCTCGGCTTATTATATGGCCCCGATCGGCGATGTGATGAACGCAGCTCTGCCGGCCAATTTCAAGCTTGCCAGCGAAACAAAGATCGTGCTGCATCCGGATTACGATCCCAAAGCCGTTTCGCTTGACGACCGTGAGTACATCATCGTGGAAGCGCTGGAAGTTCAGGAAGTTTTGACGTTGAAAGACATTGCCGGGATCGTCGGGATCAAGACCATTCAGCCGATCATCAAGAAGCTCATCGAGCGGCGCGTTGTGCTTTCGCAGGAAGAGATCATGGGCAAATTCACCCCGAAAACAGCCATTTTCATTCAGCTGGAAGATTTGTTCGCGAATGACGAAGCTTTACAGGACGTTCTCGCGGAAATGACAGCCAAAAAAGCCTTGCAGAAACAGGAACATGCGCTCATTCTGCTCTTGCAGGAAGGCGGCTACAATGGCACCGAAAGCGTTCCGGTCTTGCGCAAAACGCTGGAAGAAAAAGGTGTTTCCATCGCGGCGCTGAATACGCTGGAGAAAAAGGGAATCATTCGTTCTGAGCGCATCGAAATATCGCGTTTGCAAGCCAATGGCAATGCAGGGTTTTCGTTTCCTGTCTTGTCAGAACATCAGCAAGCGGCACTGGATTCCATCCGGAAGCAATTCGAAGAAAAAGATACCGTCTTATTACAAGGTATTACCGGCTCGGGGAAAACGGAGCTTTATATTCACCTCATCCGCGAAGCGCTCGAGAAAGGCAAACAGGTATTGTTCCTTGTGCCCGAAATTGCGCTGACAACACAGCTCATTCAGCGGCTTTCGGCTTATTTCGGTGAGCAGATCGGGGTTTATCATTCGCGCTTCAATAACAACGAGCGCGTCGAGATCTGGCAGAAAGTGCTGGCAAACGATCCGCGACATTACCGTATTGTGGTGGGCGCACGTTCGTCCGTTTTCCTACCGTTTCGTGACCTTGGGCTCGTGATCGTGGATGAAGAGCACGAAGGAACTTACAAGCAACAGGATCCGGCGCCGCGCTACAATGGCCGCGATGCTGCTTTGGTGCTGGCTGCGCTCTTCAAGACCAAAACGCTGCTCGGAAGCGCCACACCGGCTATCGAAACGTTCAGGAACGTTCGCGAACAGAAATACGGCCACGCTTTATTGACCGAGCGCTACAGCACCGTTCAGCTACCCGAGATCTGCTGCGCGGATATGAAGAAAGAACGCATGCAGAAGACCGTTAACGGACATTTCTCGGCGTTCCTGCTGGAAGAAATGAAAGCGGCGCTGGAACGGAAAGAACAAGTCATTCTTTTCCAGAATCGTCGCGGATATACGCCGTTATGGGCCTGCGAGCTCTGCGGCTACAGCCCGAATTGTGTGAACTGCGACACTACACTGACTTATCACAAACAATCCAACCTGCTGAAATGCCATCATTGCAGCTACCACATGCCACCGATCGGAACGTGTCCGGCTTGTGGAAGCAATCGCTTGAAAATGCTGGGCTTCGGGACGGAAAAGATCGAAGACGATCTGTCGCTATTGATGCCGGAAGTGCGCGTGGCGCGTATGGATTACGATTCGACGCGTTCGAAGAACAGTTATCAGCAATTGATCAGCGATTTTGAATCACGCGCGGTCGATGTGCTGATTGGAACGCAAATGATCGCCAAAGGACTCGATTTCGACCACGTAGGCCTTGTCGGTATTCTCGATGCCGATCTGATGCTCAATAAAACCGATTTCCGGGCATTCGAGCATGCTTTCCAGCTGATGAGTCAGGTTGCGGGTCGCGCCGGACGAAGAGAAAAACGCGGAAAAGTGATCATTCAGACCGGCCAGCCCGATCATTGGGTGATCCGGAAAGTGATCGAGCACGATTACGATGGATTTGCCTTGAATGAAATCGTGGAACGGCGCAATTTTTTCTATCCGCCGTTTTACAAGCTGATTGTTTTCACTATCAAACACAAGGACCAGAATCTGGTGAATGAAGCCGCACACGCGTTCGGACAGCAATTAAAAGCCGTCTTTCATGAGCGCGTATTAGGCCCGGAATTCCCACCGATTGCGAGAATCCAGAACTATTACTTAAAAGAGATCATGCTGAAAGTGGAACAGCAAGCTCCACAGCATAAAGTCAAGGAACGCCTGCACGAATTAACGGATCAATTCTACAGCGTTCCTCGCTTTAAACCTGTCCGATTGATTGTGGATGTCGATCCCGTCTAACCAAGGTATGTCTTGAGCATCCGGCTGCGGGACGTGTGTTTCAATCTACGGATCGCTTTTTCTTTGATCTGACGAACGCGTTCGCGGGTCAGGTCAAACAAATCACCAATTTCTTCCAATGTGAGCGGATGTTTGCCACCCAGCCCGTAATACAGTCGCACCACATCGCCTTCTCTTCCTGTAAGCGTAGCGAGTGAGCGATCGATATCTTTCCGGAGCGATTCCTTGTAAAGGTCCATTTCAGGACTTGGCAGGGCATCGTTCGGCAATACGTCATACATGCTTGAAGACGACTCGTCTCCTTCCACCAGCGGCGCGTCCATTGAAACGTGGCGGCCGGTGTTGGCCAGCGACTGGCGCACTTCTTCCGTGGAGCATTCCAGGAATTCGGCCAGCTCATCGGCCGAAGGCGGACGTTCGTACAATTGCTCGAGCTCGCTGTAGGCACGGTTGATCTTGTTGATCGTACCGATCTTGTTTAGCGGCAGACGCACAATACGCGCCTGTTCTGCGAGCGCCTGCAGGATCGACTGACGGATCCACCAGACGGCGTATGAAATAAACTTAAATCCTCTTGTTTCATCGAAGCGTTCGGCGGCCTTGATCAAACCGAGGTTGCCTTCATTGATCAGATCGGGAAGGGAAAGCCCCTGGTTCTGGTACTGCTTCGAAACGGATACAACGAACCTTAAATTGGCTTTTGTAAGGCGTTCCAGCGCGCGTTTGTCTCCTTGTCGAATCCGGCGGGCCAGTTCCACCTCTTCTTCAGCTGAGATTAATTCTACGCGGCCAATTTCCTGCAGGTATTTGTCCAGTGATGCGGTTTCCCTGTTCGTGACCTGTTTGACGATTTTTAATTGTCTCATAGCTCTACTCGTTGGTGTGGTGTGTTACCCATAAATGTAACGTTTAAATGATGCTCGTAGTTGTGAAGGTTGGACTTAAAAACTGTTAAATGAGCATTTAACAGCTTGGATCGGGACAAACAGGCATTTCGGACGAGCATTTTTGCGCTTCAATGGAAATGTTGGCTGTTCAAACTACAATCGGGTGTTGGAGAACACTTTTTTTAATCTGTTTTAACTACTCTTAACTTTTGTAAATGAATTGATTATGAATTTACCAGACACATCTTTCGTCACCGCAGGCTTCCTCCATCCTGCTGAAGATCGTATCTTTGCAACCATAATCAGGATACCTTGGAAAGTAACAAGCTGAATGTATTAATGGTCTGCCTCGGAAACATTTGCCGTTCACCGATGGCCGATGGCTGGCTTCGTCATAAAATTCAGGAACGTGGTCTGTCGGTCACTGTCGATTCGGCCGGAACCGCGAACTACCATGTGGGCGCTGCACCCGATTCGCGTATGCGGAAATGGTCGAAGACCTACGGTGTGGATATCGATGGGTTGCGCGCACGACAATTCACTGTGACTGATTTTGATCGTTACGACCGCATATTCGTCATGGACCTGAGCAATCGTGATAATGTACTGCGCCTGGCGCGCCACGATGAAGACCGCAAGAAGGTATCGCTTTACCTCGATGAACTGTATCCCGGTGAAAGCCGCGAAGTACCGGATCCCNNCCTTATTACGGCGGAGACAGCGATTTTCGTCATGTAATCGAATTACTCGAACAAACCACCGAAGCATTTTTAGCCAATAATCCCCACCTCAAATGAGCGATAAAGGACTGCTGTACCTCATCCCAAATACATTGGGAAGCGAACAAACCGACCATATTACACCAACGACTGTAGCAGAGATCGCTATTGGTTTGCGTCATTTTGCGGTCGAAGAAGTGAAATCTGCGCGGCGTTACCTCCGCAAGCTGGACCGTTCCTTCCCGATCGATGAATCGCAGTTCACGATCATGAACAAGAACACCACGGCTCCCGAGCTGATGGGCCTGATCCGAACGCTTAAAAGCGGCGAAAGCGTAGGTGTCATGAGCGAAGCCGGTTGTCCGGGTATTGCCGATCCGGGAAGCGTGCTCGTGGCGCTGGCCCATGAGAACAACATTCGCGTGGTTCCGATGGTTGGCCCCAGCTCCATTCTGTTGACGCTCATCGGCAGCGGATTCAACGGCCAGCAGTTCAGCTTTCACGGCTATCTGCCCAAAGAGAAAAAGGAACGCATACGCAAGCTGAAAGACCTCGAAGCAAAAGTTCGCCGTACGGGTGAAACGCATTTATTTATGGATACGCCATTCCGGAATATGCACGTACTCGACGATCTGCTCAACGAGCTCGATGACGACACGATGCTGTGCATTGCCTGCAACCTCACATTGCCGACAGAACGCATTCAGACACGTACCGTAGCCGATTGGCGGGAAAACGCCTATGATCTGGCAAAAAACCCGGTTATGTTCGCGCTTGGCAAGGGAAAATAATCCCTAGCGCAACACCATAAAGTGGCCTTCGTATTTGTATTTCTTATCCGATTCCGAATCGCGGAACTGGACGGTCCATGTATAGGCCCCTTCTTTTACGACTTTACCGTCGTAAGTTCCATCCCACGCTGCGTTCGGATCATGTGATTCGAACATCACCTCGCCCCAGCGGTTGTAAATGATCATGGTAAAGCTATACGGATCGAATCCGGAAGTAAAGACCGGCTTGAACTCGCTGTTGTGCTCATCGCCGTTTGGTGTGAACGCATTCGGAATATAGAACAACAGGTCTTCGTAGATCTTAATGATCTGGGTCGCAATATCTGAACAGCCATTCGCACTGGAAGCCGTGAGCGTTACGGTATAATTGCCCGGCTCCTGCGGATAAGTGTGTGAAGTATTGACTGCGCTCGAATTCGTGCCGTCGCCGAAATTCCAGGTATAGGAATCGGCACCGGTAGACGTATTCGTGAACTGGAACACCGGATCGGTCACCGGCATAGAAGCATCGCTGACATTAAACGACGCTTCCGGGCGCTCTGTCACACAAATCATGTTCGGCTGCGTGAGGCTGTTGGAACAACCGTTGGCATCGCTTACGGTGAGCGTTACGTCGAAGCAGTTGTTACCATTATAAGTATGCGTTGCCGTTCCTGTCGTTGTGGCTGTTTGTCCGTCGCCGAAATTCCAGGTTACAGATTGTCCGGCAGGTGTCGAATTGTCCGTAAACTGCACCACAAGCGGCTCGCAGCCTGCCACGACATTCGATGAAAAATCAACCGTTGGCAATGGATTGACGACAATCGTCGTCGTGGAAGCCGATGTACAGTTTCCCGGCAATGTATACGTGATCACATGCGGACCGGTTTGCGCCACAGCAGGATCGAAGGTTCCGGCATTCGGGTCGGTGATACCTGTTCCCGACCATGTTCCACCCGGACTGGCAGCTGTCAGCGTCACCACACCATTATCGATACAGAACGGACCGGCCGGATTGATCGCCGTCGAAGCAACCGGGAAAACGACTACCGTTGTCGTTGCCGTAGCCGAGCAACCATTTTCCGTAACAGTGACGGTATACGTTCCGGCGTTTGCATTTGTGACCGAAGCAATTGTCGGATTTTGGTTCGCCGAATTAAAGGATGCAGGTCCTGACCAGGAATACGTCGCTCCCGGTCCACCGCCTGAAGCCGTGAGGTTGAGCTGAGCTCCCGGACATAATGGGCCGTTATTGGCTGCCGAAGGAACCGGTATCGGATTCACGGTCACAGTAGCCGTTGCCGTTCCGGAACAGCCGTTCAGCGTTCCCGTAACATTATAGGTCGTTGTGACCGGCGTTGTGGAAGTTACCGTTGCACCGCTTGTAGACGAAAGATTGGTAGCCGGCGACCAGGCATAAGTTCCCGAGCCTGCTCCCGTTGCATTCAGCGTAGCTGTCGATCCGGCGCAGATTGTCGGTGAATTGACATTGATAACCGGAATCGGATTCACGGTAACGATGGACGTCGCCGTGCCTGTACAACCGTTCGTTGTTCCCGTTACAACGTAAGTCGTTGTGGTCGGTGGATTGGCTGTAACCGGCGAACCGCTCGATGCCGATAAGTTCGTAGTCGGCGACCACGTATAGGAATCTGCTCCGGTAGCTGTTAACGTTGCCGTGCCTCCCGCGCAAATCGTCTCGGAATTGACCGCAACAACCGGATTCGGATTGACTGTAACGATCGATGTCGCCGTTCCTGAACAGTTGCCCGTTGTGCCGGTAACTGTGTAGGTCGTTGTCGTTCCCGGGTTAGCTGTAACCGACGTGCCGCTTGTTGAAGACAACCCGGTAGCCGGCGACCATGTGTAGGTTCCAGCGCCCGTAGCATTCAGGATCGTCGATCCTCCGGCGCAAATTGTTTCGGAGTTGACCGAAACAACCGGTGTTGGATTGACCGTAACCGTTGCTGTTGCCGTTCCCGTACAGCCGTTCGTTGTTCCGGTAACGGTATAGGTTATTGTCGTGGCCGTGGTCGAAGTTACCGTTGCACCCGTCGTTGCTGACAAATCGGTGGCCGGTGACCAGGAATAGGTTCCTGCGCCTGTGGCGTTCAGCGTTGCTATATCTCCCGGACAGATCGTCGGTGAGTTGACCGCTACAACCGGGCTGGCATTTACCGTAACAATCGATGTTGCAGTCGATGAACAGCCGTTCGTAGTACCGGTTACGACGTAAGTTGTCGTTGTGGCCGGCGTAGCTGTTACGGGAGAACCTGTTGTCGGTGAAAGCGCTGTGGTTGGCGACCATGTATACGAGTCTGCTCCCGTTGCCGTAAGCGTGGCCGATTCTCCGGCGCAAATCGTTTCGGAGTTGACTGCCACAACCGGAAGCGGATTGACCGTAACCGTTGCCGTAGCGGTTCCTGTACAGCCCGAAGCCGTTCCTGTAACCGTATAAGTTGTGGTCGTTGCCGGACTGGCCGTTACGTTGGGTCCGGATGTCGGAGAAAGCGCTGTTGTCGGCGACCATGTGTAGGTCGTTGCTCCCGTTGCGTTCAGTGGAGCCGAGCTTCCGGCACAAATAGTCGGAGAGTTGACCGATATGGTCGGAGCCGGGTTAACAGTTACCGTACGTGAAGCTGTGATCTGGTTTCCGCAGGCGTCTGTCACAATGGAATACAGCGTAACGGTTCCCGCTGTCGGGAAGGTAATGCTGGCCGATGGACCCGATCCAACTGAAGGTGTCCCCGTCGGACTGAAGCTCCAGTTGTAAGTATAATTCGGAACACCGTAGCTGGCTGAAGTTGTCGCTGTCAATGATTGTCCCTGACAAACCGACGTTGCGGAAAGTGTAATTGGTGTAACAGTATTCGTGTATTCGAGCGTTCTTCCCGTGATGGTGATGGACAAAGGCGACCCGGCACCGATACAGCTGTTGTTACATCCCGTGGGACCGTAGCACGTGCGGTAGAATTTGAAGGTAAAGTTGATGTTCTGCGGTGTACAGCCCGACGGAGGGAAGCAGGTTCCCATGGTGTTGAAGAACGAAATATTCGTTCCTGTACAGGTTCCACCACCTATCAACTGACAGGTCCAGTACAAAGGGTTTGCAGGACTCACACAGCTTCCGTAAGAGAAACGCATTGCGCCGTCTTCCAGCCAGCAGGCACCGGTAGCGGTGTAAACCATACTGAATGTTGCATCGGTGATCGTACTGTTGGCAGGTCGGGCTACTGTCAGCGTATAATCGCAGGAGTTGTCCCAGCCACAGCTGATATTGTACATGGAGCCTGTGATCGAAGCCTGAGCCAGCGTATTCGTCGCCGTAACGAGCGGATCGACTACTAAGTGATAATTTCCGATGTTGTCGTTGATCCAGTTAAACGGCACCACGACGTCGACCTTGTTGCCGTCAATACGATAAGTTCCCGCCTGAACAAGATCTTTCGGTCCTTCTTTGGCAAACAGAACAGCTTCGTTCATCTGCAAAACGTCGGTCATTCCCGAGCGGATGAGCAAAGCACCATCGCCCCATTCCTGCCAACCGTTGACTGCGTGTACTGCCGAAGCAGAAGGCGTATCGTAGCGATCGCGGAAGATCAATTCATCGAACGTGCCATACNNTGATTCGATTTCAGGATGAAATTCGTTTTGATGGCACCGCGGAAAACGATCAGCTCGGCATCGATTCCAGGGAAGATCTCGGTGATGTACAAACCATCGTCGCCGGCCGTGAAATGCGACCAGTCGGCTTCAGCCTTCAGCACTTCCGTTTCACCGGTTCTGGTATAGAGCTGCCATTGATTGAAATAGGTTTTACCTTCGGCCGTATGGATGTAAGCACGTCTCGAACCCGGTTCGATTCCGGCAGGATCCTGGTGGATCATTGAACGGTAATTGCCATTTCCATCCGGCTGAATGTAGTGGTTGATCGTTACCCAATCGCCATTTTTCTGCTCGCTGAGCAAGCCAAGCGATTTCTGCTGGTAAAATTCCGTCGGACGATCAACATTGATGAAATAGCGCTCATCGGCCTTACGCTTGGAAAGGTCTTCTACGCAATTCGTGCATGGAGCGCCGTCTGGCAGTTTTCCAAATTCCGGGTGATCGTAAAATTCCGGTGAATTGAACCGTTTCCAGTCTTCCAGCGATGCCGAACCGGCAGATTGCTTCGAAAAAGATGTGAAATTATAACCTGCTGCCTGTAGTTGCTGATTATCCTGTGCCAATGAAATGGCGTTATTCATGAATAGCAAACAAACGAACAACAACAAAAAGCCGGCTTTTCGGCCAGTAGTATGGGGTAGTTGGTTTTTCATAGCGCTTTCAGATCAACTATAAGCATTTAGTCGCTTGCAGCCTGTTCTTTTCTAAAACTATGACTAAATTTTCAATTAATAGTTGCCTAATATTCAGTCAATACAGTGATATATTCAAATGCCTCGCGCCTTTTTGATATTCTCGTAGGCTTCCTGAATTTTCTGAAATTTTTCCTTTGCGCCTTTCTGCACTTCTTCGCCTTCATGGGCGACTTTATCCGGATGGAAGCGAACAGCCATCTGGCGATAGGCTTTTTTGATCTCATCATCCGTAGCGGATTTGTCAATTCCGAGGATTTCGTAGTCGCCGTCGAGCGTGTGTTTGAATAAGCCCTGAACGGAGCGGAAATCGGCTTGCGAGATGTGTAAAAGCTGCGCTACACGCTGAAGTGTACTGATCTCGGCCTGCGAAACTTCGCCATCTGCACGGGCAATCCCGAAAAGGTATTGAATGAGCTGCAAACGGATCTCGATCTGTCCACGCATGCGGATATCGGCGCAAATGTCTTCGATCGGAAGCGAAGGTGCGTCGAGGAAGTGTTTCAGCGATTGCAGGTGTGTATTCGTGAACTGCGGACCGAACTGACGGCTGAAGAAATCTTTCACGAAGTTCAGCTCGGATTTCACCACGCGGCCGTCGCTTTTCATGATATAAGCCGAAAGCGCCATGAGCTGCGTCGGAAAGTCGTAGCGCTGGGTTTGCTGACGGTAGTAAGAGAAAATATCGTCGAACGATTGTCCTCGCTGTCCTTGTCCCTGGCCTTGTTGACCATTCTGACCGCCGCGCCGCATCCGTTGGGCCTGGTCGAAGATTCCCCCGACGATCAGACCGATAAAAGCTCCCAGAAAGCTTCCGCGAAAAATGACAAAGCCGAGAACGGCGAAAATGATACTGTACACGTAGTTAAAAATGTCCCGGCCGCAGCTGAGGGTTAAAAATCCCGGATCCGAAACGAATCCGGGACAAAATTATTAAACAATGTGACTTCTGCTAAACTCATAACGCGAAAGCCACCCCTCTCAATCTCCCCTCAAGGAGAGAGGAAATTATATAAACGCGATGCTGCGCTCGATGAAGTTGCTCAGCTCTTCGCCTTTGAGCAGGCCTTGTGACAGCAGCGCCAGATCGGTGAGTTGTTTCACTTTGGATTGCTTTTCGGCTTCGTCGCCGGTTTCGAGCAATGCCCCGACTTTCGCATGGTTGGCGTTCACCACCAGGTTGTAGGTTTCCGGGAACGCTCCAAAGAAACCGCCACCGCCCATTTTCTGCTGTTCCATCATGCGTCGGATGAACTCCGGCTGCGTCACGATGATCGGTGCGTCGGTTTCGCTCATGCTTTTGAATTCGATGCGGAATTTCTGAGCATCGACAGCGGTTTCGAACAATGGCTTCAACGTCGCTTCCTGCTCTTCGGTCAGCTTCGACGGCAATTCACCTTCTTTTTTGATCAGCTGATCGAGCGCGTCGGCATCCACGCGGGCGAAGGAAAGATTCTCCACCGTTTGCTCGATTTTCGAAATCCAGTGTGAAGCCAGCGGCCCGTCGATCACAGCCACCTGGTAGCCGCGGTCTTTTGCCTGTTTGATGAACGAGAAATGTTCGTCGGCGCTGTGTGTGTAAAGTGCCACCACTTTATTGTCTTTATCGGTTTGCAGTGCTGCGATCTGCTCTTTGAATTCATCGACCGTGAAGTACTTGCCTTCCGTCGTTTTGATGAGCGCAAACGTTTTCGCTTTCTCTGCAAATTTGTCATCCGACAGCATTCCGTACTCGACGAAAATCTTCAGATCGTCCCATTTCGCTTCGAAATCGGCGCGGTCTTTTTTGAACATATCGGCGAGCTTATCGGCTACTTTTTTGGTGATATGCGTCGATATTTTCTTCACGTTGCCATCGCTTTGCAGGTAGGAACGCGACACGTTGAGCGGAATATCGGGCGAGTCGATCACACCGTGCAAAAGCGTCAGAAATTCCGGAACAATCTCGGCCACGCTGTCGGTAATGAATACCTGGTTGGAATACAGGTTGATCTTGTTGCGCTGGATCTCGACGTTTTCCTTGATCTTCGGGAAATACAGGATTCCCGTGAGGTTGAACGGATAATCGACATTCAGGTGAATGTGGAACAGCGGCTCTTCGAACGACATCGGGTAAAGCTCGCGGTAGAACGCTTTGTAATCGTCTTCTGTCAGATCGACCGGCGCTTTCGTCCAGGCCGGCGAGGTATTGTTCACGACATTCGGCACCTGAACGGCCACGCGCTTGGTCTTGCCGTCTTCGTCCTTTTCGCCTTCCGGAGAATCGATGTACTCGGTTTTCGTTCCGAATTCTACGATAACCGGCAGAAATTTGCAGTATTTATCGAGAATGCCCTGAATACGGCTTTTTTCCAGGAATTCCGCCGACTCTTCGTTGATGTAGAGCACGATGTCCGTACCGCGTGTTTCTTTTTCGATTTCCGTAATGGTATATTCCGGCGAACCGTTGCTTTCCCA
>DJFN01000242.1:13511-14684 GCA_002432085.1 Flavobacteriales bacterium UBA5871
CTGGTTGATGTATTTATCGATCTCTTCGGCTGTCATACCGATACCGTTGTCACGAATCGTCAACGTTTTGGCTTCTTTATCGAGCAACACTTCGACTTTCAGGTCGCCCAGATCGCCCGTGTATTCACCTTGCTTTGCCAGCACTTTTAGCTTCTGCGTGGCATCTACGGCATTGGAAACCAGCTCGCGCAAAAAGATCTCGTGATCGGAATAGAGGAATTTTTTAATGATCGGAAAGATGTTTTCCGTTGATACGTGTATCTGTCCCGTTTTCATAGTTGATTTGAAATTTTCGATAGTTAGTCAAGGTTTGTGCCAAGTGGGAATTGGTGACATTTTGGCAGATAAACGGAACGTTTGCCAAAATACGCGGATTGTGAAAACAGGTAGAAATACGTTCACAGACTGAAACGCAACCAGCTATGTTTGTGAAAGCATTCTTGTCACTGCTAAACAACACACTACTATGGGAAACATCATCTACAACTACCCGCCTGTCGTTTTTCCGCTGGGCGACGCAGATTCGGCCACGCTTGAAGTCGTTTTATACAACGCTACGGAAGGACCGACGAGCCTCATTCTCCCCGATTCTACGGAAGTGGATATTCCGAGCGCGGGCGGCAGCAAACCGCTGGGAACAGGCAGCTCGTTACGTGGTGAATCGCTGGTGAGCTCCAATTTCTACTGTGCAGCTGCGCAGGCGCGNNGTCCAGTACCTGATCAACGGAAAAGTGGTTCTGAAACACGAAAATCCGATTGCCGACCAGCCGCGGCCGATGGTCAATTTCGCCATTCAATTCACGCAGCCATGAAGCGGTATTTAGTGCTCGCTTTAACGGTTGTTTGCGGCTGGACGTTCGCTCAGGACAATACCAACGAAAAACTCCAGCGACTCACGGCTCCGTCTTCACCCGCGGCGGCTATTACGGATATTCAGCCGACGACCGTGCTGGCTCCGAAATCCTACAACGCGCTGGAAACGGCTTTGTTCAACAATTTCACCGATGCCGACGGCGCGATCATTCCCAACGATCTGGGTATTGAATTCACGCCTTACTGGGCCAAAACGCGGAAAATCAGCCTGAGCGAATACCTCTATCCCAATGCCTGGCAGTCATTCCTGATGAACGGATCATTCTGGGTGGCTTCGTCGCAGAATTTCAAGCTTGGCGA
>DJFN01000163.1:0-193 GCA_002432085.1 Flavobacteriales bacterium UBA5871
TAGGTTCAATGAGACCAATATACAAAGTCGCTTTTGTTTTGCCAAATGCTTTTTCAAGTATTTTACTTAATCTGTATAAAAACATTAATTAATAACAGAATTATCGGCTGCGCTATTTATTTTTGCGGCCATGCAAGATTTTAGCTTCGACATTCTGTTTACGGGCGTAGGTTTATTTTACCTCGTCGTGTTG
>DJFN01000163.1:199-16120 GCA_002432085.1 Flavobacteriales bacterium UBA5871
CAACATCATTTTTATTTCCATCGTAACCGACAAGCTTCCGAAGGAGGAACAGCGCAGAGCCCGTGTGCTCGGACTTTCGCTGGCGCTGATCATTCGCCTGCTCTTGCTGAGTCTTGTGTCCTGGATCATGGGAATGGACAAGAACGCCTTGTTTACCATTTTCGGGAAAGGATTCACGGTTCACGACCTCATCCTGATCGCCGGAGGTCTTTTCCTGATCTACAAAGCGACAAAGGAAATGCACAGCAGCGTGAAAGGAAGCCACGAGGACGCTGAGAAAAAAGCATCCAACCGACTGGGAGCGGTGATCACGCAAATCGTGCTGATCGATATCGTTTTCAGCTTCGATTCGATCATTACCGCTATCGGTATGACCAACGATATTTCACACCAGGTACCGAAACTGCCGAACGGACACGAGCCGAATGCACTGATCATCATCTACCTTTCCGTGATCATTTCGATGGCCATTATGTTGCTTTTCGCACGACCGATCAGCAACTTCATCAACAACCGTCCGACGATCAAAATGATTGCACTCGGATTCCTTGTTACGATCGGTGTGATTCTGATCGCAGAAGGTTTTGGTGAGCACGTTCCGAAAGGCTACATCTACTTTGCGATGGTGTATGCGCTCATCCTCGAATTCCTGAACATCCGGGCGCGGAAGAACCGGGGTGAAAGCGAATAATGACCGCAGACGAAGCACGGCTGTTCCTGGGACTTTCGGCAGACGATGATTTGTCTGATGACTCTCTGCTGGAAGACGCCTACGAAGATGCTTTGTTCGAAATCCGGAAATTCGTGCTCGCAAAGCCGGTGTTGCTGAAAACATTGCAATCGAGGCAAACGAAGCTGCAACAGCTGCAACAGGCGTTCGCTGTTCTGGGCGGAATCGAGCCTGAAGAATCCGTTTCACCGGTTGCGTTCGTTCCTTCGGAAGAAGTGCTTGCGCATCATTCCCGTTACTTCGAAGCCAAGAACGAGCTGAAAAGACAGCTCTCATCTGCCCGCGGAGCTGCGTTTATGTATGCCCTCATCGATGCGCTGATCGAGCTCGAGCGATCGTTTATAAAACCGTTTTCAGCCACCAGCGACTGGACGGAAGAAGAAGTGCTCGTTAGCCGCGAAGCCGACAGCATGGAAATCCTCCGCGAGCTGCGTCAGCTAAAGGAATCCGGTATCGTAACACTTGAAGAACTGCATAAAAACAAGGATCGTCTTTCCATAACGCTGCTGTGTGAATTAAAGCGATTATCTTTGCACCAAAATTATCTGTACGAATGAGCGACACGTTTGACAAGCTGAAAGAGCAGTTAGCTTTACAAGAATGGCCCAATGTGTACCTGTTCAAGTTCATCGTGCCGAATACTCCGGAAATGCTGGCAAAGACGAGCAACCTGTTCGGTGAGCACGCCGAGCTGTCTTTTCACGAGTCTAAAACCGGGAAATACGTCAGCGTGAGCGCTAAAGAAATGATGCTGGACGTCGATTCCATCATCGAGATTTACAAACGTTCGGAGCAAATTAAAGGATTGATCGCATTATGATACTGGCCGGCATTACTTTATCGAAAACATTGATCGGTACGCTGGTCGTTTCGCTCGCCGTGCTGGTGCTGGTGATCGCCTACCGCAAGCTGCTGCGCTACCTCGGAAAAGGAGCGCCGGTGAAAGAGCATTACGCCGTTCTGTACGGGCTTGAACGTCCGCATGTAACAGGCGAAGTGGAGTTCTACTTTACACTCGAAAAACCACGAGGGATCATCTTCAGTATCCTCGACAACGCCATGAATGAAATCCGTGTGATCGCCGATCAGGACTACGCTTCGGGTGGTCATATCCTGCGTTTCGATACCAAAGCGCTGGAGAACGGCATTTACTTCTACTGCCTGCGCAGCGACAACCAGAAAACCATGAAGCGAATGGTGGTTCAGCATGACAATATGACAGCCTAAAATGACTGGCAAGCGGTTTGCTTACATGGAAACGAAATAGTACTTTTAACCCATAGGAAAAAGTCCAATTAATACGTAAAAAACAAATTATGGCAATAGAAATCACGGATGCAAACTTTGAAGAGATTGTATTGAAATCAGACAAACCGGNNTTGGGCAGAGTGGTGCGGACCATGCCGCCTGATCGGACCAGTAATTGAAGAAATGTCATCCGAATACGAAGGAAAAGCAGTGATCGGGAAAGTAAACGTTGACAACAACCCGGGCGTTTCCGCGAAATTCGGAATCCGCAATATTCCAACCATCCTGTTTGTAAAAGGAGGCGAGATCGCAGACAAATCTGTAGGCGCCGTTCCGAAAGCACAGCTGACTTCCAAACTGGATGCGCTGTTATAATCAGACATATTGAACTGAAACAAAAAGGCTTTCCGATTTTCGGGAGCCTTTTTTCATGCATACATACCAAATGAAAAATTTCCTTCGAAGGCTTAAATTTTACGGCATCGGTTTCGGAATCGGGATCGTGTTCGTCATGTTCTTTTTTCAGAACCGCGGCTGTACCTGGCTGCCGTCCAACCGTGTCAAAAACACCATTCTGGGCCGTGTGCTCGTGATCGAAGACCAGCAGGCCGCTATTTTGAAAAAGCATGGCATTTCGGCCAAAGAAGCCGTTTCCTTCCTCGATGATGGCGATATCGCTTTCGGGCACAGCAAGAAAGCCGGCAATCCGCAGGTCTACAGCATCACTAAAGAAGTGAATGGAAAAGAAGTCGAGCTGTGGTTCACGCTTCCGGAGGATAGCTACATTTCGGAAATCCAGTGGCCATCCGGCTCTATCCAGAAAGCGGGCAATTCCGCCGAAGGAATGGGAAGCATGGTGCGTTTTCCGAATGTAAAGAACATGGTCTACCTCGACGACAACAAGCCGTTTCTGTGTCAGCAGGACAAAACCGGCCTGATTGCCACCAAAGAGGTGCAAAGACGTCTGCAGCGTACAGGAAAGCTCGATTTCGGCCGCTCCGATTTCAGCAAAAAACCGCAGGCCGAACAGTACGTGTTGTTTACAGCTCCGAACGGAATGAAGATCGAAGCCAAAACGATCTGGTTCCAGGAACATATCCGGTTTAACCGTTTTATTTTACAGGATTCGGTTCCTTGCCCGTCCAATTAAGACCTTCGTGTTAATAATTCGACTGTAAGCTACCTAGTCTCAGTTACCTTTTTATTACATTTGTTCGATGGAATTTTCAGCGCAACAAATCGCTACCATTCTCCAGGGAGAAGTTGTGGGCAACCCGGACGCGATCGTCTCCGGCCTCGCTAAGATCGAGGAAGGAACCGCAGGCACGTTGTCCTTCCTTTCCAATAGCAAATACGAAGAATTTATCTATACGACAGGTTCTACGATCTGCATCGTGAATAAAACGTTCGAGCCGACCAAGCCAACGCCGGATACGCTTACGCTCATCAAGGTCGATGATGCGTATGCCTGTTTCGCAAAATTGCTGGATGTTTACAACCAGATGCGCCAGAAACAGCCGAAGATCGAACAGCCGTCCTTCATCAGCGAAGGCGCTACGATCGGTTCCGGATTGTACCTCGGGGCGTTTGCCTACATTTCCGACGGTGCTAAAATCGGCAACAATGTCAAAATCTATCCGAATGTATTTGTCGGCGACAACGTGGTGATCGGAAACGATACCGTGCTGCACGCCGGCGTTAAGATCTATGCCGACTGTGTGATCGGTGACCGTTGCGTGATTCACGCAGGAACGGTTATCGGCAGCGATGGCTTCGGATTCGCTCCGAATGAACAGGGCGTTTTCTCCAAAGTGCCGCAAATCGGTAACGTAGTGATCGAAGACGATGTAGAGATCGGGGCCAACGCAACGATCGACTGCGCAACNNCGCAACGCTCGGCTCGACTATTATCCGCAAAGGCGTGAAGATCGATAACCTCGTTCACCTTGCTCACAATGTAGAAATCGGCGATCACTCGGCACTGGCTGCCCAGGTTGGAATTGCCGGATCTGCAAAGCTCGGCAAGCACATCATGGTGGGCGGACAGGCTGGCATCAGCGGTCACCTCCACATTGCCGACGGCACCAAGATCGTCGCACAATCGGGCATTCCGAGCACCGTGAAAAAAGCGGATACGCTCATGGGATCGCCGGGTATTCCGATCGAAGAATTTAAGAAATCCTATTTCGGTTTCCGCAAGCTGTCATTTATCTTGCAAAAGCTGAACGAGCTCGACCAGAAACTGAAAACCGTATCAAAATCATCAGAATAAATGTCTGAAAAACAACGAACGCTAAAAGAAGCCATACTATTCAAAGGGGTTGGGCTCCACACCGGTGAGCCGGTAACCATGGAAATCTGCCCGGCACCTGACAATCACGGATATAAATTTCAGCGCATCGACCTGGAAAATCAGCCGATCATCAAGGCAGACGCCGATCTGGTTGTCGGAACCGATCGCGGAACCACGCTCGAATACCAGGGAGCGCGCGTATACACGACAGAGCACGTTCTGGCTGCTTTGTACGGTATGCAGGTCGACAATGCGCTTATCAAGCTCGACGGACCTGAAATTCCGATCATGGACGGTAGCTCGCTGCTGTTCGTAAAAGAGATCAACCGCGTTGGGTACGAAGAGCAGGAAGCGGAGCGCGATTACTTCGAGCTGAGCGAAAACATCAAGTGGGAAGACACCGAGAAAGGCATCGAATTTCTTGCCGTTCCGGACGATCATTACCGCATTACCGTAATGGTGGATTACAATTCGCCGGTACTCGGAACACAGCACGCGGCAATCTACAACATCGACGCGTTCGAAAAAGAAATCTCACCATGCCGTACATTCTGCTTCCTGCGTGAGCTGGAATTCCTGGCAAACAATAACCTCATCAAAGGTGGCAGCCTCGACAACGCTATCGTACTCGTAGAGCGCGATGTGAAGCAGGATGAGCTCGACAACCTGGCGAAAAAGCTCGGCAAAGAGAACCTGACGGTGAATTACGAAGGCATCGGCGTACTGAACAGCCTCAAGCTGCAGTTCGAGAACGAGCCGGCACGTCACAAGCTGCTCGATATCGTTGGCGACCTCGCGCTGGTGGGCAAGCCAATCAAAGCACACATTCTTGGTGCGCGTCCGGGACACTCCGGAAACGTGCGCTTTGCCAAAGTACTGAAAGAGCAGATCAAGAAGCAGGACAAATCCGGAAAGTATTTCGACCTGACAAAAGAGCCGCTTTATACGACACAGGACATCGAAAAGATGTTGCCGCACCGTTATCCGTTCCTGCTGGTCGACAAAATCATGGAAATCCATGAAGACCGCATCGTTGGTGTGAAAAACATCACGATGAACGAGCCGCAGTTTACGGGTCACTTCCCGGGCAATCCAATCTTTCCGGGTGTATTGCAGATCGAAGCAACGGCACAGGTAGGAGGAATCTTCGCTCTGAGCAAAGTGGAAGATCCGCATTTGTACTCGACTTACTTCATGAAGATCGACAACGTGAAATTCAAGCAGAAAGTCGTTCCTGGAGACACGGTTGTATTCGAGCTGACGCTGATGTCGCCGATCCGTCGCGGGTTGGTACAAATGGCCGGAAAAGCTTATGTAAACGGTCAGCTCGTGATGGAAGCGGAAATGCTGGCACAGGTTATCAAAGACAAGGTATAGATGATCAGCAAACTGGCCAATATCGCAAGCGGAGCTCAGCTCGGAGAAGGTGTTACAGTGGAAGCGTTCACAACGATCTACGACAACGTAGTGGTCGGAAAAGGAACGTATATCCATCCGAATGTGACGATCTATCCGGGCGCCCGGATCGGAGAAAACTGCGAGATCTTTCCCGGAGCTGTGATCAGCGCGATTCCGCAGGACCTGAAATTCGGAGGCGAAGACACCACCGTGGAAATCGGCAACAACACCGTGATCCGTGAAGGCGTTACGATTCACCGCGGGACGAAAGACCGCTGGAAAACGGCGATCGGCGCCAACTGCCTGATCATGACGTATGTGCACATCGCGCACGACTGTCTGATCGGCAACAACGTCATCTTGGCAAGCTACGTCGGTTTATCGGGCCATTGCGTAATCGAAGACTTTGCGATTCTCGAAGGCCGCGTTTCCTCACAGCAATTCATGCATGTCGGAGCACACGCATTCGTTGCCGGAGCATCGCTTGTTCGCAAAAACGTACCACCGTATGTAAAAGCTGCCCGTGAGCCACTTACGTTTGCAGGAGTAAACTCGGTAGGTTTGCGCAGAAGAGGCTATACAGATGAGCAGGTACGCGAAATCGAAGACATTTACCGCATTCTGTACATTCAGAACAACAATATTTCCAAAGGTGTGGAATCCATTCTCGAAACGATGCCGGATACGCCGATTCGCGAGCAAATCCTGGGCTTTATCAGCTCTTCGGACAAAGGCATTATCCGCGGAATGATTTAAGTTTCCAAGAGTTAGGGAAATCAGGGAATAGGAGATTTGAAACGGATGAGTATCTTTCATCCATCCTGTGACAAACTATGCTTTCAAAGAAGACGAAATACGCCTTACACGCTTTGACTTATCTTGCTAAGAAGGAAGATCCGACTCCCACGTTGATCCTGGAAATAGCCGAAAATGCGCGCATTCCCCGGAAATTCCTCGAATCTATTCTGCTCGATCTCAAAAAGCAAGGCATTCTCGCTTCCAAAATGGGGAAGGGCGGAGGTTATTTCCTGCGTCACCATCCTAAAGACATCAGTCTTTCCGGCATTATTCGCTTGTTCAACGGCCCGATCGCGCTGTTACCATGTGTGAGCCTCAATTACTACCAGCCTTGCGACGAATGCAGCGATGAAATCCAGTGTGGCCTCAACAAAGTTATGATCGACGTTCGCAACGAAACGCTGCGTATTCTGGAGAACAAGACGATTCAGGATATCGTCGATCAGGAAATCAGGATATAACCGGATTCAGGACATTCCCTTTCTGGTTATGCGCTCTGAATTGCTGATGGCCAACCATTCGGTGTTGTCTGCGTGTCCTTCATCTTCTTCGTCAAGTCATCGTAAAACTGTTTTTGCAGCTTCAGTGCGCCCGGCGTAGGTGTGCCTTTCAGCGGCAATAAATTCGTGATCTCATTCGGATCGCTGATAAGGTCGTACAATTCGTACTGAAATGAGCTTCCGTCCACCGTTCCTGTGGGTGTGTTGTCAACCGTGTTGTAATACACGCAGAATTTATAATCCGCCATTACGAGCGTACGAATAAACCGCGGAACGCTGTAGCCGGATAGATCATCGTAGGTGTAGAGCATCGAGCTTTGTGTAGGTGCCTCCGGATCGAGCAGCACGGATGAAAAGTCCATCCCTTTGAAATCGAATTCCTGTTTCTGTTCGTCAGTCAGCCCTGTAATGGTTGCAAGTGTCGGCAGAAGGTCGACCAGGCCCACCAGCTGTTGTACGACCTGTGCTTTCGGAAACAGAACCGGATTGCTGAACACGAGCGGAACGTTGATTGTTTCGTTGTAGGCATTCAGGTCTTTGAAGCGCATGCCGCCATGTGCCATGCCCATTTCTCCGTGGTCGGCAAGGCGAATGATGATCGTATTATTCAGTAATTTTTCGCTCATGCAGCCGAGCAACTCATTGAACAGCGCATCCGGCAACGTGTGCAGATAGGCATAGAATTGCAGGTACTCGAGTTGTGTAGGGCCGCCGGCGTTGAACGGCATGGAATTGTTGGTCGTTTGAAGGTACTCCTGCTGAACCTGGGGCTTTTCGGCGAGCGTATCGGAAAATGATTCAGGCAGCGAAAATCCTTCGTACGCCTGCCAGGTTGTCCGGGCGTCGTTGTATTTCATGTTTTCAACCGAAGAAGGCAGTACTGAAATATCATGCGGGTTCACAAGCGAAACAGCCAGACAAAATGGTTGCGTGCTGCCCGATTGCTGGTAACTCGTTAGGAAATCGATCGCCGAATTGCCGGAAGTCGCTGCTCCGGTGCCAATTACAAAGCGGTCGTCGTTCTCGATAAGGCTGCCTCCGATGGTAAAAAACGGTGAGCTTTCCGAATCCGGAGCTACCGGTATGCTTTGGGGTTCCATGCCGTTTTCCACCTCAGCATTTCCGGCGTCAGGTGATGTCCAGGCATCCAGACCGTAATTAGTGGAAAGGTACTCGTTCTCCAGGGCCGCTTCGGAAGTATCGATAGGCCTTTTTTGAGCTGCCGCGGCGAAATGAAGTGTTTTTTCTTCGCCGTTAACGTTTTCCTGTACGCCGTTTCCGGTCAGATGCCATTTGCCTTTGTACACCATCTGGTAACCCGCAGTAGCCATCAGCTTCCCGATGGTGGGAATGGTTACGGGAAGCGTCCCGCCAACCTCGAATACGGTGGTTTGCCAGGTATACTGACCGGTGTAAAGCACGCTTCGGCTGGGCGAACAGCGCGAAGCATTGCAGATCGCGTTGGTAAAGGTCATTCCATTTCTCTGAAGCCGCGTGAAATTGGGCAGGTTTTTGGTAATCCATGTTTCCGGAAAATTGCGGAACGCACGCTGCTGATCCGTCATCAGGATCAGGATATTCGGGTTTTGCGTAAAAGGTCCAAATGCCATTATGTCGTGTATTGCGTGAAAAAAGTCTATTCGGATCGGTGGTTGAAGAAGTTGAACTTAACCGTTCAGTCCGTCGTTGATGGCGGATGCGTAAGTCCATTGCGGTTGTTGAATGTAATACTCGCAATCGTTGTTCAATGCGAATTCCATCATGCCGCAATTGGCCGTATTGGCAGCGTATTTGGCCATCTGGATCGTTTGCTGAAGATCTGTTGAAGCGCCGTCCTGATAATCTACACCGATTCCCATGTTGACCTGTTCGACCCACGCAGTATAGGTCTTGAACAGTGATTCATTGCCGGAAGCATCGTTCCAGTAAGCCATCGTATTCAGCCAGTCAAGATCGCTCCCAGCAGCCTGAAGTACCGGTTGCTCGAGGCTTGGTCGGTAGGCAGCTACAGAGATCCGGGAAATACATTGTCCGCTGGAGTTAACGGTATTCTTTGGTCCGAGAGCACTCCGGAATTCCTGGATAAGCTCGGTAAACGTCTTCGCCCAGACGTTGGAAGGCATGCCTGATTCCAGGTCGATATCCACACCATTTACGCCCCACGGACCATCGATTGCAACTTCCTTGAAATTCTGTACAAAAGCAGGAATGTCGACATTGTTCCAGTGTGTGTTTCCGGTGTCCATCAGGCTCATAAGTACTTCCGTTCCCTGTGCCTGTAATTGTTTGATCCACGCGATCTGCTGTTCCTGTGAATAGGCTTTGCAGAGGTAGTTGACATCGAGCGATTTTCCGTCGGGAGCCGGTGCTGCCACAAAAAGCGTGACTTTGTTTACATAGGCAGGAGTTTCTCCGAGTGTGTTCCCGTTTGGCTGGTAGCCCATCCAGTAGCCATTAAAAATTTTTGAGCTCATAGTGATTGTTTTTTAGTTACACCACAAAGCTCCAAAAACTGAAAGTCTTATTTCTACGTAGAACTACGCGTTTTTCATCAATGTATAATTGCGAATTCTGAAATAAAAAAAGGTCTTCCGCGAACGAAAGACCCTTTCCTGTTTTGTATTTCAGTTGTTCAGTCCAATCTTAGTTGGCTTTCACGATGCGTACCGTACTAACTCCGTTTGCCGTAGCGATGTTGCACACGTATGTTCCGGCAGCCATTGCAGCTGTGTTGAGCTCGATGCGCTGCTCACCAGCCTGAGCTTTTACTGATTGTGTGAACACAACGTGTCCGGCCAGGTCTGTAACCGTGATTGCTACCATTCCTTCTTCTTTCATGTCCACAACAACCGTTGTTTGATCGTTGAACGGATTCGGGAATACTTCAGCATTCAGTGCATCCATATCGTTGGCAACCTGAGCAGAACGGAGACCGCAGTTGTCGATTACCGTGATCGCGTTTACTGCAACACCGCAGTTGTTGAATCCGCAGAACGTAGCGTTTACAGACAGTACGGAAGTACCGTCACCTACACGGATCTGAGCGCAGTTGTCTGTTTCCGAGATGATCGTTGTTGCACCTGAAGCTACAGCGAAATCGTAAGTCGTGGCACCGAATGTGTGCTGACCGAGGTCAGAAGTGTTATCTACTGTCAGCGTATCCCATTCTGTGAACAGCGTAGGGAAGCCACCGATGCCAGCAAGGTCAGGATTCACAGTGATACCGCTGTATACGCAAGCCTTGCGGATCAGGGTCTTGTTTTCTGTTCTCCAGCCGTAAGTAGCGCTCAATGTGTCGATATCTCTCCATGCAGATCCCGGATCGTGACCCAGTGAACCGAAGATATCAACGAAGCTGCTTGAGCTGTTTTTGTAGATACCAACCATGTCGTCACCGTTGAACTGGAGCGAGTCTGTCAACAGGTTCGGCGTACCACCCCATGCTGTTGCGTCGCGGTGAGCGATCACGAATACATCACCGGCAGGCAACATACCTGAAAGCGGAATGTTGAACGTGTAAGAAGTAGCGCCGTTGTGGAACGCACGTACGGAGTAACCGCTCAGGTCGATATCGTCGCAAGTACCGTTGAAAATCTCGAGGTATTTGTTGAACTCTGTTCCTTCAACATACTCGGAGATGATCAGATCGCCAGCGTCTACAGCAGCGCATACCTGGATTACAGCATCTTCGCAAGCTTCAACTTCTGTTACACAGAATTCAGGCTGCGGATAAGCCAATACGTATACTTTACCTGTTTCAACTTCGCAACCGTCAGCGTTGGTTACAACAGCGTAGTAAGTACCTGAAGTTTCAGCTGTGATGAAATCCGACGTCTGACCAACGAGAATACCATCCTGGTTGTACCACTGGTAAACCGGGCTTGTAACGTTAGTCGTAACAGCGATATCCGTTGATTCTACACCTGCGCAGAAAACGGTGTTGCCAAGGTTTTCAGCAGAAGCTTCCAGACCGTTGCAATCAGCAGTCGAGCCGCAAGCCATCGCTACGTCGTCGATGCGGTACTGTGGGTTAGCAGAAGCACCACCGGCAACCGTGCTACGGAAACGCAGCCACAATGTCGGAGACAAAGCACCTGCAGGTAAAGCTACCGCACGACGGTGCCATTTTGCAGATCCTGTTCCTGTAGGCAACAGCGTATAAGAGATGGGCGTCCATGTTCCACCGTTGTTTACACTGTATTCCAGGAGCAGATCGCTACCTGTTGCCGCATTGGTGTTTTTGTGGATACCGAAAATGAGTGAATCGCTTACAGCGCATGCAGAAGCGTCGATCGACTGAATGATGAACGTTTCGCCCGCATTGAAGAATACGTTCGNNGCCAATACGTTCAGGCCGCCCGAAGCACCAGCATAACCGCTTGATGCCGTAGTAGAGCGAACATCGGAAGTACCGGAGTAAGTAAGTGACAATACGCTGAAACGGTTCAGGGTCTCGTGTGTAGCGATTGCGTCGCCGCTACCTGTTGTACCCATGTTTTCAGTGAATTGAGCGAATGCTGTTGCGCTGAAAAACGTTGCGCACACACCCGCCAGGGTTTTCATAAGTGTGAATTTCTTTTTCATAATGAAATGTGTTTAATGGTTTTTGTCGTTTGTTTCATGAAACTGAAGCAAAGTTAAAGCGACTGATCCTGAAAGATTTGAAGCTGAATTTATCGGCTCATGAAGTTTTTCGTGAAGGAATATGAGGCGTATAATACGGTGTCAACAGAACGTTGTTTTTTCGTGAAGCGCGCTCAACACAACCTGTTTTCGGAGAACGATTTAGCGTATTACGAAAATGTGTAGAAGGCGCTCAGCGATCACTTTTGCCCGATTCTTGCGGAAGGTGTTCAGAAGCTGGTTTTTAACAGGTTAAATCCGGATAGCTGTACCAAAAGCACACAGTTTTCTACTGATTAACAGTTTTCTCTAACGGAGAGCAAGACTTCAAGAGTTCAGGATATCAGGACATTAAGACTGAGCATGAAGCAGATCCTTCGGAGTCGCTTCATGTTNNTTCCAACTTCCAACTTCGAACTTCCAACTCCAAAACTCTCCAACTCTCCAACTCATCAACTCTCGAACTCCCCAACTAAATAGTATCTTTGCAAACTCAAACAAACAAGGTGGTACACAGAGGCGAGCTCATCGAAGTAACAATTCAGGACCTGGCGTTCGGCGGACAGGGAATTGCACGCATGTCATCCGAAGCGGGCGATTTCGTTTTGTTTATCGAAAACACGTTCCCCGGACAGCGCGTTCGGGCGAAAGTAGAGAAAAAGAAAAAGCGCTATGCCGAGTGTAAGCTCATGGAAGTGCTGGAGCGTTCTCCGCAGGAAATCGAATTGCCTTACCAGGAAATTTCAGGAGCGCCGTACCTGTTTGTCCCGACGGATATCCAGCAGGCATATAAGAAGAAAACCACGCTGGATGTTTACCGCCGCATTGGCCGCATTGCGAATGTCGAAGACCTGTTTGATGAATTTATTGCGTCCCCGGAGCAGTTTTTCTACCGGAACAAGATGGAATACAGCTTTTCGTGTATCGAGCACGTTCCGGAGACGGGTGAGGAGATCGATAACGCTTTCGCTTTAGGATTCAAGCGCCGCGGAACCTGGTGGAAAGTGGAGAATCTCAATCGTCCGAGCGGTTTGTTCGACGAGCAATGGGAAACGTTGCTGCCGGAATTACGCGCTTTGTTACAATCGTTCAACCTGCCTGCATGGCATCCGCCGAGAAAAGAAGGATTTTTCCGGCACATCGTTGTGCGGAAATCGTTCGACCAGGACCAGTTGCTGATCCATTTTGTGACGAGCTCCGACGGCGTGGAACAGTTCGATAAGGACAAAGTCGTTGCGTTCTTACAGGAAAAATTGGGAAATCGTCTTGCCGGAATCTGGCATACGATCAACGATAATGTAGCCGATCGCGCGAAGATCGAGAACGGTTTGTCCAGACTGCTTGTCGGAAACGCCGTGGTGGTAGAGAAAATGCTCGGACTTTCCTTTGAGATCAGCATGGAGAGCTTTTTCCAGACGAATCCGAAGAGCGCCGAGCGTCTTTATACAAAAGCCATTGATTACGTGTGCGAGCGCGCCAAAGAAGGCGGTGTGATCATGGATCTGTTCTGCGGAACGGGAACCATCGGTCAGCTGATCGCACAACGCGTAAATGCAGGCGAGATCATCGGAGTAGACATCGTGGAAGAAGCGATTGAAGACGCCAAGCGCAACGCAACGATCAATAATCTGCAGCATCTGCACTTTTTCGCGGCCGATGTCGGAAAATTCCTGTCATTCCACCCGGAATACCGTGGCCGTATCGACACCATCGTTCTGGATCCGCCACGTGCCGGAATCGCACCGAAAACATTGCAAAAAGTCATGGATCTGGGAGCCGAGCATATCGTCTATATTTCCTGCAATCCTGCCACCCAGGCCCGCGACGCCGAAACGCTCGAACAAGCCGGCTATCATATGAAAAAGCTGTCGCTGGTGGACCAGTTTCCGCATACGAGCCATATTGAGGCGATTGCTGTATTTGAAAAATTATGAATGATCAATTATGAATTATCAAGGGGCGCCGTTTTACCCTAAATAAGTTTGGTACAACCTTCATAATTGCTAATTCCTAATTGATAATTAGCGCTTGCGCTACTTCCCTTTGGCTTTCACCACAATCAGAATCGTATACAACATGATCTTCATGTCGAGAGCGATGGAGCGGTTGCGCAGGTAGAGCAGATCGTATTTCATACGCTGGATCATCTGTTCCACGTTTTCCGCATAACCGTATTTGACCTGTCCCCACGAGGTGATGCCCGGCCGCACGCGCGTCAATTCCAGGAATTGCGGCTCGCGCTCGGCGATCTTATCGATGTAGAACTGACGTTCCGGGCGCGGTCCGACGAGCGACATATCACCGACCAGCACATTGTAGAACNNGCATAACCGTATTTGACTTGTCCCCAGGAGGTGATTCCCGGACGAACACGCGTCAGCTCGAGGAATTGCGGCTCAACGCGCGAAATCTGGTCGATGTAGAATTGGCGTTCCGGACGCGGTCCCACGAGCGACATATCGCCGATCAATACATTAAAGAACTGCGGGAATTCGTCCAGGCGCGATTTACGCATGAAACGGCCCAGTGGTGTGATCCGCGGATCGTGTGAGCTCGACAATTGCGGACCTTCTTTTTCCGCGTCCACATACATTGTTCGGAATTTAATGATGCGGAACGTTCTTCCATGAATGCCAACGCGTTCCTGGAAAAACAGGATCGGTCCCTTCGAAGAGAATTTTACGGCGATGGCGAGGAAAATGTACAGCGGAATGAATAAGATCAGTGCGATCATCGACAACAGCACGTCCATCAGACGCTTGATGAATTGCTGCCACGCCGGCATGACTTCCGCGTTGACTTCCATCAGCAAGGCGCCGAAAATGTTGCTCAGCTTCACCGATCCGGAAAGAATGTCGTACATATCCGGAAGGATCTTGATCGCGATTCGGCGATTGCTGATACGCGAAATAATGTTCCGCAGGCGCTCGTGCTCGGTACTTTCAAGCGCAATGATCACTTCCTCGATCTGGTGTTCTTCCAGCACGCGTTCCAGCTGATCGACGTGTCCGAGGTACGGCAATTTGTCTTCCAGCAGCTTATCGATGCCGTTCAGGTTAATAAATCCAACGAATTGTGTACCGCTGCTTTTCGGCAGGTTCATGATCTCGTTGTAAATACCGACCGCTTTTTCCGAGCCACCGATCAGCAATGTACGGAATCCGTCTTTCCGGGAATGAATGCGTGCAACCTGGATACTCGTAATGGTGAGTCGTGCGGTGATCGTAATGCCGAAATGAACAAGCGACAGGAACAGCAGCGATTGGTAGTAAACGCGGTAACTGTTGACCTCATCGTCGATCAGCAGGAGGAAGAACAGGATCACCGATCCGAAAATGGTGGCAAAAGCGGTATAGGAAATGACTTTGATCCGGTAAAGCCGGCGGATATCGGCGTACGTTCCCTGGATGGCGTAAAGCACCAGCCACAGCAACGGAACGAATGCAATTCCGTAAAGGAACGTTTCGTTGATGCTGAACGCTTTTCCTTCGACGCTGGTAGTGCGGTAGTAATAGAACAACGCCCACGACAACGCAGCTGTCAGCCAGTCAAAAAGAATGAAAAGAAAGCGTATAAACGGACCTCGCATCGACTATTACATATAAACTACCCGGATGTTATCAATATAAATGTCGGCGGAGGATTTCCCGCTATCGATTATGGTGCTGAAATAGTGCTTAAAGTAATTGGCATTCACGTTATAGGAAACCAGCTCGCGCAGGTCGATGTAGATCTTTTTCCAGACCATGTTCGAGGTGCTTTGCGGGTTCAGTGCGATATTCGGGTGATCGCTCAGACCGCCTGAAGAAAAGGCATGCAAGCCGGTCAGAAAGCTGTTGTCGTTGCGGAAATCGATCTCGAGGTATACTTCGGCCCCGCCACCCGGAAGGTGCATTTCACCGGCTGTGGTGGCAATCCAGAGCGAATCGCTGGTAGTGAGGTGAATGTGACCATAAAAGCCTGTCAGGGCAATACTGGCGTTGTTTTCACGCATCAGCGTAGCGGTAGAATTGGGGTCGGGATCGAGCTTGATGGACGGATCAGAAAAATCTTCCAGCCAGAAATTGCATTCGGTAGCGTAATAGGTTGTCGGTGTGATATCGTATGTCTGGCCTTCCACGAGATCGAGGGTGGTTTCATAAGCCCTGCAGAATGGATAGATCTTTTTGGTTTCACCGATTCCGTTGTTGCGGACAGTCGGGTAGATGCGTACGCTTTTCGCATTTCCGGAGGCCAGTACGGGGATCGTACACGGAACTTCGAACACGCCGATGAGCTTGTTATCGACGTAAACCCAGGCATCGGTGAAGTTGTGCGTGAGGTCGCCCGGA
>DJFN01000095.1:0-10100 GCA_002432085.1 Flavobacteriales bacterium UBA5871
AAGCAAGCGGCTTCAAAATGCTGGAATCGCTCGATCTGAAAATCGTTTCGCCTTTGCCTTCGTTATTTACCTTCAATATGCCTGAAGAACCGATTCGCGAATTGATGGGAATCGTGGTCGAAAACGCTTCGGTGAAAATTGCCGGTGAAAAATGGTCAAGTGACGGTCCTTTGCTGATCACGCATTGGGGAATGAGCGGTCCGGCGGTATTGAAATGTTCGGCTTTCGGCGCACGCATTCTGGCTGAAAAGAATTACGAGACCACGATTTTCGTCAACTGGACAGGTGATCGCAAACCCGATGAAATCAGGGAAGCGCTATCCGAAACGGTGCGATCAGCTAAAAAGACGGGGAATACGCCGCAATTCGGGATTAAATCGCGTTTGTGGGCCTTTCTGCTTGCAAAAGCCGGGATCAATCCGGAAGCGCCATGGACAGAAACCGGTCCGAAACAATTGAACCGTTTTGTCGAGTTGCTTTATGCCGATCCGTACCACATGAAAGGAAAAACGACTTTCAAAGAGGAATTCGTAACGGCCGGCGGAATCGACCTTGCTGAAATCGATGTGCAGACCATGCAGTCGAAAAAATATCCCGGCCTGTTTTTTGCCGGGGAAGTCATGGATATCGACGGCATTACGGGCGGTTACAACTTTCAGGCTGCCTGGACGACCGCTTTTATTGCCGGGAAATCCGTATTATTGAATCGCTAATAGGAAGAGCAAAATGGTACGAGGAATCACAAAAATAGTAACGGGACTTTTGGTTGTATTCGCCATCGGTCTTCAAGCTTGTAAGCCTGTCGAAGAAGCCGTTGACGTTGATCACGGATCAGCGCCAAGCACGTCCGATAAGCTGATCGGGGTTGTTCGCAACGATGCCGGCTGCGGCTATGTCATCGACGTGACACAGGGCGACGTAATGAAAAGCTATTATCCCGTAAACCTCGACGAGAAGTACAAAAAAGACGGTATGCGACTCAAATTCGCCTGGGATAAAGCTCCGCAGGAAATGACAGGCGATTGTAGCTACCTGATTCCGGCAACGATCTCCGATGTGACGCCGATGCGATGAAAAAACGCATCAATCGTACATTCCGAAGAGCTAAATACGTCGTTTACCGACAAACGATCCTCGAGCCCATTGATCACCTCTGGACTTTTATCGGCGCGTTTGCCGGTATCGGGATCATCGGGTGGATTCAAAGCTATATGTTGCCCGAGCAGGATAATGTTTTTCTCATCGGATCGTTCGGAGCGAGCGCTGTGCTGATCTTCGGTGCAACGAACAGTCCGCTCGCGCAACCGCGCAACCTGGTTTTCGGTCATCTTTTCTCGGCCATAGTAGGAGTGGGCGTTCACTGGCTGGTTCCCGATGTGTTGTGGCTTTCTGCTGCGCTGGGCGTTTCCCTTGCGATTGTCGCTATGCAAATCACCAAAACAATGCATCCACCGGGCGGTGCTACGGCATTGATCGCTACGATCGGCTCGGCGAAAATTCAATCCCTGGGATTTTTATACGTTCTGACACCCGTGCTAAGCGGTGTAACGATTCTGTTGTTTGTGGCACTGATCGTCAACAACATTCCGCGGCATCGGAATTACCCGTATAGGAAATAATTAAGTTATTGTTGAATAATAGAAGTTAAAATGAACTAAATTCATTTATGATACGGGTTGTTCGTAATATTGCGAATTTGCGAAGTATAAAATTATCGAATTTTCGATTTATCAGATTTTCGGTCAAAGCTCCCGCATCAGGACCTTATAGAGCTCGATCATCGTCACAATATCCGATTTGAAAACCTTCTCATCCGGCGTGTGCACATTGTCTTCCGCCGCGCCGATAAAACACCAGTCGATCGGCAGATCCGATTTTTGCAGCACCGATCCGTCACTTCCACCTGCCGATTCTACTTCCAGTTGAAACGGAACACCGGATTTTTCAGCAATGGCAATAATGCGATCGAGGTAGCTTTTTCTCGGGATCATGCTGTCGCGCATGGAAATCGCAACGCCGGCACCATGAACAACGCCATACGTTACCCATGTAATATCGCAGATGAGCGCTTGTAAAACGCCGTAGTTTTTCAGCAAATAACGGGCACAATTCCCGACCGAGTTTCCACCGTGTTCTTCATAAGTAGAAAACACGATTGCACCGTTGTCCAACGTTTCTGCAACTTGTAAGGCCGTCCAGACACCAAGACGGTTGTCCATGTAAGGCGATTGAATGTATTCCTCCGTTTCGCGGAAGTTCGGCTTGAACGACAGCAGTGTTCCGCGAGCAATTTCGCGCTCGGCAACGTAATTGACACGCATTCCGCCTTGCTCATCTTCGATGATCAGTACTTCAGCTTCGCATGGGCCTTCGTTGTCCTTACCGACAAGCGCCGTTCCTTCAATGTTGCGCGGTCCGCCTACACGGATGAGGTCTTTGTTATAGCCAACCGAATAACCGATCGTGTCGGTGTGTGCGTAAATAGCGGTGCGCGGTGTTCCGAATACAAGGATGATCGTATCCTGGAATCTGGGCCCGTGAATAACTTCCGGAACCACTTTCCAGTGTTGTTTATTCTTGTCGATGTAATCGAGCAGGAAGTCTTTGATCCGGCCTTCGTCGCCGGAAACGCCTTGAATGGCGATCAATTCCTCCAATAATGCTTTATGCTTTAATTCCATGTTGAATGAGTGTTACGCCTTCCAGTCCCGAAAGTCTGTTCAGGCCGGCTTCGTTGGAAACGGGCAGCTCGCAGACGATGCGGCAGGAAAGCTCGAGTTGTTGTTCGGTAATGCGCAGCTGTAGCGCTTTCAGTGTTGACATCACGGTTGGCATAGCGTCGTAGGAAAAGAGCAGCTCGATCGTGTAAGCATCTTCCTGTTCGACAATTGTAGCTGATTCAAGCGCTTCTTTAGCCGCCGTTCGGTAGGCGTTCACCAACCCGCTCGCGTNNTCGTTCCACCATAATAGCGCACGACAGCAACCAGCACGTTCGTAACGTCGAACGATTGAATTTGTCCCAGGATTGGCGGCCCGGCAGTGTTCGAAGGCTCGCCGTCGTCGCTGGAACGAAAGCGTTTTTTATCGCTTCCGAACCGAAAGGCATAACAGACATGAACGGCCTGCGGATGTTCTTTCCGCCAGCCGGCCAGCAATGTTTTAGCCTGCTCTTCGGTCTTACACGGAACAGCAAATGCCAGGAAGCGGGATCCTTTTTCTTTGTAGAATCCCTCACTGATTTGTTCGATCGTGCGATATGTGCCTGGTTTTGTCAGCGTCTTTTACTTACTTTTGACAAAAATACCACGTGTATATGCAGTTTCGAACCCTAAGCGCCATACTTTTCACAGGCTTGCTGTTGACAGTTTCCTGTAAGAAAGACAAAGACCCTGAAATCAATCCCTGTATGAACGGTCAGCTCGACCCGGGAGAAACACAGATCGATTGCGGAGGAAGCTGCGGACCGTGTCCTTCAACGGAGTTCCCATCTGCCGGTTTTACAGTGAATCTTTATGGCGACAGCGAAACAGAGCTCAGTGCTTCAATACGTGAGCTGACAGTGAATGGAAACTGGAGTCTGCGCGTAGGCAATGACAGTATCGACGTTCGTATGAACCTTGGAAATTCGGGAATGACAGGCACATTTGCTATGAATCCAACCGGCTCGTATGCTTCGTACAACGGAGTGAATTATCCGACGCTTTCTTCAGGTATTTATACCATCAGCGCACACAATACGACAACGGAAAAAATGAGCGGATTCTTCCATGCGAAGTTCTCCCGCGGTGTGATCGGTGATACGCTTTATATCACGAACGGGTATTTCGAGTATTTGCCTTATTAAGATTGGCTTCCGCGGATAACCGCCGAAAGTTTTTACTTAGTATTCGAATGCTCTTCGTATAGTTTTGCTGGAACTTTATGTTTTTAAAGAGACAGAATCCTGATTAAGCGTCTTTCGTGTTGTCATTCAGCTTCTGCCCAAGAAAGGTTCCCTGAATGATTTCCTGCTGGTAGTCTTTCATAGCGCCCGGTGAGTGCGGGATCAGGATAGACGAGTTCTTGGAGTTTGCACCGATGTCTTTGATCGTGTCGAAGTATTGTGTCATGAGTACGAACTGCATGACTTCCTCGTGGGTAACGGTTTGCAATGATTTCTGGAAGTCTTCTACAGATTCTTTGAAACCTCGCACGATCTCGAGTCGCTGCTGAGCGATACCTTCTCCGGCCAGTCGCTTGGCTTCTGCTTCGGCTTCCGCTTCTTTGATGATGCGGATCTTTTTCGCTTCCGCTTCCTGCAATGCCGCTTCTTTTTCACGTTTGGCGGCGTTGATACGGTTCATGGATTCTTTCACCTTGTGGTCCGGATCGATGTCGGTGATAAGCGCTTTGATGATCGTGTAACCGAAGATTTCCATGCTTTCGGAGATGTTTTCCTGAACAGCCATCGCGATATCTTCTTTTTTGGCGAATACGTTGTCGAGCTCGAGCTTCGGTACTTCCGCACGAACGTCGTCGAAGATATAGGAAGCGATCTGTCCTTTCGGATTGTCGAGCGAGTAATAAGCCGTCTGAACATTGGCCCGGCCAATCTGGTATTGTACGGAAACCTGCAGGTTCACGAATACATCATCGAAGGATTTGGTTTCAATTGTTACGTCGAGCTGTTGTACGCGCAGGTTCACAAGAGCGGCTTTACGATCGATAAACGGAATAATGAGGCCGAAACCCGGAGGTGCCACACGCTGGAATTTTCCGAGTCGTTCGATAACGACAGCCGTTTGCTCGCGAACGATGATAAAGGATTTGATAATAAGCAGCAGTCCGAAAATGCCGATAACGCCGTAAAGAATAAGATCGCTTGAAGGAGGATTCATGGTTTTTGTGCTTTAAGTGAATAAAAAAGCCCCGATGATAACTGTCGGGGCCGAATATTATTGAATAGTCAATTTCTTTTCAAGGTCTTCCAGGTACACGCGAAACTGTTTGTCGGTTTCCGAAAGGTTCGTTACCGTGCGGCATGCGTGGAGTACCGTTGCGTGGTCTTTGCCGCCGCAGTGCGCCCCGATGCTTGCCAGGGAAGATTTAGTCATCTTCTTGGAGAAGTACATGGAAATCTGACGGGCCTGTACCACTTCGCGCTTACGCGTTTTGGATTTCAGCATTTCGATCGGCAGGTCGAAGTAATCGCACACCACTTTCTGGATGTAGTCGATGGAAACTTCGCGGGCCGTGTTTTTCACGAACTTGTCGATCATCTGCTTTGCCAGCTCCAGCGTAATGGCTTTCTTGTTCAGGGAAGCCTGGGCGAGAAGGGAAGTCAGAGCGCCTTCCATTTCACGGATGTTCGTGTTGATGCTGTAAGCGAGGTATTCAACTACTTCGCGTGGAAGCTCGATACCGTTGCCATACATCTTTTTCTCCATGATCGCGATACGCGTTTCCAGGTCGGGCGTGCTCAGATCGGCCGATAATCCCCACTTGAAGCGGGAAAGCAGACGCTGTTCCATTCCCTGCATTTCCACCGGCGGTTTGTCGGAAGTCAGAATGATCTGCTTGCCGTTCTGGTGCAAATGGTTGAAGATATGGAAGAACACATCCTGCGTTTTCTCTTTTCCTGAGAAGAACTGCACGTCGTCGATGATCAGTACGTCGATCATCTGGTAGAAATGGATGAAGTCGTTTGTTGTCTGGTTTTTCAGCGCATCGATGAACTGGTGTGCGAATTTTTCCGATCCGACATAGAGAACGGTTTTGTTCGGCGACTGGTTCTTGATACCGATGCCAATAGCGTGTGCAAGGTGCGTTTTACCCAAACCAACGCCACCGTAGATCAGCAACGGATTGAAAGCCGTTCCGCCCGGTTTGTTGGCAACGGCGTAACCCGCAGAGCGAGCCAGACGGTTGCAGTCACCTTCCACGAAGTTCTCGAAAGAATACGCCGGATTCAGATTGGAATCCACATTGACTTTCTTCAGCCCGGGAATGATGAACGGGTTTTTGATCGGGTTATCGCTGATATTGATCGGCATGTTCACAGGAGCGTTTTTCACCGCTTTGCTGTTGGATGCCGGAAGCTTTACTGTGTAAGGTGCGGAATTGCTCGCACTGTTTTCCATAACAATACTGTATTCCAGATGCCCTTCTGCGCCCAGTTCTTTTTTGATCACTTTTTTCAACAAAGTGACATAGTGTTCCTCGAGCCACTCGTAGAAGAAGTGGGAAGGAACCTGGATCATCAGTACATTGTTTTCAATGCGAACGGGAACAATGGGTTCGAACCACGTTTTGTAAGCTTGGAGCGGGATGTTGTCTTTAATCACTCGCAGACAAGAATTCCATACAGCGTCATGGTTGGCACTCATTCGAACGGACAGTTTTAGCTTGTTATGTTTATTAAATCAATTAGTGTCGTACAATTAAGCTCTTGTGCATAGCGGGCACGGGGGAAACTTTAGACAGGAGCAAATATTTACAGAAAAAAGTGAAAAAAAAAATCCCGCAGGGGTTGATTATTTGAAATGTTTTACTTCGGTTTAAGTGATGCTTTAATTAGAATTTAATAATCCCTTTACGACGCTTTCATGTTCGACGAAAACATTCTTTAAAAAGACAAGCCGATTAAATTGTTAGGCGAACATAGCAATTTTTTATGACGGAGAAAGAACTGTTTGTGTGAAAAATTGTTCCGATTTTTAGCCGGTAAATCCAATCGTGCTCAGCAGATGAAAGTTGCCTTCTCTCATAAGACGAAAATCCGTGTCCGTTACGGCGAGACCGACCAGATGGGCTATTGCTATTACGGCAATTACGCCTCCTATTTTGAAGTCGGGAGGGTGGAAGCGCTGCGTTCGCTGGGTATGTCATACCGCGCGCTGGAAGAAGAAGGCGTCATGCTGCCCGTGAGTCGTTTTGAAGTGGATTACAACCGTCCGGCTTTGTACGACGATGAGCTGACAGTCACAACGAACATCGTTGAAGNNCCACAATCCGGCCGGAGAGTTAATTTCCCGCGCGAAAACAACGCTGGTCTTCGTAGCCAAAGCCACAATGCGTCCGATCGCGCCGCCGGTACATTTTATGGAATTAATACAGCAGTATGAAGCACAGTGATCATTTCCGGTTTTGCCTGCCCGATTCCCGCTGGATCAGCGCTCGCGAAGGTGAAACGCGTCTCGGACAACAGGTTGTGTTCCGCGATAACGATGCGTGGACTTCCTGTCGCTACCATATTTTAGGCATAGCGGAAGACACCGGTCCGCGGGCGAACGGCGGATTTGGCGGCTCGGATAAAGCGTTTGCTGCTTTCATTCAACGTTTTATGTCTGCTCAGAGCAACCGCTACCTGAAGGGCGATACGATTGCTCTACACGGTTATATCGAACCTTCAGGAACTACTTCAGGAAGCTCGTTGCAGGATCTTGTAAATGAATTGGATGCGCTTGTTGCCGATTGGACAGAGTCAGTGGTGAATCTCGGTGGTATTCCGATCGTGATCGGTGGCGGACACAACAATGCCTACGGCCTGATCAAAGGAACGAGTAAAGCATTGCAGCAATCCATTTCGGTCATCAACCTTGATCCTCATGCCGATACACGCAATCCGGAAGGACGTCATTCGGGTAATCCGTTCACGTATGCCTGGCAGGAAGAATGGCTGAAACACTATACGGTGCTCGGATTGCACGAGTCGTATAATAATGAAGCGATCCTGCAGCGACTGGATAAAATGAAAGCGCATACGACGTTTTTTGAATCGTGGATAGACGATCCTTCTTGCTTTTATAAAGATGTAGCCAAAGCTGCCGACCGTTTGCAAAACNNCTCGAGCTGGATCTCGACAGCATGGCTTTTATGCCGAGCAGCGCTTATACGCCAAGTGGCATTACGGTTGAACAAGCGCGTCATTATGTGCGGAAAATGGCTGGGTTGAAACAGGTTTGCTACCTGCATCTGCCGGAAGGAGCGCCGCAAACGGAACGCGAAGAAATCATTGTTGGAAAAACGCTGGCTTATCTTGTTGCGGATTTTATCAAATGCCATTGCGGTGTTTGAAAAGGAATCGTATTTTTAGGATATGTCCAAAAAAGAACGCTTCCGGAAGGGTTTCAACTCGGTACGGTACTTTTTTCCACTTGTTCTCATCTTCAGTCATTTGAAGTACAACCTGGTAGCCATGTTCTACTGGGTGTTTTTCTTTGCGGTGGTGACCGATCAGCTCGGCAGGGCATTTGGCGTTCCTTTTCTCTTCCTTTCGCCTGAGTACCAGGGAACAGTGAATATATGGTCGTTCGGATTACTGGGCTTTTCACTGGGGGGAATGACGATGGCGTTCAACTCCTACAGCTACATCCGGCTAGGGCCGCGGTTTCCTTTCCTGGCGACCGTTCACAAGCCGTTCGTGAAGTTTTGCATGAACAATGCGGTTATTCCGATGACCTTCAATATCGTGTACCTCGTTTCCATGGCTCGTTTTCAGCGGGTGGAAGAATATGCGACTTCAGGACAGATAGCCGGCTATATCGTTGCCTACAGCATCGGATTTTTATTGTTTATCGGTATTTCGATCGCTTATTTCTTCCCGACGAATAAGAATTTCTTCGATCTGCTTATCCGAACGAAAGATCCGAACGGTCAGCAACCACGCTGGTCACGGCTCAGTCAGGGAAAAACGATGCGCTATTCCGCTGATGCGAAAAATCCGCTTTACTGGTACTTCGGACGCAATTTCCGGGTGCAGCAGTGTCGTTCCACGCGACATTATAGTGCGACATTGTTACAGAATGTATTCGCTCAGAACCGCATTTCGACCACGGTGTTCGAGATCACAACCGTCGTAACCTTCGTTTTGCTGGGACTGCTTGGCGGCGCTGCGGTATTCGACGTTCCTGCGGCAATGAGCATCGTTCTGCTCCTGACGATCATCCTGATGCTTTTCAGTGCACTGATCTCCTGGATGAAAGGCTGGACGTACCTGCTGATTATCGTTGTGTTCGTTGGAATGGACCTCGGTTCGGAAGAATGGAACGTTTTCCAGTTTGAAAATCAGGCTTATGGACTCAATTACGATTTCGATAAGCGCGTTCCGTATAACAACGCGGCAATCATCGAGAATTGTTCCGACAAAAAAGTTTGCTCGAGCGATTCGCTGGCGTATATCCAATTGTTGAACAACTGGAAAAAACGCACGGGCGACCAGAAGCCGTTGCTGATTCTTGTCAATACTTCCGGTGGTGGATCGCGCAGTGCAGCCTGGGTTTTCGAAGTGATGCGCTACTGCGATTCCGTTTCGAGCGGACGTTTCACCGGCCACACGGCTGTTATCACGGGCGCTTCCGGCGGGATGATCGGCGCCAGTTATTACCGGGCTTTATTGTTGGAAAAGCAATATGGGAAAAAGATCGATCTGAACGATCCGAAATACTACGCTGCGATCTCGGAAGATCTGTTGAACAAGCTCAGTTTTGCGGCGTCGACCAACGACATTTTTTTTCGCTATCACAGGAGCTCCGGAAACGGAACGTCCTACAATTACGACCGAGGAATGGCTTTCGAAGGCGATCTGAACGAAAACACGGATAACGTGATGAACCACGAGCTCGCGTATTATAAAAAGCCCGAACAGCAGGGGAGAATTCCGGTGATCATCTATTCGCCGACGATCGTGAACGATGGCCGGCGACTGTTCATTTCATCGCAGCCGCTGAACTTCATGACGAAGAACAATTCCATGCTGGCCGGCATGTCAAGCTCGTATGAAAACGTCGATATTCACCAGCTGCTGCGCAATAACAACGTCGATAATATGCGCTACACCAGCGTGCTACGGATTNNTGCCGATGGTGACGCTGCCGACTTCGCCTTCGATCCAGGTGATGGATGCCGGAACGCGCGACAACTTCGGAGTGAAAACCTCTATGCAGTGGCTGTTCGCGTTGCGTCACTGGATCCGGGAAAATACCTCAGGAGTGTTGTTCGTGCAGATCCGTGACACGAAAAAAATGCTCACCGGTCAGGAAATCCAACAGGTAACGTTCCTGGATAAATTCACGCTGCCGTTTTCGAATGTATACGGGAATTTCCCGCGTACGCAGGATTTC
>DJFN01000095.1:10197-11775 GCA_002432085.1 Flavobacteriales bacterium UBA5871
CCCGCGAATTAACGAATTGGCGCGAATATTTTTTGGTGGGGATTGTCACACTTACGCTCACACCCAAACTTACACTATTACCATTGCTATGTGGCTCGAAATCTAAAACACACTATTGCTTTTTTGCAATAATGTAATATTACATTTTGGTGTTGTGGTTCAGTATTTTATGTTGGTTTTATTTTTGATGCAATCACACTCACACTGATCAGTCGTGGTCCCATTTTCTCCGTTCCGACCCTTCTGTTCGAGTGACCAACCAATCGTTTTTTCGCGCTTTCCGCAACAGAAATTTCCGCAATCGCCGCGGATAGAAAAACTTCCGGATCATTTTGCCTTCGCTTTTCTCTGGGAAAACGGAAGCTACCGATAGCAAATGGTAGCAAGCAGCCGTACAGCGCATTCCGTAAAACGCATAAGGGTAGGGCGCTTCTTCCAGAAATCGTTCGCTGATCGCTCTTAAGCTGTCGCGGCCGGCAGCTGTGATGGGAATGCGCACCTGCAGTGTTTTGACCATATCGCAGCCGAATGTGCAGTAGAAACTTTCTACAGTAGAAGATCGGTAAGTTCCCGGTCCGGCTTTTCGGCGAAGAATGGTGAACTCGCAGCCGGGATTGAAATGAATAACGGTATCCGGCGCGATTTCCAATCCGATATGACCACCCCATTTTCCGCCAAACCAATTGCCTTCGCCTTCAGCTTTAGGTTTGGAGCCGTAAATGACGTGAACGGTAGCGTAAAGCGTGTCCTGTGCGAAAACAGGCCAAAGCGAGATCAGAGAAACGAAAAGAAGCAGGAGGTTTTTCATAGGTTATTGTTTAATTTAGATCCGGAAGACGAACACTATGCAGCAAAAACCGGTCCAGCATTACCAATACGATTCTGAGATACTGACCATTACGAGGGAGAATGAGGCTTACTTTGCCGAACATTTCCGGCCAGAGCTCCTGCCCGAAAAAATGCATTGGCTGAACTATCATTCCATGGCCGATCGCGAGCAGATCACGCATTTGTGCGACCGCCTGGGAATCGATAAGCTGACAGTTGAGGATATGTTCAAAGGCACGAAACGACCGCGACTGGAAGAATATCCCGGCTATATTTTCTTTTCCATCGTTTCGGCGCTACCGGAGAGCAAGGAGAATTTTACGCTCAAAGAAGATCGTATCAGCTTCATCATGGGCGAAAACTACCTGATTTCCTTTCAGGAACGCAGCTCGGACCACTTCCCGGATGTACGCGAGCGACTCGAAATGCGGAAAGGAAAACTGCGCTTCAAAGGCCCGGATTATCTGCTGTTTCGTATGCTGGAGGCCATCATCGACAACTACATGGAGGTTGTGGATGAAATTTCAGATAAGATCGAAGACATGGAAAAACTGATCGTTCGTTACGTCAAAAGCGACACGCTGCGACAGATCGAATGGCAGAAACGCAAGTTGATGGAGCTTCGCAAGATCGTGCAGCCGATGCGCGAACTCGTAACACAGCTCGAACGGGTGGAAAACCAGCTCTTCATTCCGGAAAACAATCATTACTACGACGATCTCAAAGACAGCTGTCTGAGCGTGATCGATG
>DJFN01000012.1 GCA_002432085.1 Flavobacteriales bacterium UBA5871
ACTTTCGCACGACCGGCCTGCATGAACTGCAAAAGGGCCATTTGTGCGGTCGCATCCTGCATCGTTACACGGTCCGGAGCGAAGTCCACGTATGATTTCCCCCGTTCGAACGCCGTCGTGGCATTGCCATCCCACAAGTGGGCGTAAAGGATCTTTTCAGAAAGAGTTAAAGGCTTCCCAACAATTTTGCGGGCTGCTGCCACACGTTCCGGGAATCGGGCGTATACCGCCTTGATCATGTCTAAATCGAAAACAGCCATAATTAAATTTTCTACACGCTTAATTTAGGTATAATAACCGTTATAGAGCTTATAATAGTCAACTATTTAGGACAATTAACAGCTTTTTATCGATGAAGAGGTTACCATCAACAGGTTACGAAAAAAGCGCGATGTGAAAGAGCCGGAAATAGTACTTTCGTCAAAACGTATGCTGACCTGAAAATGAAACTATCCGACTTCTTCAAACTATTCCGAAAGGAGCCTGCTTCAAACGATGAAGCTAAGGCTGACTATTTGCCTTCATTTTGGGAGGACGACTATTGCCAGATTGAAATTGTTCCATCTGAGAACATAGAACATATTTTGAAAACCATCGATCAAATTAATGACCTTGCAACTCATTCAGGGACAGATTCCGGATTTACTGAAACATTTGGACGAGGCCCAATGCCTGTAACGACTTTTTCCAGGGAAATCCGAACAGACTATTTGCAACGAATGCTGACAGATTCTGGATTTGAAAAGGCAAAAAACATACGCTATAACGGTCGTAAAATTTTGGATTGCGAAACCGGATTGACAAAAGCATACGGCTCTTCAAATTTCACGGTCTTTTTTGACACAGAGCAGGAATGTGTGAAAAACATCTGGTTGTCAACTCACCTGATTATTTCTGTTCGACAAAAAGATTCAATTGAATCAGTCTTTACTGATTTAGGCGAACAATGTAAAATGGTCTTGATCGACTGGACCAGCCTGGAGCTTTTTGATTTAAGAGATCAAAAGCAAATCGACGACTATTTGATGGGATACTGGAAATAACACAGTCGCTAATTCTACTTCATAAAAAAGCCCGAACAAACGATCGGGCTTTTCTGTTTTATATGACTGGAAATTATCCTACCAATTGCTTGTGCGGCGGCGCAAACTTCGTGAGGTTGATGCCTTCTACTGCTGTTTTGTATTCTTCGATCGTCGGTGTTCTTCCGAGGATAGTCGACAATACCACAACCGGCGTAGACGAAAGCAGGGATTCTCCTTTTTTGCCTTCGGAATCTTCTACTACACGTCCCTGGAAGAGGCGCGTAGAAGTTGCCATAACCGTATCGCCTTTTGCTGCTTTTTCCTGGTTACCCATGCAGAGGTTGCATCCCGGACGCTCAAGGTAGAGCATGTTTTCGTATGCTGTTCTCGCCTCAGCTTTCGGAGCGTTGTCGTCGAATTCGAAGCCGGAGTAGCGCTGCAATACTTCCCAGTCGCCTTCAGCCTTCAATTCATCAACGATGTTGTAGGTTGGCGGAGCAACTACAAGCGGTGCGTTGAACTCGACTTTGCCATTCTGTGCTTCGACGTTTTTCAGCATCTGAGCGAGGATTTTCATATCGCCCTTGTGTACCATGCACGAGCCGATAAATCCGAGGTCTACTTTTTTGTCGCCTCCGTAGAAGGAAAGCGGTCGGATGGTATCGTGCGTGTATCGCTTGGAAACATCGGCGTTGTTTACGTCCGGATCGGCGATCATCGGCTCAGCGATCTGGTCCAGATCAACGACAACCTCGGCGTAGTATTTCGCATTTGCATCCGGAGTAAGCGCCGGCTTCTCGCCTGATTTGATTTCAGCGATGCGCTTGTCCGCTTTGTTAATCAAGCCCTGGAGAACGTGTTTCTCATTGTCCATGCCTTTGTCGATCATAATCTGGATACGGCCTTTCGCAATTTCCAGCGATTCGATCAAGGTGTCGTCTTCGGAAATACAGATGGAAGCTTTTGCCTTCATTTCTGCCGTCCAGTCGGTAAAGGTGAATGCCTGGTCGGCCGTCAGCGTTCCGATATGCACCTCGATGATTCGGCCCTGGAAGACGTTTTCGCCGCCAAACTGGTGAAGCATCTGGGCTTGTGTAGCGTGAACCACATCGCGGAAGTCCATGTAACCCGGCATCGCTCCTTTGAACGTCACTTTCACGGATTCCGGGATCGGCATGGAAGCTTCTCCCGTCGCCAGCGCAAGGGCCACCGTACCTGAATCGGCACCGAAAGCCACACCTTTGGACATACGTGTGTGCGAGTCGCCACCGATGATGATCGCCCACTCGTCAACGGTAATATCGTTGAGCACTTTGTGGATCACGTCCGTCATCGAATGGTAAACGCCTTTCGGGTCACGCGCCGTGATCAGACCGAAGTCGTTCATGAATTTCATCAGCTTAGGAATATTGGCCTGTGCTTTTTTATCCCAAACCGACGCGGTGTGACAACCTGACTGGTAAGCGCCGTCAACGATCGGTGAAATCACCGTTGCAGCCATGGATTCCAATTCCTGGGCCGTCATCAGACCTGTTGTATCCTGTGAACCAACAATGTTTACTTCTACACGCACGTCGGAACCGGCATGCAATACTTTGCCAGCTGTAATTCCAACTGCATTTCTGTTGAAGATTTTTTCGACAGCTGTAAGGCCCTGTCCTTCGTGAGAAATCTCTTTGGAAGGCGCAAATACGACCTGAGCTTCGATTTCGAGTGTTTTAGCCGCAAACGTCTGGATTTTCTTTCCGAAAACGATTGCGTAGGATCCACCGGCTTTGATGAATTCCATTTTCTGCGGAGTGAAAGCTTTCGAAATGTCGATCAGCTCTTTGTCTCCGTTGTATAATTTCTTTGTTTTTGTGTTGATCGTGAGCACCGTACCTGTTGCAACGGAATACGCTTGCTCCAGGATCGGCTCACCGTTTTCATTGCGAACCGGGTTGCCGTTTGCGTCCAGCTTTTTCACCCAGTTTTTGAGGTCGAGACCGATACCACCGGTTACATCAACCGTCGTGAGGAAGATCGGAGAAATGCCGTTCGTTCCTCCTACGATCGGAGCGATGTTCACGAACGGAACATAAGGACTTGCCTGCTTTCCTGTCCAGAGCGCTACGTTGTTTACTCCCGACATTCTGGAAGAACCAACACCCATCGTACCTTTTTCGGCGATCAGCATCACGCTTTTGTCCGGATGTTGTGCCTGCAAGGCTTTGATTTCCTCCTGTGCCTGCGGAGTGATCATACATTTCCCATGAAGCTCGCGGTCCGAGCGTGAGTGCGCCTGATTTCCCGGAGAGAGCAAATCGGTTGAGATATCTCCTTCGCCGGCGATAAAGGTTACGACTTTAATTTCTTCGGCTACGTCCGGAAGCTTCGTGAAAAACTCGGCCTTTGCGTAGCTTTCGAGGATTTCTTTCGCAATGGCATTTCCATTGTGAAAAGCTTCTTTCAAACGATCGGTATCCGCATCGTAGAGGAACACCTGTGTTTTCAGCACATCAGCCGCTTGTTTTGCAACAGAAGGCTCATTGCCCAAGGCCAGATCGAGCAGCACTTCAATCGAAGGACCGCCTTTCATGTGCGACAGGAGCTCAAAAGCAAAAGCAGGCGTAATTTCCTCCAATACGGATTGTCCCAGAATAATTTCCTTCAGGAACTTCGCTTTCACACCGGCGGCACCAGTCGTTCCCGGCAGCGTGTTATAGATAAAAAACTGAAGGGAATCTTTCCGGTTCGGATTTCCCGAATCTTTGATCTGTGCAACAATTTCGCTCAGCAAATCTGCACCGTCAATCGGTTTTGGGTGAAGTCCCTGAACTTTGCGTTCTTCAATTTCTTTGATGTATTCTTGATAGGTATTCATAAATTAAGGAAGTCTTGCTTTTCTTTATTCTATTACAGGCTATTATTCTGCTCCGCGAATTTACGAATAAGAAAAAAATTGACTGCTCATTCGTCCGGGCGAATCATGGTCAATTGTTTATTTAGAATGGTTTTTGATAGTTTCGAGTCGGGAGTTATTTCTTTCGTGTGAGCTTACAATCGCTGCAAAGGCTCGAACACAACTGGTCTTCCTTGCAAAACGCCAGCCAATGCCAGACGCTTCCGGATGAAAACCACAGCTTGTCTTTGTAAAAGCGCACACTGACGGGATCGGAAAAATCGGATGGGAATCGCAACGGGTCGTAGTTATGGAGTAAAAGCACGTAGACTTCGCCGTAGCGTTCGACCGTCAATCCCGAACGGCTGTTATTGAATTGCCATTTGCCGAGAAAACGGTCTTTGAATTGCCACGGAATGCTGTCTTGTCTGGCGGTCAGGCTGTCGAATTCTTTCAGGAAATAGTCTTTCGGATCTTCTTCGCTGTAAAAAACAGTTTCCACGGGAGCTTTCAGACGTGATGCCGGCTGATCGAATTCGAGGCTCGTTACTTGGTAAATCGTCGCTGCATAATAGTTTCGATGTCGGTAAGACCGGATCGCTTTCAGGATCGTTCCGTTTACGCCCGGATGAGCGATGAGCACGCCGGTGGAATCTTTCAATTGCAGCTTCGGCGCGAACCACACTTCCCATTCCAGCTGGTCTTTCCGGAAAACGGCTTTCTGACAGGCATAGCCGAGAATGGTATCTGTTTCGTTCACAAACTCCGGCATAAGCGAATCGGGAATCAGTGAAGCGTGTTTGTCGTTAGCTTTGAAAACCGCTTTTCGCCACGGCAGCTGCTGTGAAACGATCATGGTGGAATCGCCTGCCTTTCGGTAAAAGGTCGCCGTATCGGAAAAACCGGTGATCCACGATAGCTCTTTTGAGGCCGAACGGCTGCCGCCGAAGAAAACGATCAGAAAGTGATCGGTGTTTGCCGTCTTTTGTTCTGAAACCGAGGAAATGCGATAGGTAACGGCAACAACAGGTGAAGCAATACGTTTAACAGGAGGCTGTGGCGGTTTTTCGGAACACGCGGAAAGGAAACAAAGCATCCAGACAACGAATATATATTTGTATAAAAGCTTTCCGTTTTCCATATAACAAGTTACGGTTTTCAACGGAAGGATTTGTTCCGGAAGCACAGCTCTGCCACTTTTCCACAGCAAGGTGTTCACTGAAAGAAATTTATCCCTATCTTTGCACCCGCCTTTGCCGGTAGGCAGGGCTCCTGTTTAAAGTGTTAAGCAGGTTTTTTTAATAATAACAAACTAGTTTAATTATGAATTCTTACGAA
>DJFN01000264.1:0-7275 GCA_002432085.1 Flavobacteriales bacterium UBA5871
TTGTCGAGCGGATCGCCGACGTAGAGCGTTTCGAGACGGTCTTTAAGTTTTTGAATGACCTGGTCGGCAACCGGTTCCTGAACGAACAAACGCGATCCGGCACAGCAAACGTGGCCCTGGTTGAAGAAAATTCCGTTCACGATTCCTTCAACGGCCTGATCGATCGGCGCGTCGTCGAAAATGATATTGGCCGATTTTCCGCCCAGCTCGAGCGTTAGCTTTTTATCCGTTCCGGCAACCGCTTTCTGGATCAGCTTTCCGACGTTGGTCGAGCCGGTAAAAGCGATTTTATTAACGTCCGGATGATCGACGATCGCCGCTCCGGTATCGCCGTGTCCGTTAACGATGTTCACAACGCCCGGCGGCAATCCCGAATCGCGGATGATCTCTGCGAGAAACATAGCTGTAAGCGGTGTCGTTTCAGCAGGCTTCAGCACAACGGTATTTCCGGTCGCGAGCGCCGGCGCGATTTTCCAGGCCGCCATCAGCAGCGGAAAGTTCCACGGAATGATCTGTCCGGCCACACCCAGCGGCGCAACGGTCCTGTTTGGAAAAGCATATTCGAGCTTGTCGGCCCAGCCGGCATAATAGAAAAAGTGGTTGCACGCCAGCGGAACGTCCACATCGCGGGATTCGCGAATGGTTTTTCCGGCGTCGAGCGTTTCCATAACGGCCAGCTCACGAGCGCGTTCCTGCATCAGCCGGGCGATCCGGAAAAGGTATTTGCCTCGTTCACTTGCCGGCATTTTTGACCAGACATTTATATAAGCTTTACGCGCCGCTTTGACCGCTTTATCGACATCCGCCGCGTTGGCCCACGCCACCGAAGCGATCTTTTTTTCCGTCGCCGGATTGATCGTATCGAAGTACTTGCCCGATTGCGGCGCCACGAATTCACCGTCGATAAACAGCTCGTAGCGTTCCTTCAGCTTCACATGCGAAATGCTTTCCGGGCTCGGACTGTAGTCCCAGCCACCGTTGAAGTCGAATGTTGTTTTTGCCGTCTTTGCTTTTGCCATGTTCCCACGCTTTATTTATGCGGAGAGAATCCTCCCCCTTAATCCCCCTCCGAAGGGGGAAACTGTATTAATCAATTGAAAAGTAATCGGCGGACTGGTAATGTCCGGTTTCCTGTTTAACGATCTGCATCAACACGTCGTTTGCAAGCGAGCTGGCGCCAAAACGGAACCAGTCGTTGTTGAGCCAGTCGTTGCCCAATGTTTCTTTCACCATCACAAGATTGTGCAACGCCAGTTTTGCGCTCGAAATACCACCTGCAGGCTTCATTCCAGCTTTCACGCCGGTTGCGCGGTAAAAATCCTTGATGGCGCACAGCATCGTATACGTAACCTGCATCGTTGCGGCAGGCTGAATTTTTCCGGTCGAAGTTTTGATAAAATCCGCGCCAGCATACAAGGCGATATCGCTCGCACGACGCACCTGATCGAGTGACGACAGCTCACCGGTTTCCAGGATGACCTTCAAACGGGCTTGTCCGCAGGCTTCTTTGATCGCTGCAATTTCATCGAACACAAAGCTGTAATCGCCCGAGAGAAATTTCCCGCGGGAAATCACCATGTCGATCTCGTCGGCGCCATATTCCACGGCATAACGCGTGTCGGCCAGCTTGATTTCCAGAGGTGCTTGTCCGCTCGGAAAAGCCGTCGAAACCGAAGCAATCCGGATGTTCGATCCTTCCACCGCTTTTTTAGCTACCGCCACCATCGACGGATATACGCAGATCGCGGCTACCGTTGGCAAACCAGGATGGATATCGTGCAAATGCCTGCCTTTATAACAAAGCTGCTGCACTTTGCCCGGCGTGTCTTTTCCTTCGAGTGTGGTGAGATCGATCATGCTGAGTGCCAGCTTCAGACCCTGCAATTTCGAGGCGTTTTTGATGCTCCTGGTCTGGAAACGCGCTACCCGTTCTTCCACTCCGACTTTATCCACCGTGGGCGAAAGCCGGAAATCGGGAATGCGGCTGTGTGTTTTATTCGGCGTCATGCAATTGGATTGGTATGCAGTCAAAGATAAGTGAAAGTTGCGGGCACAAAACCATCAAATGGAAGTCTTTTCAGCTAAAAGGAATTAGTGCTCCACAAAGGAGCAAAGTCTTTTGCGCAGCTCTTTGGTTAAGGAAGCAAAGGCGATACAGGTGTTTCTTACGCCCTGCATCCAATTTCCTTCTGTAAGCGGAAGACAGAGGAACATGCTGATGAGATTTCCTTTGCTTCTTTTCCGGGTAAGTGTGTCTAATAACTCTTTGCTCCTTTGTGTTGAGAATTTGTATTTTTAACCGCATGGAACACAACGCTCACTACCCTCTTTTACTGGCTGCGCTGGCAGGAGCGGTGGAAGCGTCGTCCGAAATTCTGACTATTTACCGCGATGGTTTCTCGCCGCGTCTCAAAAGCGATGGCACGCCGGTAACAGCTGCCGATCTGGCCTCCAACGCGATCCTGGAAAAACACCTTGGAGCAACCGGTTTGCCGATCATGACGGAAGAAGCCACACACGCCGATTTCGAAGAACGGAGTCAGTGGAAACAATACTGGTGCATTGATCCGCTCGACGGCACGAAGGAANNGTCGATCCGCTCGACGGCACGAAGGAATTCATCAAGCGCAACGACGAGTTCGCTATCAATATCGCTTTGATGGAAAACCGGCAACCGGTACTGGGCATTATTGTTGCGCCGGTCGACCGAAAGATCCTGATCGGCGGCAAGCTCATTCCCCCGGCTTTGCTTTCGTTCGACGACATCGGTCAGACTTCGGGCTGGGTGTTTATCGAACCGAAAGTCGCTCCCAATTCGCCATTAGTGCTGATCTCATCACGGACGCCACACGCCGGCGCTGCGCTCGATTTCATCAACGAGCTGCAAGCTGCACACGGCGAACTGACGTTCCTGAAAAAAGGCAGTGCGCTGAAGTTTTTCGACCTGGCGCTGGGCATTGCTGATATTTATCCGCGTTTCGCGCCGACGATGGAATGGGATATCGCAGCCGGACAAGCTATTATGGAAGCCCTGGGCGGAAGCGTCGTTCATCCGCAAACCGGCCAGCCTTTATATTACAATAAAGAAAGCCTCGTAAATCCGCATTTTGTGGTGACCGGCGCTGCTTTGCTTCAATCGCGTTCGAATGGATAAAAAGAGGCACGCGGTATTGAACAGAACTGAATGGATTCCAGCGAGGCTATCCGAATCCATACTCACACTAAAACCAAAAACTAATATTGCAATATTGCATTATCGCATTATTGCGAAGTTGGTTTTGGGGATCGCGTTGCTGCTAAGCTTCTCCGGTTTTGCCCAGCAGCGCATGCTTCCCATCGGCTCCGATTTCAAAGACGCAGCATTCATTCCCGCGTTTTCCCAGCTGAAAGGTCCCGCAGTTTTTCCGCTTTCCGAAAGCGACGCCCGCATTTACACGTTCCTGAAAGATTCCAGCAAACGCTATTCGAGCTTTGGCCATTTTCTCTACCAGCGACAGCTCATTGAGGTAACAGCCGAAAATGTTCAGCTGTGGATCACGCCGCTGTTCGACTTTTCCTACGGCGTCGAATTACAGGACTCGACCAAACGCAGAACTCAGAACACGCGTGGCATCCGAATGGAAGGAACACTCGGGAAACGCATCTTTTTCACCACCAGCTTTTACGAAAACCAGGCTTTTCTGCCGTCGTATTTTGCGGCTTATGCAGCGCGTCACGGCGAACAGTATGCCATCGATTCGAACTACGTGACCGCCAACGCGGTCATTCCCGGTGCGGCCAGAACGAAGCCCTTCAAAACAACCGGCTACGATTACGCATTCGCTACCGGAATGGTGAGCTTCTTCGCTACGGAAAAGCTGACGTTCCACTTAGGAAACCAGCCCTTATTTGTAGGAAGTGGACACCGCAGCTTATTGTGGTCGGACCATTCCGTCGGACTGATCAACTTCCGCGTTCGCTACAAATTGTCGCCGAAATGGGATTTCCAGGTCGTTCGCGCCAAAGGATTCAACCTGCTGCGCATTCCTTTCAGTGCCAATGGTGAAGCCAGCTATGAAACCAAAGGACTCAGCTTTGCAACTATTTATTACCAGCCAATTCCGCAGCTTTCCATCGGCTTGTTCAAAGGCGGCACCTGGTTCCGCGGCGATTCACTGTCCAGAAAATCGTTGTCACCGCTGTTCTATGTTCCGCTTCCCGGAGCTGCGACCGTGCAGGAAAGTATAGACGAAAATGCCTTCGCTGTTTTGGGACTCGATTTTCGTCTGGGACTGTGGAGAAATCGCGTCAATTCAGATGCCGTAGTTTCGGTGGCGAACACCTTCAAAACAACCGTTTACGGACAATTTGCATTGAATCCTGCGAAAAGCACACTGGCTTACCAGCTCGGAGCACGCGTTTATCCGTTCCCAAGTCCATTGATCCATTTCCAGCTCGAATACAATCATGCTGACGATAATGCGTACCAATCGTCCAATCCGCGACTCAATTACAGCCAGTACAACCTTCCTATCGCACATCCGATGAGCGCCGGATTCGATGAAATCCTGTTCCGTTTCGGCTGGCAGAAAAACTACTGGTTCGTGAACCTGCAAACGAATTATTATTTCAAACAATCTGTCGATCCGGGCGTACTGATGCCGTTGTACAGATCCGCTACGACTTTGCCGGACCAGCAAGTGATCAACCAACTCGTCGAAGGAGGCTATCGCTTCAACCGCACTTACGGACTGGAAATCTTTGCCGGTTTCCGCTACCGCCATGCAATGGTTCCTGATTTTGCCGATTACGAACGCTCATGGATATTCGCCGGCATTCGAACGCAGCTCACCAATCATTATTCGGATTTCTGATGAGAGTGCTGTTCCATATCGCGTTTCTGTTGCTTTTCCCGCTCGCAGGCTGGAGCCAGGGCTTAGTCGGTAGCATTCCTGACCTTCAGTCCTCGTACGCATGGGGTGTTCCCAAAAATTATGCGGTGCATGACGCCATTCAGCCGGGCATTCGCAAAAGTGTGACAATAAAGGATAGCAGCGGCTACTATACAAAAACCGATTTCCTGCGTATCATGCCAAATCCAGATCTGGCGTTGCATTACGACAACGATTACACTTTCTATCGCGCGGCCGCGGGCTTTTCCGCCGAAGCGCTTCTCAATAATAAATGGTATGCGCGCGTAAGTGCGGCAAGCGGCTGGAGTACACGCGAGGGAATTAATCAGACACATCCGTCGTTTGTTCCGCTCAACAATCACAACGGGTTCTGGTATAATGACGTCAGGGCGCGCATCGCCTACACGCCAAATAAGATGCTGCATATTGCGGCCGGTATCGACAACCAGTTTTTCGGCGAAGGAGCGCGTTCACTCATCCAGGGCGATCAGACGGCACCGAATCCGTTTGCGATGATGCGCGTTACGGCCTGGCGACTCGAATATGGATTGCTGTACCAGTTTTTCCACGAAATGCAGGCCGATGCACGACGCTGGAAATTCGGAACGACGCATTACCTGAGCTTCAATGCCACCCAAAAGTGGAACATTTCCCTGTTCGAAACGGTCCTTTTCCAACCGAAAGACAGCACTTACAACCGCGGTTTCGAGCTCGAATACCTGAATCCGATCGTGTTCTTCCGTCCGCAGGAATACAGCCTTGGCTCATCCGATAACGTCTTGCTGGCTTTGCATACTTCCTACAATTTCAGTTCGAGACTCATTTTTTACGGACAATTGTCGCTGGATGAGTTCGTGCTGAAAGAAATCCGCGCACGCAGCCGCTGGTGGGCGAATAAATACGGCGCTCAGATCGGATTCAAAGGCCATATCGATCGTACACACCTCTACCGCATCGAAGGAAATTTCGTTCGCCCTTATACTTATGCTTACAGCAATCCCGGACAGAATTACGGTCAGCTCGGCCGTCCGACGGGCCATCCGCTGGGTAGTAACTTCGCCGAAATGCTGGTCGAAGTAAACGCGATAAAAACCAAATGGAATAACTGGTCATGGAAATCCTATGGCTTGTTCCAACTGCAGGGATTCGATGAAGGAGCCGTGAACTGGGGAGGAAACGTGTACGGTAATTACCTCAACCGTCCGATGGAATACGGACATCGTATCGGTCAGGGATTGACGGTTCGTACGATACGACTGGGCTGCGAAGTGAGCTATTATCTACCTAAATGGCACATCCGTGCTTACGTCGATCCGCAGGTGGCTTACCGCTGGGGCGATGTTTCGTCCCGCTTTATACCGGCCGTTTCAGCCGGGTTGCGAAATGAGCTCTTCCAGACGAGAAGACGCTTCTGATTGTTGGTTGTCGTTCTGATTAGTGAACGGAGCTTGTCCTATATTTTTTCATTCGGTTCAACAAGGGTAAAAAAAGAGGGAGGCTTACCACATCCCCCCTCAAACTAACACACCTATGACCCGATTAGATCCTAAACTAATGAGATGACCCATGTGAGGAGCATCTGTTTACAAAAGTAGAACAGAATAAAACACGGTTTTCCACCGATTAACAGTACATGCCTTTTTCAGCATAAGTGGGCACGATTCGGGAATAAGCCGTTTTGGCCTTGTTTTCCCTGACTTCACAGCACATACCGGCCCGCCTTTCGCATTCAATTGATTCTGAGATTTCTATTAGCAAATTCAGGTATTGCTAACGGGTTTTTAACGCTTCGTACTATTCGGATGGTCCAGGGAATAACCGGGAATAATCGTCAGGATTAACGGATTTTGCCGAAGTCGTAATTATCGAAGCGAAACGTAGCCGCCGAATCAATTGTAAAGCGTAAATTTGCAGGCAATTCAAAAATGCGCGTCATGTCGATAGGTAAGAAGGTGAAAGTATACATGGATTTCACGAAATTCCGGTTGTCCGCATTGGTAATTATCTCAGCACTTTCCGGGTACTTATTTGTCGGCGGCAACGACGGGCTGGAAATCACCTGGCTGCTGGTCGGAGGTTTGCTCGTAACGGCCGCTTCCAACGGCTCGAATCAGATCTGGGAACGCGAGCTCGACGTATTAATGAGCCGCACCGGCAAACGCCCGCTTCCTACCAAGACCATGACCGTAAACGAAGCGCTCACAGTGGTAACGCTTTGCCTGCTTTCGGGTTTGTGGATGCTCTACCAGCTGAATCTTGCTTCGATGCTGCTCGGACTGGCCGCTTATATTTCCTACGTCTTTATTTATACGCCGATGAAACGCGTTTCGCCGTGGGCGGTGTTCGTGGGCGCATTTCCAGGAGCCATTCCTCCGATGCTGGG